>CAZEIG010000029.1:0-14832 GCA_964511805.1 uncultured Faecalibacterium sp.
GCATTTTCCTGTGTTACAGCTTCGGATTGCAGGAACTGGTTTGCTTGTTCTGGGTATCGTTGATATTTGATGGGATTGCTCTAGGGTCAGTTTGCGCGGGGCGCGTCCTTGATATACACGTTGGTGGTGGGGAAGGAGAAGGCCACCCCCGCTGCCTGCATGACGTCGATCAGGTCCAGGTGCAGCTCGCTCTGCATCTGGAGGAAGGTGCTGTAGTCGGGGGTGCGGAGGTAGGCCGACACAAGGATGTCGATGCTGGACGCCCCAAAGCCCGACAGCTGGACGATCACCGAGTCCTCATAGGTGTGGGGGCTGGCGGCCAGCATGGCCCGCAGGTCTGCCATCAGCTTTTCCAGCTGGGGGCGGGTGACCTCCCGGGCAACGCTGAGGGTGAAGCGGTAGAGCCGCTTCTGCCTCTGGGTGCAGTTGTTGATGGTGGAGGAACAGACGTTGCTGTTGGTCAGGACATAGATGGAGTTGTCCAGCGCCCGCACCCGGGTGGAGCGGAAGCTGATGTCCTCGACAGCGCCCTCTACGTCCCCCACGATGATCCAATCCCCTACCTCAAAGGGACGCTCGATTAAAATCATCAGCCCGCCGAAGAGGTTGCTGGCGGTATCCTGGGCCGCCAGGGAGATGGTCAGGCCGGCCAGCCCCGCGCCGGTGATCACCCCGGTGACCGGCAGGCCCAGCTCCTGGGCGGCCATCAGGATTCCCATCGCCCCCACCAGGGCCTTGTAGGCCTTTTCCAGGACGTTCTGCAGGGTCCGGCTGCCCTTGATCTCCTTCCGGGTGGAAGAGAGGAGCAGTCCCGTCAGGTCCGACGCCCCGTACAGCCCCCAGGTCAGCAGGAGGATCAGTACCAGCCGGTAGAGGGTCAGTAGCAGCTCTTGGATGGCCGCGATCCCCCAGGGGAGGGAGGCCAGGGCCAGATAGATGCCGGTGGCCAGGGCAAAGCGGTCCACCGGCCCGGCAAAGCTCTTCACCAGGATGGGGAGGGCGGCCGGCCGCAGCGGCAGTTTCTGCAGCCGGGGGAACAGCCCGCCCCGCAGCGCCTTTTGAAGGGCCAGCCCGGCCAGCACCAGCAGGGCCGCGCAGGCCAGCCGGGCCGCCAGGGCGGCGTAGCCCTCCAGCAGCAGAGAACCAAGGGTGAAAGAAAGGTCCTGTATCGAGAAGATCATGGTGCGGTACTCCTTATCCGGTATCTGGTGCGGCGGTGCGCTGCGCCTTCGTTCGCCCCATTGTAACACAGAACGCGCCCGCAGGCAAATGATAAAGAGTAGGGCTTTGCATCTCCCACTTGCATTTTGGAACTTCTGTGCTATACTGTAAGCAGAAAGTTCGTTTCAGGGCGGGGTGCAATTCCCCACCGGCGGTATAGCCCGCGACCACCCGCAAGGGTGCTGACCCGGTGAGATTCCGGGGCCGACGGTATAGTCCGGATGGAAGAGACGATGGACAGCGGTTTTGTTTCATGGCGCCCTGTTGCATGGTTTTGTGCGGCAGGGCGTTTTCTGTTTGTCTTCCGGGGTGAAAAGGACTTTCCGCATTCATTTATCCACCTGTTGATTGGGGCGACGCCCCGGGAGGTAATGACATTATGCAAGCCAATATGGAACTTCACACCGCCGGCCACAGCCGTGACCGCATCCGCAACCTGACCGTGACCGCCATGCTGTCGGCAGTGGCCTTCGTCCTCATGTTCATGGACTTCCCACTGCCAATGATCATGCCCTCGTTTGTCCAGATGGACTTCTCCGACCTGCCCGAGCTGTTGGGCGCCTTCGCCCTGGGGCCGGTGTACGGTGTCCTGGTGGCCCTCATCAAGAACCTGCTCCATCTGCTGCTGGCCGGCTCCACCAACGGGGTGGGCGAGCTGTGCAACTTCCTCTTCGGGGCGGTGTTCTCTTGGGTGGCCGGCTTCATCTACCAGCGCAGCAAAACCCGCCGGAATGCCGTCCTGGGTGCGGTGCTGGGCGCGGCGGCTATGGCCATCGTCAGCGTCCCCCTCAACTACTTTTTGACCTACCCGGCCTATGTGGTCATCTACGGGATGCCCCTTGACACCATCATCGGGATGTACCAGGCCATCCTGCCCTCGGTGGACGGCCTGCTGGAGTGCCTGGTCATCTTCAATATGCCCTGGACCCTGGCAAAGGGCCTGCTGAACGCGGTGCTCTGTATGCTGATCTACAAGCCGCTGTCCCCCATCCTCCACGGCCGCCGGTAAGTTAGATGTCCCGCCTGTACGCGCATATCGTCCAGGCGGGATTTTTTATTGCCGATAAAAAGTTGATAAAATTTTGTTACATTTTTGTGCTGCAATCCATTCCATTGACTGGAAACCGGCTGGAAAAGGAGTGGATTTACATAGCACCGCCGCCCTCAGTGAGGAGGACAAGGGGCTCGTCGTCAGCTTCTACACCTATGCGATCGCGGGGATGACCCTGGAGTGGGTCGCCGGCGGGATGAAGGACGAGCCGGAGGCGATGGTGGACAAGCTGAGCCGGGCGGCCAGGGCGCTGGCCGGCAGGAAATGAGCGGGCTGCGGCCAGCCTGGTCGGGGATCGAGCCGCCGCCTGTGATGGTTTCGGTTTACTTCCGATCCGCGAACCACTTGATCTCGTCCTTGCCCGCGAAGGCTGCGCCCGCGAAACCGGCGGCCTCGAGGCTGGCAAGCTGCTTGCCCAGCTTCTTGTCCTGGGCCAGGACGGTGACGCTGTGGCCTTCCCGCAGGGCCTCGGCCTGGGCCAGCACGGCGGGGAAGTCGGCCCCGGCCGGGTAGAGGAGGGCGATCTTGGGCTTGGCGCCGGGGATCTGGTAGCCCTGCTCCAGCAGGATGCCGCAGACCCGCTCAAACCCGATTGAGAAGCCCACCGCCGGCACCTTCTGCCCCAGGAACTTGCCCACCATGTTGTCGTACCGGCCGCCGCCGGCCACCGCCCCGGCAAACTGGGGGCAGGCGACCTCGAACACCATGCCGGTGTAGTAGCCCTGGCCCCGCACCAGGCTGGGGAAGTAGGCGACCTTGTATTTGCCGGCGGCCAGGCGGCCCGCCGTCTCAAGGACATACTTGAGATCGTCGGCGATGGAGGGATCGGCGCAGCGAGCGGCTACCGCATCCAGGGTGACCTCCCCTTCGGCCAGGAAGGCAGCCAGGGCGTCGACGGCGGCGGCGGGCATCCCCTTCCCGGTCAGCTCGGCCCGGACCCCTTCGGCCCCCACCTTGTCCATCTTGTCGAAGGTGATGCAGACCGAGTCGAGGGTGTCGGGGGCAAAGCCCATGCTTTCCAGCATCCCCCGGAGGATCCGACGGTCGTTGATGTTGACGGTGAAGCCGTCGAAGTCGATCTTGAGCAGGGCGCGGGCGGTGACGTCGATCAGCTCGACCTCGGCGTTGGGGCTCTCGTCCCCGATGATGTCGATGTCGCACTGGACGAACTCCCGCAGGCGGCCCTTCTGGGGGCGCTCGGCCCGGAAGACCCGGTCGGTCTGGATGACCTTGAAGGGGCTGGGCAGGACGCTGCGGTTGGCCGCGTAGTAGCGGGACAGGGGCAGGGTCAGGTCGTACCGCAGGCCCATGTCGGCCAGCTCGCCGGTCTTGCCGGCGGCCAGGGCGGCGGCAAGCTTCTCGCCCCGCTTAAGGACCTTGAAGATGAGGTTCAGGTTCTCGCCGCCTTCCGATTTGTCCAGGTTTTCCATATCTTCCAGCATGGGGGTGGAGATCCGCTCAAAACCGGCGGCGCGGTAGACCTCGAGGATCTGGCCCTGGATGTAGTCCCGCAGGGCCTGCTCGGCGGGCAGAAGGTCCCGCATCCCTTTCAATGGCTGAATTTTCATATCGTACTCTCCCTCTTTGTCCGTCATGTCGTGTTAAACTGCCCCCATTATATAGAATGAAGGGGCGGATTGTCAACCGGGCATACTAAGAAGAGCGAAGAGAGAAGGAGGGGCGATGCCCTGTGAAGATGCAGCGATTTGTCTCCGCCCACCCCTGGGACCATCCTGGCGGCGGGGGCGGCGGTCCAGCTTTTGACCGGCCTGCCGGCAGCCTGGGGTGTGTTCCAGCAGCCGGTCATGGAGGAATACGCCCTCGGCGAGGGGGCTGCCGCGGCGGCTTTCAGCGTCCTGATTGCGGCTTATGGGGTGGGCTGCGTAATCGGAGGATTTCTGCAGGACAAGCAGGGCCCGCGGTGCGCGGCCCTCTGGGGGACGGGACTGCTCTGCGCCGGGCTGTTTGGGGCGGCGGCCCCGCAGTGGGGGATACGGGGGGCCTTTCTGGCGCTGGAGTGCGCGGCCCTGCCGGTCTGCCTGGCGGGAGCGGCCCTGTTGACCGACCCGCCTGCGGCAGGGCAGAAGGCCCCCGACAGCCCGGCCGTGGGCCCCGACTACACCCCCGCCCGGATGCTCCGGACCCGGCAGTACTGGCTTTGCACCGCGTCGGTCTGCTTTTCCACACCGGCGGTCCTCCTCTTCAGCCCCATCATCCTCCGGCTGGGGAACGAGCGGGGGCTGGCCGAGGGGGAGGCGGTCTGGGCGGTGGTGTTGGGCAGCGTGGGGAGCACTGCCGGCCGCCTGCTGATACCCCTGCTCAGCGACAGAATCGGCCGCCGGCCCACCGACCTGCTTTTGTTCGGGGCGTCCTGCGCCCTGTCGGCGGGGTTTGCCTTCGCCCGAGGGTGGGCGGTGGTGGGGGTGTACGCCGGACTGACCTTCTGCTACTCGGCCCTGTCGGCGGTGCTGCCGGCCTTCTCCACCGACCTCTTTGGCCTGCCCCACGCCGGGGTGAACTACGGCTTCCTGGCCCTGGGGCAGAGCGCCGGCAGCCTGCTTTTCCCTCTGGCGGCCCGGCTGCTGGGGCTGGAGATGGGCCGCCACTGGCTGGCGCTGGCCGCCGCGGCCGCGGGTTTCGGCTGCATCTGGTTCCTCCGGCCCGCCCGGCGGCCCGGGTCGTGAAAGAAAATCATCCCAAAAGCTACAAAATGGAATCAAACGCAATACGCACCTTGACAGACATATAACGATCCGGTACAATCAAGGCAGACAGCCGTGCAGGGCTGTCCGGAGGGGGCGCGCCCCGCGTCCCTCTGCATCATGTGCCTTCTTAATAAAATGTAAGAGAAGAAAGGATCCATCAAGATGAGAAAGCGTATTGCAGCGCTCGCACTGGCGGCGGTCATGGCCTTCGGCCTGGCTGGCTGCGGCGGGGGAGATTCCTCCTCCACGGCGGCCTCTGGCGCCAGCTCGGGCGGGGTGTCGGGCGAGTTCACCGGCACCGCCCAAGGCTTTGGCGGTGAAGTCACCGTCACCGTTACCCTGACCGACGGCGTCATCACCGATTGCGTCATCACCGGCGACAGCGAGACCGATGGTGTCGGCTCGGTGGTCATCGAGAATGCCCCTGACGAGATCGTCTCCCAGAACAAGGGCTCGATCGACGTCGTGTCGGGCGCGTCGGTGACCTCGGGCGCAGTCAATGAGGCCCTGGCGGCCGCTTTGGCCGCCGCCGGGCTGGACGCCGCCGACTTCACCGGCACCGGTGCCACCGCTGAGGCCGAGGATACCACAATTGACACCGACATCGTGGTGGTGGGCGCCGGTGGTGCGGGGATGACCGCAGCCATCACCGCCGCCCAGGAGGGCAAGAGCGTGGTCATCGTCGAGAGCCAGGCCATGGTGGGCGGCAACTCGGTCCGCGCCACCGGCGGCCTGAATGCTGCCGAGACCCCTGCCCAGGATGAGAACGAGTTCAACGAGGCCGCCGGCGTCGAGGCCACCCTGGCCACCGCCGCCAGCGACTACGCCGACAACGAGACCATCACCGCCCTGGCCGCCACTGTGGCCGAGCAGTGGGCCGCCTACCAGGCCAACCCCGAGGGATACTTCGACTCGGTCGAGCTGATGGAGCTGGACACCATGATCGGCGGCCACGGCATCAACGACCCCGCCCTGGTCGAGACCCTCTGCGCCAACTCGGCCGACGCCATCGCCTGGCTGGCTGAGCAGGGGATCGACCTGCCCAGCGTCTCCAGCTTCGGCGGCGCTTCGGTCAAGCGGATCCACCGCCCCCTCGACGACGAGGGAAAGGTCATCTCGGTGGGCAGCTACATGATCCCCCGCCTGGAGGACAAGTGCGAGGAAGCCGGCGTTGAGATCCTCCTCAACACCACCGCCAACAAGATCCTGACCGACGCCAACGGCGCAGCCGTCGGCATCGTCGCCACCGACAAGAACGGCGGCACCGTCACCGTCAACGCCAAGGCGGTCATCCTGGCCACCGGCGGCTTCGGCGCCAACCTCGACATGGTGGTCGAGTATGATCCCTCCCTGGCCGGCTTCATGACCACCAACGCCGCCGGCGCACAGGGCCAGGGCATCGACATGGCCGTGGCCATCGGCGCGGGTACCGTGGACATGGACCAGATCCAGATCCATCCCACCGTTGAGGCCAATACCGCCGCCCTCATCACCGAGGGCCTGCGTGGCGACGGCGCCATCCTGGTCAACGCCGAGGGCAACCGCTTCACCGACGAGGTGGGCACCCGGGACGTTGTCTCGGTCGCCGAGATCGCCCAGACCGGCAGCTACAGCTGGCTGGTCATTGACCAGGCCATGGTAGACGCCTCCAGCGTCATCCAGGGCTACATCAACAACGGCTACACCGTCACCGGTGAGACCTACGCTGAGCTGGCCGAGGCCATGGACGTAGACGCCGACGCCTTCACCGCCACCATGGAGAAGTGGAACGCGGCTGTGGCCGTCGGCGTGGACGAGGAGTTCGGCCGCACCAGCTTCGCCAACCCCCTGGACACCGCACCCTATTACGCCATCAAGGTCACCGCCGGCATTCACCACACCATGGGCGGCCTGACCATCAACACCGACACCCAGGTCCTGGCCGGTGACGGCACCGTCATCGCCGGCCTGTACGCGGCCGGCGAGGTGACCGGCAGCGTCCACGGCGGCAACCGCCTGGGCGGCAACGCGGTGGCGGACTTCACCGTCTTTGGCCGGATCGCCGGCCAGCAGGCCGCTGCTTACGTTGGATGAAGCGGTCTGGCTCTGCCCGCCCGCGCCGCCGCTGGCTGGTCAATGCGGCCTTTGCTGCGGTGATCCTGCTGGCGGCCGGGGGGCTGTGGCTGGCCTTCCGGGCCGGCCGCGCCGAGCCCCTCTATGCGTCGGCGGACTTCGGGATGGGGGTGGTCGAACAGATCCCCCTGGATACCGACTACGACTATTACTACGAGGTGGGCCCGTACATCGTCCACCTGCAGGTCAAGGATGGGGCGATCGCCTTCCTCGACAGCCAGTGCCCGGATCACGTCTGTGAACAATTCGGCTGGCTGCGGGAGGAAGGGCAGTGGGCCTGCTGCGTCCCCGCAGGGGTCTACCTCTCCATCGAGAAGGCCGGCCAGTGATCGAAACAAACAGGGGCTGCTGTACCTTTGATGTGCGGCGGCCCCTGTTTTGGCCTGCCCGGGCGGGAGAGACGAAATTTTGACAAAATGGCCTGTTTTGTGAAAATCGGCGATAAAAAATAAGGAAAAATCGGAAATACCCTTAAAAATGATATAACAGGGATGTCGCTTTTTCGAAAAATTTATGAAAGAAAAGGGGTTTTGCTTGTCTGGCCCCGGCAGTGTGCTATAATATAGACAGCAAACCCGGCCGGCGGGCAATTTGTGTGCCAGGCCGGGCACAGACAGCAGATCAGGAGGATAGATTTACATGCCCTGGAAGAAAAAGACAAGCCCGTCTGCCGGGAAGGAAATGCCGGCGGATAACGGGGAAAAGACCGGGTTTGACCTGAGCAGATACAAAAAATACCTCAAGTGGATCATTCCGGTGGTGGTCGTTGTGGTGATCGTCGCGGCGGTGGCGGTCAACCGGGCCCGGCAGGCCCAGACTGTGGAGGTCGCGCCCGAGTATACCCAGGTGGCTGTCACGCGGCGGAGCCTCTCCCAGACTCTGAGCACCACCGGCACCCTGGCCGCGGCCAACAGCTACACCGTCCGCACCCTGGTGGAGGGCGAGATCCTTGTCTCGGATTTTGAGGAGGGCGACATGGTCGAGGAAGGCCAGCAGCTCTATCAGATCGAAAACAGCGATGCCTCCGCCAATGTCGAACAGGCTCAGATCAACCTTGAGCAGGCTCAGCGGAACTACGACACCATCTCCGACTACCGCTATGTCCGCTCGCCGGTGGCGGGCACCGTCTACACCCTGAGCGTCAAAGTGGGGGACGAGGTCACCTCCGGCCAGGAGGTGGCCGTGGTCCAGGACGCCAGCCAGATGGTCCTGCAGCTGACCTTCCCCGCGGTGGACGCGGCCAACTTCCAGGTGGGTCAGGCGGCCCAGATCACCCTGGAAGACACCTTTGAGGTGCTGAACGGCACCGTCACCGAGGTGTCGGGCAGCGATATGCTGAGCAGCGGCAACGTGCTGGTCAGGAACGTGACCATCACCACTCCCAACGCCGGCACCCTGAACACCAACCAGGCGGCCACCGCCACCATTAACGGCATCAGCTCCACCAACAGCGCCACCTTCGACTACCGCGAGCAGCGCACCCTGACCGCTTCCACTGCCGGCACCGTCGCCTCGATCTATGTGGGCGAGGGCGGCGCGGTGGCCGAGGACGGTATCGTCCTTGAGCTGAGCGGCACCACCCTGGAAGAGACCATCCAGAGCGCCTATGAGAGCCTGCGCAGCCGCGAGATCTCCCTGCGGAACGCCCAGGAGACGCTGGACACCTATACCATCACCGCCCCCATCAGCGGCACCGTCATCCAGCGCGACTACCAGCAGGGCGACTCGGTGGAGAGCGGCACCAACCTCTGCATCATCTACGACCTGAGCTACCTCGAGATGACCATCAACATCGACGAGCTGGACATCAACGACATCAGCGTGGGCCAGTTGGTTACCGTCACCTCCGACTCGATGTCCGGCACCTTTGACGGTGTGGTGACCCGCGTCTCGATGGTGGGCACCACCTCGGGCGGCACCACTACCTACCCTATCACCGTCCAGATCGACGAGCCGGGCGACCTCCGCCCCGGCATGAACGTCAACGCCGACATCGTCGTCGAGCAGGCCACGGACGTCATCGCCGTCCCCAATGCCTGCGTCCAGCGGGGCAACTATGTCCTGGTGACTGCCGGGTCCCCCAGCGCGGCCAACGCCGTCGAGGGGATGACCGCCCCTGAGGGCTATGTCTACGTCTCGGTGGACACCGGCGTCAGCGACGACAACTACACCGAGATTACCAGCGGCCTGCAGGAGGGGGATATCGTCGGCTATGTCTCCAGCGGTACCCTGAGCTATAACGACTACGGCAGCTACAACGCTTCATACGCCGTTGCTATGGCCATTGCGCCTGTGGCTGGCCTCGGCAAGAGGGGAGCCTGATTCATGAGCGCATTGATCGAATTCAACGAAGTGTGCAAGTATTACCAGATGGGCGACACCACAGTCAAGGCCCTGGACCACGTCACCATGCAGATCCGGCAGGGGGAGTTCGTGGCCATCGTGGGGCAGTCCGGCTCAGGCAAGTCCACCTGCATGAACATCATCGGCTGCCTGGACGTGCCCACGGCCGGCACCTATAAGCTGAACGGCCGGGACGTGGGCAAAATGAGCCGCCGGGAGCTGGCCGCCGTCCGGAACGAGATGCTGGGCTTTGTCTTCCAGCAGTACAATCTGCTGCCCCGGCTCAACCTGATGGGGAACGTGGAAGTTCCCCTGATCTATGCCCGGGTGCCCCGCGCCCAGCGCCACGCCCGCGCCCGGGCGGTACTGGAGCAGGTGGGCCTTGGCGACAAGCTGAAAAGCAAGCCCAACCAGCTTTCGGGAGGCCAGCAGCAGCGCGTCTCGATCGCCCGGGCCCTGGTCCGCAACCCGCCCCTCATCCTGGCCGACGAGCCGACCGGCGCACTGGACAGCCACACCGGCCGGGAGGTCATCGGTATGCTGGAAGAGCTCCACAACCAGGGCCACACGGTGGTTCTGATCACCCATGACAACTCCATCGCCATGCAGGCGCCCCGGATCATCCGGCTGGAGGATGGGCAGATCGTCTACGACGGTGACGCCAATTCTCCCGACGCCTTCGTCAGCCCTGTCATGCAGGGGATTCCGCGGCCCATCGCACAGCCGGCCCGGGCAGAGGAAGGAGGGAAGGGCTGATGCTTTTGATCGACACCTTTTTCCTTGCGCTGAAAAACATCTGGAGCAACAAGATCCGCACCATTTTGACCATGCTGGGTATCATCATCGGCGTCACGGCGGTCATCGTCATCGTCGGCCTGGGCAATGGTATGACCCAGTCGGTGCGGGACAGCTTCTCCTCGATGGGCATCAACAGCATGACGGTGACCGTCTGGGGACGGAACTCCTCCCGGAACGCCTCGGTAGAATATATGTACAGTGTGGTGGACAACAACCCCGCCTATCTGAAGGACATCTCCCCCAACGTCCAGATCAGCGGCACCGTCAAGAAGGGCACCGACACCTACCGCTACACCGGCGTCTACGGCGTCAATGAGGACTACATCTCGATGGCCAACTACACCATCGCCGACGGCCGCGGCCTGCAGTACATGGACATGAAGGAAAACAAGAATGTCTGCGTCATCGGCGACTACCTGGCGCGGGAGGCCTTCAACGGGGACGCCGTGGGTGAGACCATCAAGGTGGGGGCCAACAGCTTCCGGATCGTAGGGGTCCTTGCCCCCAAGAGCGCCGACCCCGACCTGCAGGAGGGCGGCGAGGATGACCGGATCTATGTCCCCTACACCATCGCCCTGCGGATCAACAAGAAGAGCACGGTGGACACCTACACTGTCATCATGACCGACGAGAACCTGGCCAACCAGGCCAAGGTCGTGGTGGAAAATGCCCTCTACGCAATTTTCGAGAACGAAGATGCGTATTACGTATATAGCATGAGCGAGCTGCTCGAACAGATGAACCAGACCATCAGCATGGTGGTCATGGTTCTGACCCTGATCGCGGGCATCTCCCTGCTGGTGGGCGGCATCGGCATCATGAACATCATGCTTGTCTCGGTCAGCGAGCGCACCCGCGAGATCGGCATCCGCAAGGCAATGGGTGCCCAGGAGCGTACCATCCTCTTCCAGTTCGTGGTGGAGGCGGGCACCACCTCGGCCCTGGGCGGAGTGATCGGCATCCTGCTGGGCTACGCTTTGTCGGCGGCGGCCACTGCGGCGGTCCCGCTGATTATGCCGGGCGAGTCGGTCGCTATATCGCCGAACTCCTCCGCCGTGCTGGTTTCCTTCGGCATATCGGTGGGTATCGGCGTCATCTTTGGCTACCTGCCGGCCCTGCGGGCCGCACGGCTCAACCCCATTGAGGCGCTGCGCTATGAGTGAGCCTACCGCCCCGAAAAAACTATGAGGAGAAGGAAAAATGAAAAAACGATTCTTGTCGCTCCTGCTGGCGGTCTGTATCCTGGTCCCGGTGTTCGCACTGCCGGTCTCTGCCGTCAACAATAACGTCGCGATCCAGACGGCCCGGACCATGGGGGTCCTGACGGCCCAGTCCAGCGAGGAGCTGGCCGCCCAGGTCACCCGCGGCGAGTTTGCCCGGATGCTGACCATGGCCTCGTCCTACCGTGAGTCGGTCAACGAGCAGGTTCTGGTGGGCAGCCTCTTCACCGACGTCAACAGCGCCACCGAGAACGCCCCCTACATCCGGATCGCGGTTCAGCAGGGCTGGATGACCGGCTACACCGACGGCACCTTCCGCCCGAACGATCCGGTCACCATGGAGACGGCCTGCGCGGCGGCCCTCAAAATGCTGGGCTACAGCGCCTCTGACCTGACCGGTTCCTTCCCCCAGGCGCAGCTGAACAAGGCCACCGAGCTGGGTCTGCGCAGCGGCCTGGCCCGCAGCCAGGGCGAGGCCATGACCCGCACCGACTGCGCGGTCCTGCTCTACAACACCCTGACCGCCGAGACCCAGAGCGGCTCGACTTACGGCAACACCATCGGCCTGAGCGTCTCGGACGGGCAGGTGGACACCTCCACCATCCTGGCGTCCAGCCTGCAGGGGCCCTTCGTCGCCGGGGCAGGGGAGACGCTGCCTATCAGCCCCACCACCGTCTACCGGAACGGCGAGCTGTCCAGCTCGGCTGAACTGAACATCAACGATGTCTATTACTACAGCGAGAGCCTGAATTCCATCTGGATCTACACCACCAAGGCCTCCGGCCGGATCACCGCCGTCTCGCCCAACGCCGCCGCCCCCACTGCGGTGACGGTGGCGGGCGTCACCTACGAGATCGGCAGCACCGACGTGGCCTACCGCATCTCCTCCCTGTCGGGCGGCGGCGTGGGCCAGGTGGTCACCCTGCTGCTGGGGATGGAAGATGTCGCCGTGGGGATCCTCACTGGCGAGGAGGTAGACCTACGATACTACGGCGTTGTACAGTCCTCCAGCCGTTCCCTGACCACCGATAATGGGGCGGACGTGCTGCAAAGCGTCGGCGTCCTCTGCACCGACGGGGTTGTCCGGACCGTCCGTGTGGACAAAAACCTCAACTACCCCACCGGCTGGCTGGTGTCCATCACCTCTGGCCCCGACGGGGAAGTGCTGGCCTCGCTGGCCAGTCAGTCGGTCAACGGACTGTTCAGCGCCGCCGACCGCACCCTGGGCGACTACAAGCTGGCCAACGATGTCGAGATCCTCGACACCACCCCTGAGGGCAGCGGCGAGACCGTCCGGCTGGAGCGGCTGGACGGGGTTACCCTGTCCGATTCGGACATCCGGTATTATGCCCTGAACGACCGGGGCGAGATCGACCGCCTGGTCCTCAACGACGTCACCGGCGACGTCTGGACCTACGGCTGCCTGACCGCCTGGAGGACCCGGAACAGCAGCTCCACCCTGGACAGCCTGACCAGCCTCCAGCCCAGCGACATCCTGATGCAGATGGCCTCCGGCCTGCTGACCGGCAGCCTGCTGAGTGACATCTGGGAGGAGCTGACCGGCAGCACTGGCCGCTGGACCAGCGTTGTCCTCAACCTGCTGGCTAATAACACCAGCGGCCTGCTGAGCACCGTCCTTGGCACCATCGCTGGCGGTGCCAGCTATACCTACATGACCGGCACCTCGGCCACCACTTCGATCACCAACGTCCTCTACCCGGTCCTGACCGGCGGCATCGGCGTCCGGTACGAGGCCAGCGGCTCGGTCCGGGGGATGATCCAGCTCCAGCCTATCCTGATCGAAAATCTGGGGGCCGCCTCGGTCACCACCGCCAGCGGCGCCCGCTATGAGACCGCCGACGATATGCAGGTTTACCTCTGGCATATGGGAGTCTATTACCCCACTACCCTCCCCACCATCAACGCCGAGGACTACTTCCTGATCGGGTGGGTGGACTCCTGCACGGCGGGCCATCAGGTCCGTGTCCTGACCGCCCTGCGGAAGAACTGACCATGGATGCAGCCCTGGGCCGCTACACCTGCGGCGCTCTGCTGTTCCGGCAGGTCTGCCAGCTGGTCTGGCCGCGGCGGTGCCCCCTCTGCCGGCGGGTGCTGGGTTTTCTGCCCGAATGCCCCGACTGTGCCGCCGGGATGGAGGCGCTGGTCCGCCACCCCGACGAGCGGGGCGTGAAAAGCCCGCCGCCCGGCTTCCGGGCTGGCATGGTGGAATGGGCGGCCGCGCCCTTCTGGTACCGCGGCGGGATACGGAGCGGACTGCTCCGCGCCAAATACAGGGACGAACCATGGACGGCGGTCCAGCTTGGCTGTATGCTGGCGGATCGCCTCTTTGGCGTACAGATCCGCCTGCGGGGCGGGGTAGAGGTGCCGGCACACCCCGGCGCCCCGCTGACCGACCGCGACCTGCTGGTCCCGGTGCCCTCCTCCGGGCGGGGCCGGGGATACAATGTGCCGGAGCTGCTCTGCCGCCCGCTGGCCGCGGGGTTGGGCGTCCCGCTGGACGGGCGCGCCCTTGTCCGGGCCCGCCAGGGCGCGGCCCAGGCAGGCCTGCCGCTGGAAGAACGACTGGTTAACACGGCCGGGCTCTTTCGGGCCGAAGCCGACCGGGTGGCGGGACGCCGCGTCCTTCTGGTGGATGACGTCCTCACCACCGGCGCGACGGCGGCCGCCTGCGTCCAGGCACTGCTGGCGGCCGGGGCCGAATCGGTGGCGGTGGCGGCGCTGGCCTCGTCCGAATCCCACCGCACCCTGCCCGCCCGACCCGGCATCCCCTTTGACTGGGAGGGCGGCGCGGAAACGCTGGAAGATTTTTGACGTCCGGCCGGGACGTCGCTTTGAGAAGAGGAGAACAGATGAATCCAAGAAAACAGTTGTATTATATCGCGGCCGTGGGGGCCATGGCGGTCCTGGCCATGCTCTATGTCTTTATCGGCAGCCCGGTGGTGCTCTGGCACAACCATCAGCTCAAGTCGGCCCTGACCGGCCTGACCGACGAGGTCATCACCCTGGAGCAGGCGGTACCCTTCTCTTGGGACGAGGTGTACAGCTTCGGCGGGGATGTTTCTCTCGACGAGGTGCGGGTGGCCATCGGCGCCGACAGCTACAACCTGAAGGAAGCCGCCGGCGCGGATGCGGTGCGGTATGTCTTTCTGGACGACGGCAGCGTGACGGCCACCGTCTGCGGCGCCCCCGCCGACCTGGGGTACGCCCTGGTGGACGGCGATACGGACGGCCTGCCCGCCAAGATCAGCTACGGCGAGAACGTCAGCTTTGACGTCGAGCGGGCGGACGGCGTGCTCACCCTCCGCCGGGCCGGCTAAAAAGGCTAAAAATGCGAAGTATCACTTGACGAATCCAGGCCTGT
>CAZEIG010000030.1:0-14623 GCA_964511805.1 uncultured Faecalibacterium sp.
TGCTCGTCGTAGAGGGTGTAGATCTCGGTGGTCGCCGCATCATTAAAGACAACATTGTAGAGCTTGAGCTTAACGTCGCCGGTGACGGTCTTCTCCAGGCTGTCGGCGAAGGCGTCCAGCGCCTCCCGCAGGGGGGTGAACCACTGGCCATTGTAGACGATGTCGGCGTACTTCTGGGCCAGCTGGGCCTTGAAGTGGGCGCTCTCCTTGTCCAGGGTGATGGTCTCGAGGACGTTGATGGCCTTGTAGAGGATGGCGCCGCCGGGGGTCTCGTAGACGCCGCGGCTCTTCATCCCGACCAGGCGGTTCTCGACGATGTCCAGCAGGCCGATGCCGTTCTCGCCGCCCACCTTGTTCAGGTACTCCACCAGCTCGACGGCCCCCATCTCCTTGCCGTCGACGGCGGTGGGGATGCCCTTCTCGAAGTGGATGGTGACATAGGTCGGGGTGTCGGGGGCCTGCTCGGGGCTGACGCCCAGCTCGAGGAAGCCGGGCTTGTTGTACTGGGGCTCGTTGGCGGGGTTCTCCAGGTCCAGACCCTCGTGGGAGAGGTGCCAGATGTTCTTATCCTTCGAATAGTTGGTCTCGCGGTTGATCTTCAGGGGGATGTTGTGGGCCTCGGCATAGTCGATCTCCTCGTCGCGGCTCTTGATGTTCCACTCACGCCAGGGGGCGATGATGGCCATGTCGGGGCAGAAAGCCTTGAGGGTCAGCTCGAAGCGCACCTGGTCGTTACCCTTGCCGGTGCAGCCGTGGCAGATGGCGTCGGCGCCCTCGGCGATGGCGATGTCGGCCAGGACCTTGGCGATGCAGGGACGGGCAAAGGAGGTGCCCAGCAGGTAATCCTCGTACTTGGCGCCGAACTTGAGGGTGGGGAAGATGTAGTTCTCGACAAAATCCTTCTTCAGGTCCAGCACATACAGCTTGGAAGCGCCGGTCTTCTTGGCCTTCTCTTCCAGGCCGTCCAGCTCGGTGCCCTGGCCCACGTCGCCCGAAACGGCGATGACTTCACAGTTGTTGTAGTTCTCCTTCAGCCAGGGGATGATGATAGAGGTATCCAACCCGCCGGAGTAGGCCAGAACGACCTTCTTGATATCTTCCTTTTTCTTCATGACTGCTCGCTCCTTTTTTGCATTTCACACTTTCTGCCGCACCCTCGCTGGTGCGGATCCTGGCGCCTTTCGCGCGTCTGTCATTATTATACGCCGCCCGCCGCGAGCGTCAATGCAGAAAAATGCCAAACCTTTTCTGATTTTTCAGGGCGATTTAAGGCAGTTTGCATTTTTATGCAAATATAATCGCATATCATCCAAGTTTATGCATTCGTGCCGCCGCACAAAAGCAGAAGCCCCCGCCGGCATCGGGATACCGGCGGGGCTTTATAAAAGGTTGGCAGATTCAGTTTTTCAGTCCGTTGCGGCGGACAAGGTCCCGGGTGTAGAGGGCGCGGGTAGCATTGAGGACCGCCAGGACCATCACCCCTACGTCGGCGAAGATAGCCAGCCACATCCCGGCCAGGCCCAGCGCGCCCAGCAGCAGGCAGACCGCCTTGACCACCAGCGAAAAGACAATGTTCTGGTAGACGATCCGGACGGTGCGGCGGGAGATGTCCATCGCCAGGGCAATCCGGGCGGGGTCGTCGTCCATCAGGACGATGTCGGCAGCCTCGATGGCGGCGTCCGAACCGAGGGCGCCCATGGCGATCCCCAAATCAGCCCGGGAGAGGACGGGGGCATCGTTGATCCCGTCCCCCACAAAGGCCAGGTTTTCCTTGGGGCCCTTTTCGTCCAGCAGGGCTTCCACCTGGTCCACCTTGTCCTCGGGCAGGAGGCCGGCGCGGTATTCGCCAAGCCCCAGCTGGGAGGCCACCGCCTTGGCCACCGGCTCGGCGTCGCCGGTCAGCATGACAGTCCGGCGGACCCCCGCCCGCTTGAGGCCGGCAATGGCCGCGGCAGCGCTGGGTTTCACCACGTCCGAGATCAGGATGTACCCGGCGTACCGGCCTTCCACCGCCAGATAGATCACCGTGCCCACTTCCTGGGCGGCAGGGGCGTCGACCCCCAGCTTTGCCATCAGGCGGGCGTTGCCGGCGGCCACCGCCTTGCCGTCCACCTTGGCGGTGATACCGTAGCCGCCCAGTTCCTCGACGTCGGCCACGCGGGCGGCGTCCAACTCCTTGCCCCAGGCCTTTTTCAGACTCTGGGAGATGGGGTGTTTGGAGTAGCTCTCGGCCAGGGCCGCCGTCTCCAGCAGGCTGTCCCGGTCGAAGCCGGCGGCGGGGTGGATCCCGGTGACCTCAAAGACGCCCTGGGTCAGGGTACCGGTCTTGTCAAAGACCACGATGCGGGTCCGAGAGAGCTCTTCCAAATAGGTGGAACCCTTGACCAGAATGCCGCAGGTGCTGGCCCCGCCGATCCCGCCGAAAAAGCTGAGGGGGATGGAGATGACCAGGGCGCAGGGGCAGCTGATGACCAGGAAGGTCAGGGCGCGGTGGATCCAGTCCCCGAAGGCGGCCGGCCGGCCCATCAGCATCAGCACCAGGGGCGGCAGGATGGCCAGGGCCAGGGCGCTGTAGCAGACCGCCGGGGTGTACACCCGTGCAAAGCGGGTAATGAAGTTCTCGGCCCGGGCTTTCTTCATGCTGGAGTTTTCCACCAGGTCGAGGATGCGGGAGACGGTGGACTCACCGAATTCTTTGGTGGTGCGGACCCGCAGCATACCGCTGATGTTGACGCAGCCGCTGATGATCTCGTCCCCGGGCTTGGCGTCCCGGGGCAGGCTCTCGCCGGTCAGGGCAGCGGTGTTCAGGGTAGAGGCTCCCTCCACGATCACCCCGTCAATGGGGACCCGCTCGCCCGGCTCCACCACGATGATCGAGCCGGGGGCCACCTCGTCGGGGTCCACCTGTTCAAAGCTGCCGTCCTTCTGCTCGAGGTTGGCGTAGTCGGGGCGGATGTCCATCAGGGCCGCGATGCTGCGGCGGCTCTTGCCTACCGCCACGCTCTGGAACAGCTCCCCGATCTGGTAGAAGAGCATGACCGCACAGCCCTCGGCGTACTCTCCCAGCAGGAAGGCGCCCACCGTGGCCACCGCCATCAGGAAGCACTCGTCAAAGGGCTGGCGGTTCTTGACCCCCTTGACCGCTTTGCGCAGGACGTCCCAGCCCACCACCAGGTAAGGCACCAGGTAGAGCAGAACCATCGGCACTGGCACAAACGTCAGTAGCCCCGTTGCCGGCAGGAACTGGATCAGCACCACCAGCACAGCGGCGGCGATGATCTGATATAGCGCGCGCTTTTGTTTCGGGTTCATAAGTTATGGCCTCCTTTTGCAGGTTGTCAGAACGGTTTTCCACGCCTTTTCGGCCCGGATGGGCGGTTTTTCACGGATTCAACAGGTTTTCCCCCGTTTTAGAGCGCAAAAAAACGCTTTTCCGCGTGGTTTTTGGAGTTTTCCTTCACGGCAGTGGAAAAGTCGGTGGAAAAAGTGGAAAACCGCCGTCTTTCCCCGCCGTTTTCTGTGGAAAACCGGGACAGGCTGTCCCGTCCCGGCCGGCCCCGCAGCGGCGGGGCGCCCGTCTCAGATGCCGAAGATCTCGCAGTCATCCTCGACCTTTTTGCAGTTGGCGCGGACCTGCTGCATAACCGCTTTGGCGTCCTGCCCGTCCTCGAACTCGACGTTCATCTTCAGGGTCATAAAGTTGACGGTAGCGTTCTTGACGCCGGGGGTCTTCTGGGCGGCGGCCTCCATCTTGTTGGCGCAGTTGGCGCAGTCCACATCGATCTTGTAGGTCTTTTTCATAATGTACCGGTCCTTTCCAAAATGAATCTGTCGGTGTGTGCGGGTCATTCTTCGATATGCTCCATCCCAAGCGAGAGGATACTGCGCACATGGTCGTCGTCCAGCGCGTAATAGACGGTCTTGCCGTCCCGACGGAAGCGCACCAGTTTCGAGTCCTTGAGCACCCTGAGCTGATGGCTGACAGCCGACTGGCTCAGCCCCACCACAGCGGCGATGTCCTGGACGCACAGCTCACTGTCGTGCAGCGCGTAGAGGATCTTGATCCGGGTCGAATCGCCGAACACCCGGAACAGGTCGGCCAGTTCATAGAGGACCTCGTCGTCCGGCATCTCGCTGGCGGCGGCCACAGTCTGCATCGGCTCCATCATTTTCAGCCCCTTTCGTTTTGATATATGAGCATCTGTTCATATGTTCATTATAGCACCCCTTACAGGAATGTCAATAGCTCCGGAGCAAAAAGTCGTGACTAACTTGAAAAATAAAAAAATGGCCCGGCCCCGGCCCTGCAAAAAGGCCAAAGACGGGCGCACAGGCCGGTATTCTACCGCCGGTCGGTTGACAGCACAGTACTCTCGTATTATATTGAAAGTATCTTACACATTCCACAGGGCGCACCCGCGCCCCAACAGCCCCAACCAAGGAGGAACACAAGTATGCTGGAAGCTGGAATCCGCGGTCTCGGCACCGTGACCGTCACCCCCGAAAACACCGCCCGCGCCATCGGCAGCGGCACATTGGACGTCTTTGCGACCCCCGCTCTGGCCGCCCTGGCCGAAAAGACCTGCTGGGAGAGCGTAGCCCCCGCCCTCGAGCCGGGCTGCAGCACGGTGGGCAGCAAGCTGTCCATCGAGCACAGCGCCCCCACCCCCCTGGGGATGACCGTGACCTGCGAGACCGAGCTGATCGCCGTCGACGGCCGGAAGCTGACCTTCTCGGTTCTGGTGCGGGACGAAAAAGGCACTGTGGGCAGCGGCATCCATGAACGTTTCATCGTCAGCGACGCCAAGTTCATGGCCAAGGCCGAGGCCAAGCGGGGCTGACCCCCGCGCCACCGTCCTAGCAGGGCGGCGGCGCGTTCTGTTCCGGCGCGTCCGGGCCGGGCAGCCTGACGGGCGGCGGCTCGTCCGCCAGATAGGCCTCCTCGGCCCGGGCCTGCGCCTGCTGGAGCAGCCGGATGGCTGCCTCGCTGGCGCGGAACATTTCCAGGTAAAGCTCTCTGTAATCCGGCACGGCAACACGCCCCCTTTCGCTGGGTTCCGGGGCTTAGTCTGCCCGGCGGGCAGGGATCTCATGCGGGCGGGGAGACTTTTCCATCAGGAGAACCGCCCCGAAGGAAACAACTGGAGGAAAGTCAAGTGGAAAAAATCGCAAGTTTTCTAACTGCCCTCATGATGACCGTATCCGGCTTCTTTTTCCCACAGACAAACGGGCAAATCTATCTGTACGGGGAATCTCATTCCAACGCTACCATTCTGGAAGCAGAACTTGAGGCCTGGGGACAATACTACCAGCAGGGTATGCGGGATTTGTTTGTCGAATACCCTTATTATACTGCCGAATACCTGAACCTTTGGATGCAGGCCGAGGACGACGCCATTTTAGAGCAGCTTTTTGGCGATTTGGCGGGCACTCTGAGCGCATCGCAGGAGAACTGGGATTTTCTCCACACCATCAAAGGAACTTACCCTGAGACCGTCTTTCACGGCACCGATGTCGGCCACTGTTACCAGACCACTGGCCAGTGCTACCTTGCCTATCTTGAAGCGAACGGCCGGAAGGACAGCGAAGCCTACCGCATCACCCAGGAAGTGATCGAGCAGGGCCGGGCCTACTATGAAGACCATGGGGGCGACTTTGCCTTCCGGGAACCGCTGATGGCCGAAAATTTCTGCCGCGCCTATGACGCCCTGCCCGAGGGTACCAGCATCATGGGTATCTATGGCTGCGCCCACACCACGCCCGGCGCGTTGGCCCCCACCGGCACCGGCCTCAATATGGCCAGCCAGTTGCAGGCAATCTATGGCGACCAGCTGCACACCACCGACCTGAGCTATCTCGCCATCTGGGCCGGAAGGATGGATACCACCCACGCCGGTGAGACCCGGACCGTCACCATCAATGGGAAAGATTACACCGCCGTCAATGTGGGCACCGTAGACCTCACTGAAGCTCTCCCCCAGTACCAGTCCCGGACCTTCTGGCAGGTAGAGGACGCCTACGGCGATGTGAAGGACCTGCCTGCCAGCGGCGACTTTCTGCCTTACGACAACTACCCCTGCACCGTCGAGGAAGGGCAGGTGTACATGGTGGAATATCTCCTGACGAACGGGCTGACGACGTGCTCCTATTACCGCGCCGACGGCGAACTGTATCAAAACCGTCCCGCCACCACCGGCTTTGCGGTGGAGGTGGAGTCGGGACGAACGGATAAAGCCGCAGGGGCTTTCACTTTGTTCAAATTTGTGATATAATTGGAGCGGACAGATACGGAGAGGGGGGAGGACCATGCTGGAAGACGCGTTCAACGCCGTCTACACCAAGTTCAAGCTGCATTTTTATCAAAAGGTGTTCCACCGCTTTGCCACGCGGGAGGCCACCCTGACCACTGTGGAATCCTTCTGCATGGAGGGGATCATGGCCATGGGCCAGCCCACCATCGCCGAGTTTTCCCGGATGATGCAGATCTCCACCCCCAACGCCGCCTATAAGATCGGCAGCCTGGTCCGGAAGGGCTATGTGGAAAAGATCCAGTCCACCACCGACCGGCGAGAGTATTACCTGCGCCCCACCCAGAAGTACATCGACTACTACAGCATCAGCTATGCCTATCTGCACACCGTCGTCGAGCGGGTGCGGGAACGCTTCCCGCCCGAGGACGTCGATAAGCTGGAGCAGATGCTCACCGTCATCAGCGACGAGCTGATGCCTGAGCTGGAACTGCACTCCCACGCGGGCCAGCCTGCGCCGGACGCCGGCAAGGGCAAACAGACCGCCGCCGCGGACGCCCAGCCGCCGGACGCCGAATGACCGCCAACCCCACCCAAAACAGCATGACCGCCCCCACTGCCGCAAGGCGATGGGGGAGGCTTGTATTTTATAATACCCAGGACATCACCAGCACCACCGCCGTCCGTATGGTGGTGGCCAGGGTGGAATTCACCCCCTTGATGCCAATCTTGGCAAGGATGGAGGTCAGGGCCGCAAAGACCGCCGACCCCATTGCAAAAACGAACCACATGGCAGATACGCCTCCTTTCCCCCAGTATAGTATACCAGATAAAAGAGTGTAACCATTCCATGCACAATTTTACCAACAGTTTATAAAATGCCCCCGCACCGTACAGGCGCGGGGGCGTTCTGCTCTATTTGGCTCGTTTTCAGCCCTGGGCCTTCACTTCGGTCTCAAGGATGGTGTGGCCCTTGGGGATGGCGTAGCGGACCACGGGGATCCGGACGTTGGGGGCGTAAAGGCTGACGTTGGGGTCGCAGTTGATGACCGTCCCCTCGCCGCTGCCGGTCACGGTGCAGGAGAGGGCAGCGTTCCGGGCGGAAGCGGCGCCGCCGGCGGTGGACTCGACGTAGCCGGGGGCAAAGTTGGGAACCGCAAAGCCGCAGTCGTAGGCTTCGCACGCCCACTCGCTGTCGATCTCGTGGCGGCGCAGGTGGCCCTCGGCGGTAGGGATGATGGTGGTGGTCACCTGGATGCCAGGAAAGGGGCTCCACCGGCTGACCACACGGTCCTCGCGGATCTCGTGGGAGGCGGAGACCTTCCGGACAAAGACGTTGTCGTCGATGACGAAGGCCAGCATACTGTCGGGGGCCGCCTGGTAGATGACTTCCCGGCTGCGGGAGGCGCAGAAGCCGAAACGGGTGTCATAGGCGAACTTGGCATACTTCTCGGGGAACTGGCCGTGGCCATGACCCTCGTTGACGCCGGCGGGGTAGGCCGTCACCCGGCCGTCATGCCGAGCCACCAGCATGTTGGCGTGAGGCATCGGCTTGATGGGGTCAAGGGCGGGCAGCGGCTCGGCCTTGGCCGACCAGAAGGGATGGTCGTCGGGTAGGGCCAGGATCAGCAGGCTCTTCATTCCCCAGTAGGGGCTGCCCGGGGCATTGTACCGCTCAGCCATGTACATCTGGGGGTAGCAGTAGCCGATGGTCAGGATGCCGTCCCGGTCGAACATCTTCTGATCCAGCCACCAGTTGAAGTTCCGGGCGATGAGCCCCTTCATCACCTCCAGGGGGAAGGGCTCCAGCCCGGCCCAAACGCAGGCCGACCAGAAGCAGCACTGGGCAAAGCGGTAAGTCAGGCTGCGGCCGTAGGGCAGGGCCGCGCCGTTGTCATCAAACCAGTAGATGAACTGTTTGGCGAACAGCTCGGCCCGGCCGCGGTAGAGGGCGGCCCGCTCGGGGTCGGTGTCGGCCGCGAACTTGGAGTAGAGCAGCCCGTAGTACTGGATGGCCCAGGGGATGTAGTAGTCTTTCTGGGGGCTGGCGCCGTCGGTGGACCAGCCGTCCCCGCTGTAGTAGCTGTCGATCCGGGCCAGGCCGCGGGCCAGGTTGTCTGGGTCGTAGGGCATCCCACACTTTTTCAGGGCCAGGTTGACCAGGATCATGAAAAACTGCCAGTTGCATTCGGGGATGGTGTGGTGGTTGATCTGGTCCAGCCAGCGGGCCAGGTTCGCCTTCTCGGTGTCGGACAGGGGGGCCCAGAGCTTTTCGGGGACGGTCAGCAGGCCGCAGGCGATGGCCGCCATCTCAACAAAGCACTGGTCGTAGTCGTTGCAGTCCCCCCAGTATTCGGGGTTGGCCGGGTCGGAGCCGGCAGCCAGCCCCCGGCGGTAGATCTCTTCAAAGGCCGGGTCGGAGCCGCCCCCCGCCCAGAAGGGGACCAGAGCCCAGAGGGGGCGGCTGAAAGCCTCCAGCTCAATGGCGGCGGGGCCGTAGGTCACGCCGGTCTTCCCCAGGTGGAGCCGGGCTCCGCCCTTCGAATAGTAGGGCCGCAGCGGGTCGAGGAAGGTGTGCATCAGCGCGGCAAAATCAGCTTTGGTTTCCAGTTTCATTACCAATACATCTCCCAATCTTTGGTCAGGCGGGTGAGCGCCTCCATGTAGAAATAGTCGCCCCAGCTGGTGCACTCATCCACCCCTTCGGGGGTGCAGGTGTTGTAGGGACTCTTCTTGCTGTAGGTACCGTGAAGCAGCTGGCCCGAGCCGAGGGACCCCGGCCGGACGGTGTAGCCGTCGGCCAGGGAGGCCAGCATCTGCCGGGCCAGGATGTACCAGCTCTCGGCCTCGCCGGCGCCAACGTACTTGGCCGCCTCCAGCAGGCCACAGGCCACGATGGCCGCCGAGGAGGAGTCCCGGGGCTCGCCGCTGTCGGGGGTGAAGATCATGTCCCAGCAGGGAACCATGTCGTCGGGCAGGCAGGAGAGGTAGAAGTCCAGCGCCTTCCGGAAGACGTCCAGGAACTTTTCGTCGTGGGTGTAGGTGTAGCCGATGGCGCTGCCGTAGACCCCCCAGGCCTGGCCCCGGGCCCAGAAGCTGTCATCCCGGTAACCCTGGCAGGTTCGGCCGCCCTTGGGGGTGCCGTCGGGGTTCATGTAGAAGGTGTGGTAGGTGCTGCCGTCCGGTCGGAAGGAGTTGGCCAGGCAGGTGGCAGTGTGGTCTGCGGCGATGGTCCGGTATTTCTCGTCGCCGGTCTCCCGGGCGGCCCAGTAGAGGAGAGGGACGTTCAGCATACAGTCGATGATGAAGCGGTAGTTGTCGGGATCGTCCATCGAACCCCACGCCTGCAGAAAGCGCCCCTTGGGCTGGTAGCGGGTCAGCAGCTGGTCGGCCGCGGCAATGGCGGCGTCACGGCCCTTCTCGCTGCCCACCAGCTTCCAGGCCGCCACGCAGGAAGGGCTGTAGAGGAAGCCCATATCGTGATGGTCCACCTCCACCTTGCGGCGGATCCGGTCGGCGAAGCTGTCCACCTGGACAAGGGCTGTCGCCTTGAACTTCTCGTCGCCGGTGGCCTCGTAGGCCAGCCAGATCTCGCCGGGCCAGAAGCCGCAGGTCCACTGGTTGTTGGGGCAGCCGGGATAGATGCCGTTCACGCTGGAATGGTTCTGGCACTGCCAGGTGTAGAGGGGCAGGTTGGTCTCCACCTGTTTGCAGGCGGCGGCCAAGGCCTCTTTGGCTTCCTGGTCGGACAGAGCGCGGTTGGGGAAGATTCTCATAGCTTGACAAAGCCTCCTTGGAATATTTCGCTCAAATAAGGAAGGCAGGGCCCGGGCAAAAACCCAGACCCTGCCCTCGGATGATACAGCCTGCCGGGAGAACAGGCCAGGAGTAGGTCCCTCTTGGGTTGGTTTAGCCTTTGATGCCGGTGGACGCGACGCCCTGGACGAAGTACTTCTGCAGGGCGAGGAAGACGATCAGCACCGGGATCAGGACGACCACCGACGCCGCCATGATCAGGCCGTACTCAGCAGAGTACTGGGAGATGAACATCCGCAGGCCGATCTGGATGGTCTTGAGCTCGGTCCTCGTCAGGTAGATCAGGGGTCCGAGGAAGTCGTTCCAGGTGTTGACGAAGGTGAAGATGGTCAGGGTGGACAGGGCCGGCAGGCTGAGCGGCAGCATGATGTGCCACCAGATGCCGTATTCTGACAGACCGTCTATGCGGGCCGCCTCGCAGAGCTCGCTGGGCACCCCTTCATAGAACTGCTTCATCAGGAAGACGCCGAACGCGCTGAACGCCTGCAGGCACACGATGGCCAGGTGGGTGTTGTTCAGCCCCCAGGAACTCATCATCATGAACTGGGGCACCATGTAGGCCTGCCAGGGCACCGCGATGGTGGCGATGTAGCCCAGGAAGAGGATATTCTTCCCCTTGAACTGCATCTTGGCGAATGCGTAGGCTGCAAACGACGATGTGAAGAGCTGCAGCAGGGTGACCACGATAGTGATCTTGGCGGTGTTCTTGATGAAGGTCAGCAGGGGGATCTCGGTCCAGATGTCAACGTAGTTCTGCCAGCGGGGGTTTTCGGGGATCCACTGGATGGGGAAGCCGAAGACGTCCTTGCTTTCCCTAAAGGAGGAGGAGCGCCTCCAGAGGAAGGGCAGCAGCATGAAGGCGGTGATGACGATTAGAAAGAAGTAGATAAAGAAGCGCATGATCGCGTTGCGCCGTTTCTGGGACGCATGGTCCTTGACAGCAGATACAGCCATGGGTTTTTATCCTCCTTCCTCAGTTGTCCCCGCGGGAGCCGCGGAACTGCACGATGGTGACCACCAGCACCAGGACGAACAGCACCATGGCGATAGCGCTGGCGTAGCCGTACTTGGGGGTGTTGACGAAAGCTACATTATAAATGTAGTAGACGAGGGTCATGGTGGCGTTGCCGGGGCCGCCCTGGGTAATCATGTACATCTGGTCGTACACCTTGAAGCCCGAGATGGTCAGCATGATGACCACGAAGAAGGTGGTGGGGCGCAGCTGGGGCAGGGTGATGTGCCAGAACTGCTGCCAGCGGTTGGCGCCGTCCAGCTCGGCGGCCTCGTTCAGGTCGGGGTTGCAGCCCTGCAGGCCGGCCAGATAGATGACCATGTAGTAGCCCATGTTCTTCCAGACACTGAAGAGGATGACCGTCAGCATGGCGGTCTCACGGCCGGCGGCCCAGCGGGGCAGATTCTCAACGCCCAGAGCTGCCAACAGGGAGTTGATGGGGCCCATGGCGGGGTTGAAGATCATGTTCCAGACCGCGGCCACCGCAACCAGGGAGGCGACGTAGGGGAAGAACGCCACCGTGCGGAAGAAGTTGCGCAGCCGGACGTTCTGGTTCAGCAGGACTGCCATCGCCAGACTGCACACCAGGGTCAGGGGCACGGTGCCGATGACGTAGACGATGGTGTTGACCAGCGCCGCCTGGAAGGTGCGGTCGGTGGTAAAGAGGGTGATGAAGTTGTCCAGCCCGATGATCTCGATGTCGTGGCGGCCGTCCCAGGAGCAGAAGGCCAGCAGGATGGCGAAGACCATCGGCACCAGGGTAAAGACGCAGAACCCGATGAAGTTGGGCGCGATGAAGGTGTAGGCGGTCAAGGTATCGCGGATCGATTTCTTCATCGCCTTGCGGGGGGGCTTATCCGCCTTGACAGTTGCAGCGGCAGGATTTGCCATAGGGAAGATTCCTCCTTTCCGAATTCCTCTACAATAAAAGCGGGGCGGGCGTTGATAGCCCGCCCCGCAGCCGGTACAAAGGATCAGGCGCTCAGCGGAGAAGATCAGGCTCAGGCCAGGATGACCGAGACCTGGTCGTTCATGTTCTGGATGCCTTCCTGAACGGTCTCGCTCAGGGTCATGATAGCGTCATGCTCGGTGTTGAGGATGGTCTCAATGTCGGAAGCGTACTGGGTGTAGGGCATTTCGAGGTAGACGGCCACGGTGTTCAGCGCCTCGAGGGAAGCCTCGTCCTGGGGGAAGCCCTCGGTGCCGGCGATGATGTCGTTGGTCTCGTCCGAGCCGCAGGCGGGGAAAGTGCCGGTCTCAGCGATGACCCGGGCGCCCTCGTCCGAGACGCACCAGTTGATGAAGTCGGCGGCGGCCTCAGCCTTGGGAGAGTCAACGTTGATGCCCAGGGCGGTCACGGTGCCCAGGGTGGAGCCGGCAGGGGCGTTCTCGGGGTGCGGATACTTGACCATGCCCCAGTTGAAGGGTTCCGCTGCCTCGGCCATGTAGGTCTGCAGGGTGGCGATGAACCAGCTGCCCATCGGCAGCATGGCGCACTGCTGGTTTTCGAAGGCTGCCGAGTAGTGGAGGGACGAGGTCTTCAGGTAGCCGTAGTCCATGCAGATGCCGTCGTTCTGCTGTGCCAGGACCAGGTCGTAGGTGGGCTCCATGAAGTCGTAGTTGCCATCGACGATGGTGTGCTCGCCGTCCAGGATGGAGAACAGGGAGACACAGGAGCGCCAGGTGTGGTAGTGGGTGCCGTAGACCTTGCTGTCGCCGCTGCCGCTGGTCATCTGACGGGCCAGGGCATCGTACTCTTCCATGCTCAGGTCATTGGCGGGATAAGGGACGCCGGCGGCGTCGAACAGATCCTTGTTGTAGAACAGGACCCAGAAGTCATTGCGGAAGGGGACGGCGTAGAAGTTGCCGTCGTCAGTGGTCAGCTGCTCGATGGTACCGTCGAAGTCGGCGGTATCCCGGGTCAGGATGTCGTTCATCGGGGTCAGGTAGTCCAGGTTGATGAGGTTGGCGTAGCCGGGGATGTCCTTGATGCTCAGGACGTCGATGTCGGCGCTGCCGGCCAGCTGGGTGGCCAGGACGGTCATGTAATCGCTGGAACCCAGATCCAGCATCTCAATGGTAACGTTGGAGTGGCTGGCCATATAACCGTCGGCCATGGCCTGCCAGTAGGCGGTGGACTCCTGGTCCCAGACGGTCCAGACCAGGTTGGTGGTGCCGCTCTCGGACGAAGCGGTCGAGCCGGCACTCGAGGTAGCAGTGGAAGCCGCGGTGGAGCTGGAGCTGCTGCCGCAAGCGGCCAGGGCGGTGGTGCCGGCCACGACGGCGGCGGCCTTCAGGAACGAACGGCGTGAAATCTTCTTCATGATCTTTGCCTCCCGGAAATCTTCTCTTTCTTCTTCTGTATCATGCTCAAACGACTGGCCGGCCGTCGGCCGGGCGGCCGTTTTTCTATATAAAATAATAAAACAGCCTGTCCATTTTCGGAATGGAAAAATCCCAAAACCGTCTGTAAAATTTGAATTTTCTTTCTCAAAAGATGTAATATTTTTAACTCGAAGCTGTAAATTTTTTATCTTTTGCACAAAAAGAATTGTTTTTCACGGAATTTTCCAGTATATATATACAAACGCAAACCGTCAAAAAAGCCCCGCCCGGACGGCATCCGCGTCCGGACAGGGCCGAAGGGACAGCGCGGCGCGCTGAAACATTATTCTTTCCGCAGCGCCCGCCCGGCCAGCGCCCCCACCACGGCCAGCAGCGCCCCTGCTGCGCCGAAGCAGGCAGCCGCCCCGATTTGGGACACCGCCGCCGACCCCAGCAGAAAGACGATCTCGAAGACGCTGGCGCTCATCTGGAAGACCGACAGCAGCTCGGCCCGCCGCTCTTCCCCGCCCAGGGCGTCGATCAGCTCGTTTTCAAAGAGGTCGAGGATGCAGACGGGGACCTGCAGCAGCAGGGGCAGCGCCAGCCTCAGCAGCAGAGCGGGGACGGGCCGCGCCGTCAGCCCCAGGGCCGCCAGCCCCAGCCCCGACAGCGCAAAGTAGACGGCCAGCGCCCGGGGGTAGCTGCCGGCGCGCAGCCGGGCCAGCAGTCGGACCGAGAGCATCTGCACCGCCGAATAGCCCAGGATGACCAGGGTCATCCAGGTTTCGGGCAGGCCGCACTCTATCAGCTTGCCGGCGTAGAAAAAGTTGATGAGGATCTGCCCGATGCTCACCGCCGAAAAGGCCGCCATCAGGAATAGGGCCTTCCCGCCCAGCAGCCCCCGGGCCAGGCCGGCCGCAGGGCGGGGCTGCGCCGCCGGCGGGGGGCAGCTCTCCCGGGGGAGGGAGAGGGCGGACAGCAGGGCCATGGCGCTGGTGCAGACCGTCGCGGCCAGCAGCCCCGTCAGACTCCAAAGGGCGTACAGCCCGGCATAGCAGACGGTGCTGGCGATGAAGCCCGCCGTCCCCCAGTTCTGGACCCGGGCGGTCTTGGGCAGGTAGTCCCGGGCGGACAGGGTGCTGTAGAGATAGGCGCTCCGGGTGCCGGAGTGCGACACGAAGTCGCGTAATGTATTGCGTGTAAACGCTGCTCTATCCATTTG
>CAZEIG010000031.1:0-14568 GCA_964511805.1 uncultured Faecalibacterium sp.
GGCCTCCTTGACGCCCAGGCCGGCGATGCCGCCGAACATAGCCTGGGGGTTGAAGGCACAGACAAAGATGGAGCGGAGCGCCCCGGGCAGGGCCGCCCGATTGATGAAGAGGACCACCAGGCTCCCCAGGATGTAGAGGCCCGCCATGACGGGGATCATCTTTTCGGTGACGGAAGCCAACCGCTTGACCCCGCCGATGAAGATGAAGCCCGCGACGGCCGCCGACAGGACGCCCATCACGATCCGGGGCACCCCGAAAGCGTTGTAGAAGGCTTCACCGATTGAGTTGGACTGGACCATGTTCCCCATGCAGCCCAGCGCCAGGATGATGGCCACCGAGAAGAAGGCGGCCAGCCCCCGGCCCAGCTTCCCCTTGAAGGCGGCCCGGATGTAGTAGATGGGACCGCCAGTAGTCTGGCCGTCGGGACCCTTGGTCTTATAGAGCTGTGCCAGGATGGCCTCGCCGTAGATGGTGGCCATCCCAAAGAAGGCCGAGAACCACATCCAGAAGATGGCCCCCGGCCCGCCCGAGTAGAGGGCGGTGGCACAGCCGGTGATGTTGCCGGTGCCCACCTGGGCCGCAATGGCGGTAGTCAGCGCCTGGAAGGAGCTCATCCCGTGCTTGCTGGCCTTCTCGCCATGGAGGGAGAAGCCGCCGAACACCCGGCGCATCCCCTCCCCGAAGCCCCGCACCTGGATGAAGCGGGTCCGGATGGTGAAGTAGATGCCGGTGCCCAACAGCAAAAACAACAGCAGGAGCTGCCTGTTCCAAAGTACGTCGTTCACCGCGCCCACAAAAGCGTTCAATCCCTGTTCCACAGCGCGCAATACCTGTTCCATGTCCTCTGTTTCCTCTCTTCCCATAAAATACACCAGGGCATCGGCCGCGCAGGCAGCAAAAAGAGCCGGCGCGCAGCAGCGCTGTCCGGCTCATTCCAACGGTCACAACAAACAAAAAATGGCGCGGCGGCCCCGCAGGACCCCTTTTTGCACCCCTTACTCTGTCCTTTTACCTGAGAGATTCGGCGTTGCCGCCTTGCACCTTCGGTCCTCGCAATGAGCTTCTCCAGAACCGCATCCATCTTTAGTCACGGCCCCGGCGGGGCGTCTGAGAGTTTTACTCCTTTGGCAGGCAGTGCGCCATTTTCCTAAAGACTTCCCATATCCTATTCGGTTTACCTCGGATATAGTATCACAGCGGCGGACAGTTGTCAACCCACGGCGGGCAGGCGGCTTCGCACTGCATTGCCCCTTGCGCTTGAGCAGATGAGAGGGAACCGGTTGCGGTGTACAGGACAGTGCCACGCCTTCTCAGTTCAGCTTGAGGTCGCCCTCTTTGATCCAGCCCAGCCGGCGCTCAATCTCGCAGAAGGCCACGCTCAGGACGGCGGGCAGGACAAAGCAGATCAGCACCAGCCCCGCCCAGTCCATCGGGGTGATGGCGGCCTTGGCGCCGGCGGCGATGTCGTTGACCCAGCCGGTGTAGACCCCGATGGGCCCCACCAGCCCGCAGGTGCCCATCCCGGAAGAGACCGCCGGCCCGTTCATCTGCATCCCGAACAGGCAGGTGGCGATGGGGCCAGTGACGGCGCTGGCCAGGGTGGGGGCGATCCAGATGCGGGGGTTGCGGACGATGTTCCCCATCTGGAGCATACTGGTGCCCAGCCCCTGACTGACCAGGCCGCCCACCCCGTTTTCCTTATAGCTCATGACCGCAAAGCCCACCATCTGGGCGCAGCAGCCGGCCACCGCCGCGCCGCCGGCCAGGCCGGTCAGCCCCAGGGCCGCGCAGATGGCCGCCGACGAGATGGGCAGGGTCAGGACCACGCCGACGATGACCGACACCAGCACCCCCATCACAAAGGGGGACTGCTCGGTGGCCCACATGATGACGCCGCCCACACGGCCGGCCGCCGCGCCGATGGGGGCTGCGATCAGCAGCGCCAGCCCCACCCCGGCAAAGATGGTCACCAGCGGGGTGACCAGGATGTCCACCTGCGTCTCTTTGCTGACCGCCTTGCCCAGCTCGGCCGCCACGATGGCGATCAGCAGCACCGCCAGCGGGCCGCCCGCGCCGCCCAGCGAATTGGAGGCCCAGCCCACCGTCACCAGGCTGAACAGCACCAGGTTGGGCGCGTGGAGGGCGCAGCCAATGGCACAGGCCATAGCCGGGCCGCTCATGGCCGAGGCGTAGCCTCCGATGGTCACCAGCATCCCGATGCCCAGCTGCTGGCCCAGGGTGTCCAGGATGGTGCCCATCAGCAGGCTGGCAAAAAGCCCCTGCGCCATCGCCCCCATGGCCTCGATGAGGTAGCGCTGGGGGGTGATGACGATCTCCTTGCGTTTTAAGAAATCTTTCACACTTTCCATCGGAACGATGCCTCCTTTCTGTCTGGAGGGGCTCTGCCCCTGCAAAAGTAGGATCACTTGTGCAAAGCAGTATACCATACACCTGTATTGACAGCAAGTCTTCGGCTGTTTTTTGGCAAAATGGCAGATTTTGCATCTTTTGCGTGCAATATTTCTGGCCTCACGGGCGTTTTTTAATAACGGCCGATCAGACGGCGGCCATCCCGCTTCCATTTGAAAGATTGACGGCGGAGCGCATTCTGGTGTATACTTAGGGAGGATCATCTGGAGAATCCTCCATCCCCGCTCCCAACCGGAGATCGCGCGGGATGGCCCAGGATCGATCTGATTTGCTGAACTGCCGGGGCCGACGGCCCTGCTGAACAATTTTGAATGCATGGAGGCTGAGCGAGACGGAATGAAACGGAAGATTTCGACCTTGTTTTCAAAAAAGACGGGGAGGGGCCGCGACCTGGGCCAATGCGTGGCCGCGGCGGTCGTCGCTCTGACCCTGACCGCAACGGGGGCCGCGGGCTATGCGGCGTCCCTCTTTGAGACGCCGGCGCTGTTGGTAGAGCCGGACGTTACCTACATCGACTACGACTACGACGGCGGCGATAAAAAGGAGGAAGAAGAGATCCTCCCGACCGCGGAGGGCCAGGAGGCCCTGCCCGAGGTGGAGGCCGCTGAGACCACGGAAGCCGCCGGGACCGCTGAAACGGCCCCCGAGATGGCCGCCCCCAAAATGCAGGAAGCTGCGCCCGCCTCTGAGACGGTCCAGCCCGAGGCCCCCGCCGCCGAAGCGCCGGAAACCGCTGGTCCCGCGGCGGAAGCCCAGCCGGACGCCATCCCCGACCTGACCGACGGCAGCCTGGAGGAGGAGAACGCCGTCACCGCCGTCTGGCAGGAGATGACCAACGAGCTGGCCGCCGAGGACCCCCTGGCCGCCCGCTATGAGGCGGTCACCCCCACCCCCGACGCCTCCGGAAAGATCACCCTGACCCCCGACGAATTCAACGCCCTGCTGGAGAACCAGCAGATCGACTGGGACGAGGAGAACTGCCTGAGCTGGTTCTTCAACTGGCTGTACAGCCTCTTCTTCCCCAACCGCGGCTCCTCTTCCACCCCCACCCAGTCCTATTCAGGCTGGCGGACCAAGAACGGGCGCACCTATTATTATGACCCCTCTACCCATGAGCGGCTGACAGGTCTGCAGACCATCGACGACAAGATCTACTACTTCGATGCCAACGGCGTCATGCAGGAGAATGTGACCTTCGGCATCGACGTCTCCCGCTACCAGCAGAACGTCGACTGGAACAAGGTCAAGGCCGCCGGCGCCTCCTTCGCCATTATCCGGATCGGCTACCGCGGCTACGAGACCGGCGCGCTGGTCCTCGACTCGATGTTCGAGAACCACCTGGCCGGCGCCAAAGCCGCTGGGCTCAAGGTGGGTGTCTACATCTTCAGCCAGGCCATCAACGAGGAGGAGGCCCGAGAAGAGGCCTTCGCCTGCGCCTACGTCCTGAACGGGCGCAGCCTGGACTACCCTGTCTACTTTGACAGCGAGTACAGCACCTCTTCCCACACCGGCCGGGCCGACAACTTGACCAAGGCCCAGCGGACCGCCTGTGCCGTCGCCTTCTGTGAAGAACTCAAGAACTACGGCTACGAGCCGGGCGTCTACGCCTCCACCAGCTGGTTCCAGAATCATCTGGACCTGTCGGCCCTCAGCGGCTACCGCATCTGGAACGCCCACTACGGCGTCAGCGCCCCTAGCATCGACTGCGATATGTGGCAGGGCAGCTGCACCGGCCAGCTGAGCGGCGTCAGCAGCAGCGGCGTCGACCTCAACATCAGTTACATGGGCTGACGCCCGAACGATAGGGGGAACTGTTATGGACCGCGACCGGATCGGTCTGATCGCCTCGGATATGGACTTCACCCTTCTGGATGAAAACGGCTGCCTGCCCGACGGCTTCGGGGAGCTGGTGCGCGGGCTGGAAACCGCCGGCATCTACTTTGCCGCGGCCAGCGGCCGGCCCCTCTACACCCTTGAGGCCATGTTCCCCGACCTGCGGGACCGCATCGCCATGATCGGCGACAACGGCGGGGCCATCCGCTGGCGGGGCCGGGACATCTACCAGTCCCGGATGAACACCGCCGACTACCGCGAGATGGCCGCCGCCACCCGGGACGCCGGGGATATCGGGGTCCTCTGCGGGATGGAGAACACCTATGTGGAAAAACAGTACCAGTCCTACGCCCGGGTGCTGGCCCAGTTCTACACCCGCGTCACCTATGTGGATGACCTGACTGCCTTGGACATCCCCGCCGACAAATACACCGTCTACCTCCCCCGCGGCGACGCCCAGGCGGCCTACGACCGGCTGTATGGCAAGCTGTACGGCCAGCGCTTTTCGGTGGCGGTAGCCGGCGCCAACTGGGTGGACATCATGAACCAGGGAGTGAACAAGGGCGCCGCCCTTCGGGCGCTGGGCCGCAGCCTCGGCCTGACATCCGCCAACCTGATGGCCTTCGGCGACACCTACAACGACGCCGAGATGCTCTGCACCGCCAAATACGGCTTCCTGATGGCCAACGGCAGCCGGGATCTGCGGGCGCGGGTGCCCTTCCTCGCCCCATCCCACTGGGATCAGGGGGTGGTCCGGATCATGCGGCAGGTACTGAACCAGGACGGCTGGATCAGCCCGTCCGACTTTACCCCCGCGCACTGAGATCACAGCAAGAAAACTATTAAAAAAGTCCCGACCGGACAACATACGCGTACGGTCGGGACACATACAGGGAAATTTGGCGCTGAGAGTGTGCGAGGCTGTCAGGCCAAGTGCGCGGTTCAGCGTCAAATTTTGTCCCCAAGGGGATATTAGGGGGAAAGAATTTCTGTCCCGCGTATGCGGGCAGAAAAGGGTTCCCCCTAAAGCGTGGCGCACAAAGCGACACGCTAAGCCCCCCTCCGTACAAGATGGGGGCTTTTTTCGTGGATGCGCGTTTTTCTTCATCCGTTCCAGCCGGCGATGCGGTCGTAGAAGTGCTCTGCCTGGGGCAGGGCGGTCTTTTCCCGTTGGGTGCTGCGGGCGAAGCCGTCGACGAAGTCACTGAGGACGGCATCGCCGCAGGCGGCTGCCGCGCCGGTCAGGGCCAGGGCCGTCGAAAGTTTGAGAAAATCACATCGTTTCATACAGGATGTACCTCCAATAACATTTACCCGAGCGGCCGTCTACCGTCCCGCCTCTATGCCACTATGATAAAGCAAAGAGCGCATCTGTCCAATACTTGCTTGGTATGTTCTTCCATGCGTCCGAGGCATAAACTTCACAGCATTTTTGCACTCACCTACGCAAAAAACACCGTCTGCCAATGCAGACGGTGTATGTTCGAAAATAAGGCTTTTCAGCCGCCCAGGTAGGCGGTGCGGACCTTTTCGTTGGTCAGCAGCTCGGTGCCGGTGCCCTCCATGACGATCCGGCCGGTCTCCAGCACATAGGCCCGGTCGGCAATGGAAAGGGCCATCTGGGCGTTCTGTTCCACCAGCAGGATGGTCATCCCCTGCTCATGGACGTCCCGGATGATGTCGAAGATCTCCTGGACCAGCAGGGGGGACAGGCCCATCGAGGGCTCGTCCAGCATCAGCATCGAGGCGTTGCTCATCAGGGCGCGGCCCATCGCCAGCATCTGCTGCTCGCCGCCCGACAGGGTGCCGGCCATCTGGCGGCGGCGCTCCTTCAGCCGGGGGAAGAGGGTGAACACCTTCTCCATGTTGGGGGTCAGGGCGCTGCGGTCCTGGGTGTAGCCGCCCATCTCAAGGTTTTCCTCCACCGTCATGTGGAGGAATACCCGGCGGCCTTCCGGCACCTGGGCCAACCCGGCCTGGACAATCTTGTGGGCCCGCATCCCGGTGATGTTCTGTCCCTTGTAGGTGATGGCGCCGGTCTTGGGGTGCAGCAGCCCCGAGATGGTCTTGAGATTAGTGGATTTGCCCGCGCCGTTGGCGCCGATCAGGGTCACGATCTCGCCCTCGTCCACATGGAAGGAGATGTCCTTGATGGCGTGGATGGCGCCGTAGTAGACGTTGATCCCCTCAACGTTCAGCATGGTCTGTGCCATTGCTCAGCCCTCCTTCTTGCCAAGGTATGCTTCAATAACCTGGAGGTTCGTGCGGATCTCCTCGGGGGTGCCCTTGGCGATGACACGGCCGAAGTTGAGGACCGCGATCCCCTCGCAGATCCCCATAACCAGGTTCATATCGTGTTCGATCAGCAGGATCGCGATGTCGAACCCGTCCCGGATGCGGCGGATGACTTCCATCAGCTCGGCCGTCTCGGAGGGGTTCATGCCGGCGGCGGGCTCGTCCAGCAGCAGCAGCTTGGGACGGGTGGCCAGGGCGCGGATGATCTCCAGCCGGCGCTGGGCGCCGTAGGGCAGGCTGCCGGCCTGCTTGCCGGCCAGGTCGGACATATGGAAGATGTTGAGCAGCTCGATGGCCTCGTCGGTGGTTCGCTTCTCCTGCTTCCAGTAACCGGGCAGGCGGAAGAGGGCCTCGGGCAGGCGGTAGTTCATCGACTGGTGCAGGCCCACCTTGACGTTGTCGATGACGCTCAGGTCCTTGAACAGCCGGATGTTCTGGAAGGTGCGGGCCACCCCCATCCGGTTGACCTGGTAGGTCTTTTTGCCGGCGGTGGGAACGCCGTCCAGCAGGATGGAGCCGCGGCTGGGCTGGTAGACGTTGGTCAGCAGGTTGAAGACGGTGGTCTTGCCGGCGCCGTTAGGGCCGATCAGGCCGGTGATCTCGTTCCGGCCGATCATCAGGTTAAAGTCGTCCACGGCGGTCAGGCCGCCGAAGTCGATGCCAAGGCCCCGCACGTCCAGCACAGGGCGCTTGTCCTTGTCCCGATCGGTCAGAAAGCCGCCCGACGGGATGCTGTGCAGGCTAGTCTTAAATTCACTCATGGGGTGTTTCCTCCTTCGCGCCGCGGCTCAGCACCTTGCTGATCAGGCGGCTGAGCGAGAAGTCGTAACTGCCGAGCAGTCCGCCCGGGCGGAAGATCATCATGAAGATCAGCACAATCGAGTAGAGGACCATCCGGTAATCCGCAAAGCTGCGCAGCGCCTCAGGCAGGATGGTCAGGACGGTGGCCGACAGGATGGAACCCAGCATCGAGCCCATGCCGCCCAGCACCACCATGACCAGGATCTCGATCGACTTCATGAAGTCGAAGTTGGAGGGGTCGAGCACGCCGATGTAGCAGGCGTACAGGCCGCCGGCCAGCCCTGCGAAGGCCGCCGAGAAGGAGAAGGCCATCACCTTGTAATAGGTGGTCTGGATGCCGCAGCTCTCGGCGGCGATCTCGTTGTCACGGATGGCCAAGACGGCCCGGCCGTGGCGGCTCTTGAGCATGGTATGGATCAAAAAGCAGGTCAGCACCACGCAGAGGAAGACCGACGGCAGGTCGGCATACTTGGGGATGTTCTTGAGGCCCTTGGCGCCGTAGAAGAGGGAAAAGCCCAGGACGTTGTCTATGTTGTTCAGGGTGATCCGGATGATCTCGCCGAAGCCCAGCGTCAGGATGGCCAGGTAGTCGCCGGTCAGCCGGAGGGCCGGGATGCCGATCAGCACTCCGAAGACGGCGGCCATCACGGCGCCCAGCAGCAGCCCGACCGCAAAGGCGACCGGTTCGGGCAAGGTGCTGTACTTGGTAAACAGGGCGCAGGTATAGGCGCCCACTGCCATAAAGCCGGCGTGGCCCAGCGGCAGCTGGCCCAGGTAGCCGGTGGCCACGTTCAGGGAGACGGCCAGGATGATGTTGATCCCGACCAGCAGTAGCACCTTGTTCTGGTAGGTGCTGAGCATCCCATTGGACACCGCCATCAGCGCGCCGAAGAGCGCCAGGACCAGGACGGTATTGATGACATAGCGCACCGGCATTCTCAGTGCGCGGTATTTTGCTTTTACTTTGCTCACAGTCGGCACCCCCTTAAACCTTTTCCTGCACCTTGCGGCCAAGCAGGCCGGTGGGTTTGACCAGCAGCACCACAATCAGGATTGCAAAGGTGACGGCGTCACGCCAGGCCGACAGGCCGATGGCCGAGACGAAACTCTCGCACAGGCCGATGGCCAGGCCACCGATCATGGCGCCGGGGATGGAGCCGATGCCGCCCAGGACGGCCGCGACAAAGGCCTTCAGGCCGAGCATCGAGCCCATGGTGGGGGTGGCCTGCGGGTAGCTGCAGCAGTAGAGCACCGAGCCGATGCCGGCCAGTGCCGAACCCACCGCAAAGGTGAAAGAGATGGTGCTGTTGACGTTGACACCCATCAGCCGGGCGGCGTCCATGTCCTCCGAGACGGCCCGCATCGCCTTGCCCAGCTTGGTGCCCTGCACCAGCAGCGTCAGGACAATCATCGAAATCACCGTCACCACCAGGGTGAGGATAGTGGTCAGGCTGATGTTGACGGTGCCGACCCGGAACACCTGGTTGCTAAAGTAAGAAGGGATGACCTTTGCGCCCGAGCCCAGGATCAGCTCGGCGGTGTACTCCAGGAAGAAGGAGACGCCGATCGCGGTAATCAGCAAAGACAGGCGGGGCGCATTCCGCAGCGGGGTATACGCGACCTTCTCGATCACCACGCCCAGCAGGGTACAGGTGATGATGGAGGCGCAGACTGCGGTCACCGGCCCCAGGCCCAGCTGGTTCATGACGAACCAGGACATATACGCGCCCACCATGATGATGTCGCCGTGGGCAAAGTTCAGCAGCAGGATGATGCCGTACACCATGCTGTAGCCCAGTGCGATCAGCGCGTAGATGCTGCCCAGAGAAAGGCCGTTGATCAGCTGGCTAAAAAACACTGTCATCGTACCAGTTCCTTTCTTTTTCACGTTCAAAGATGCGGCTATGCGGCGCTGTGCGCCGGGATACGGAAAGTGCGGAGACCATCCGAGCATCCATGTCCGAGCGGTCTCCGCACTATGCGTTTTTTATTGCTCCGCAGTATTCCGCAATAAAAACAGGTTCAAACCTCACAGTCAAACCGCGGCCGCCCGGCGGACGGGCAGACCGTGCATTTCTGCTTAGTACTCCTCAACAAAGACAGCCTTGCCGTCCTCGAAAGACAGGATGGCGGCGGTCTTGACGGGGTCGTTGTGATCGTCGTAGGTAAAGCTGCCGGTCACGCCCTCGAAAGAGCCGTTCTTGATGGCGTCAATGACGGCCTGCTTGTACTCGTCCGAGCCGGCCTCCAGGCCAGCCTCCTCAGCGGCCTTCAGGCCCTCGCAGACCACCAGCGCGGCGTCGTAGCCCAGGGGCGCGAAGCCGTTGGGGTAGCTGGAGCCGTACTCGGCCTCGTAAGCGCTCTCAAAGTCAGGATTGGAGCCGGTGGCGTAGTTAGCGCAGAAGTAGCAGCCATCCAGCTGCTCAGCAGTGGCGTACTCGGTGACGCCGTCCCAGCCGTCGCCGCCCAGGAAGGGGACATCCAAGCCGACGTCGGCAGCCTGGGACAGGATCTGGCCCACGTCCTCATAGTAGTTGGGGCAGTAGACGACTTCAGGCGCAGCGGCCAGGATGGTGGTCAGCTGGGTGCGGAAGTCGACGTCGCCGTCCGAGTAGGTCTCGGAAGCGACGATCTCGCCGCCCTTGGCGGTGAACTCGTCCTCGAAGTTGGCGGCCAGGCCCTCGTTATAGTCGGCGCCGATCTGGTAGATGACGGCAGCCTTGGTGTAGCCCAGCTTGTCGGCAGCGTAATCGGCCATCTTGACGCCCTGGAACGGGTCGGTGAAGGTGGTGCGGAAGACGTTGGCGTAGACGGTATCGGTCTCGGCGTCATAGGTGACGGCCTCAGCGGTGGCAGAGGCGGTGACCATCGGCATGTTGTAGTCCTGGCTCTCGGCCACGACTGCCAGGGTCGGGGTGGTGGTAACGTCGCCGATCAGGGCGGTGATGCCCTCGTCCACCATCTGGGTGAAGCAGTTGACGGCCTGGGTGGCGTCGCCCTGCTCATCCATCTGGATGACGTTGATCTGCTTGCCGTTGATGCCGCCGGCCTCGTTGATCTGCTTGATGCAGAGGTTGGCACCGTTGGCGACAGCGGTGCCGTAGACAGACACATCACCGGTCAGAGGAGCCAGCAGGCCGACGTTGATGGCGTCGCCCGAAGCAGCGCTGCTGCTGGAAGTCGAGGTAGAGGCAGCGGTGGAGCTGCTGGACGAAGAGCCGCAGGCACTCAGTGCGCCCACAGCAGCGGCCGCGCCCACGACAGCCAGGAACTGGCGGCGGGAAATGCTCTTTTTCTTCATTATATAATCCTTCTTTCTTGTTTCTTGCTTCTTACATCGAATGAAATGAGAAGAGCAAGGGAACCCCTTCTCCCATCGAAGCGCCCTTGCTTTACAAACATTATAACCTCCCGGGGGGGCTGCTTCAATTCACAAACCTGACATAGATTTTTCTTGCATGAGACTTTTTTATTGTGAACTTTAACAAATTTCACCTATAATTTTCCACCGCGGCGTCCTCAGCCCTCTTCCCCGGCGGGGACCGGCGCGGCTTGCGCGGCCTGCGCCCGGCCGATGACCCGCAGGCAGAAGAAGAGGGACAGCCCGGTGCCCACCGCCCAGCCGATGGGCCAGGACAGCCAGATCCCGTCCGCACCCAGCATCGAGGAGAGGACGATGGCCAGCGCCACCCGCAAAACCAGGTCGGCGAAGGTGGAGATCATGAAGGGGATCATCAGGGCGCAGCCTCGCAGCACCCCGTCCGACACCAGCTTGACCGACACCACAAAGTAGAAGGGGGCCACGATCCGCAGAAAGAGGATGCCGGTGTCGATGGCGGTGCCGGCAGGCTCGTTCATGAAGAGGTAGAGCAGCTGCCGCCCCGCAAAGAAGTAGGCCGCTGCCAGCGGGACGCAGAGGGCCCAGACCAGCTTGACGCCGGCCAGGTAGCCTTCCCGGACACGCGCGGGCTTGGCCGCGCCCAGGTTCTGGGAAACATAGTTGGAGATGCCTTTGGCCAGGGTGGTAAAGGAGGTGATGACCAGGTTGTTCAGCTTGATAGCGGCCGAGTAGCCCGCAATGATGCTGGCGCCGAAGCTGTTGACCACGCTCTGGATGACGATGTTCCCCACCGAGAGAAAGCTCTGCTGCAGGATGCTGGGCACCGCGATGACCGCAATCTTCCCCAGCATCCGCCAGGAGAAGAGGGCGGGCTTTTCGTCGGTGTGGATGGCCCGCATCCGCCGGGCGATGGCCAGCAGGGCCAGCACACAGCTGACCCCCTGGCAGAGGAAGGTGGCCCAGGCCACCCCGGCCACCCCCATACCAAAGGCGGTGACAAAGAGGATGTCCATGAAGATGTTCCCGATGGAAGACGCCGCCAGGAAGAGGAAGGGGGTCCGGCTGTCCCCCAGCGCCGAGAAAATGCCGGTGGTCACGTTGTAGAAAAACATGAAGGGCAGCCCCAGCACATAGATGTCGAGGTAGAGGGCCGAATCGGCCAGGATCTCCTCAGGGGTGTTGATGAGTTCCAGAAGGGCGTCACAGCCCAGCAGCCCCACCACCATCAGGACCGCCACCAGGGCCGCGCACCCGATCAGGGAGGTGGTGACCGCCGTCTTCATATCCTCGTACTGCTTGGCGCCGAAGAAGCGAGAGACGATGACCGAACAGCCGATGTTGCACCCGAAGGCAAAGGCGATGAAGATCAGGGTGATCTCATAGCTGTTGCCCACCGCCGCCAGGGCAGCCTCCCCCACGAACTTGCCCGCCACCAGGCTGTCCGCAATGTTGTAAAGCTGCTGGAAGACGATGCTGCCGAACATCGGCAGACAGAACTGCCAGAGCACGGTGGATGGCTTGCCCACCGTCAGATCTTTGTTCATAGGATGATTCCTCCCTCTGAAAATGCACAGATGAACATTGTAATGACTGTTAAATTGTAGTATACTTCCTTGTAATGCATAAAGTAAAATATATGTTTTATATAAAAACCATATCGAAAAGAAATGAGAGGCTCTGTATGTCCGTCCCCTATGACTACTACCGCATCTTCTACTATGTGGCCAAATACCGCAGTTTCACCCGGGCGGCCACGGCCCTGCACGGCAGCCAGCCCAACATCACCCGCACCATCAACCTGCTGGAAGAAGAACTCGGCTGCCGCCTGTTCGAGCGCAGCCACCGCGGTGTGACCCTGACGCCCGAAGGCGAGCGGCTCTATGCCCATGTCCAGATCATGCAGGAGCAGATGCAGGCCGCCGAATACGAGCTGGCCAGCCGCCGCAGCCTTCACAGCGGCCAGATCACCCTCGGCGCCAGCGAGACGGCCCTGCACGGTCTGCTTCTGCCGGTGCTGCGGGATTTCCGCCGGAAATACCCGGGGGTACGGTTCCAGATCACCAACCACTCCACCCCGCAGGCCGTGGCCGCACTGCGGGCCGGGACGATCGAGCTGGCGGCGGTCAGCACCCCCTGCGGGGAGCTGACCGATTCTCTCGTCGAGCACAGGCTGCGCGCCTTCCACGACCTGCTGATCGCCGGGCCGGAGTACGCCCATCTGGCCGGGCAGTCTCTCAGCTACGAGGCCCTGACCCGCCTGCCCCTGATCTGTCTGGGGCCGGACAGCTCCACCTATGCCTTCTACGCGCAGCTTTTTGCCAGGTACGGCGCGGTACTGGAGCCGGAGATCCAGGCCGCCACCACCGACCAGATCCTGCCGCTGGTCCGCTATGGCCTCGGGATTGCTTTCATCCCGGAGGATTTTGCCCGGGACGCCCTGGCCAGCGGGGAGGTCGTCCGCCTTGAGCTGGAAGCGCCGCCACCGCCGCGGTACATCAGCCTCATCAAGGACAAGAGCCGCCCCCTCAGCATTGCAGCCATCGAGCTGGAGCGGATGCTCCAGGCCCTGGCAGACCGGTAAGGCTTATTTCCAGAGGCTCTGCCACCGGGCCGCCTGCCCGCGGAGCCAGCGGTCCAGCAGGGGGTGGCGGACCCAGGCCTTCCCCTCCCGGCCGGCGATGAGACGGCGCGCCAGGGCGCGGGGGTCGCCGTCGGCCAGGTCGGGGGCGTCGGACCCCAGGGTGACGGTTAGGGCCAGGGCGCAGTCGGGCCAGGGCGGGACCGCCTCGTCGGAAGGCCAGAGGAAAGGCGGCAGCAGCCGGACCGCACAGAGGGTGTGGCTCCCCTCCTCGGTCAGCATCAGGGCCGAGGGGACGCCCCCCGGCCCACAGCGCAGGTCGGTGGACAGGAGCCGCAGCCGCCCCGGCTCCAGCACTTTGGCGTAGCCCTCCCGCGGCGACGGAGAGAGGGCGCACCAGTCCCCCGCCTCCTCGGGCGGGATGGGCCAGGCCGGCGGGTCGAACCGGGCGTACAGCCCCGGCAGGGCGAAGGACTCTGCCCCCGCCAGCCCGTCCAGAAGCAGGGTGTAAAATTCGGTCATAGGATGCCCCGGGTCGGGCTGGCCCAGCCCAAAGTCGGGGCGGGTCACTTTTCCGCCGCCCATACAAACAGCCTCCTTGCTCTCACTTTTCACATTTTTTGGATTGACCTTTCCCTTCCCGGCCGGTATACTTGCACCAGAAAGGATGGTTTCTTTATGACAATGAAGGACAAAAAACAGCACGCCTCCCGCCTGACGGCCACCGCGCTGATGGCCGCCGTCATGTGCGTGCTGGGCCCTCTCTCCCTGCCCATCGGGGCGGTGCCCATCTCCCTGACCAACTTTGTGGTCTGCCTGGCCGCCTGGCTGCTGGGGCCCCGCCTGGGCGCAGCCAGCGTAGCGGTCTATCTGATGCTGGGCGCCGTCGGCCTGCCGGTCTTTTCGGGCTACGGCGGGGGGCTGGCCAAGCTGCTGGGCCCCACCGGCGGCTACCTGATCGGCTTCATCGCCCAGGCAGCCATCGGCGGCTGGGCTGTCGAGCGCACCGGCGGCCGCCCGGTCCTGTCGGGGTTGGGGATGGCTGCGGGCATCGCGGTCAGCTACGCCTTCGGCACCGCCTGGTTCATCGTCCAGATGGGCTGCACCCTGCCCTACGCCCTCGGCGTCTGCGTCCTCCCCTTCATCCCCTTTGACCTGGTCAAGGTGGCCGCCTCGTCGGTCATCGGCAGCATGGTCCGCCGCCGTCTGCTGGACGCCGGCCTGCTGGAGCGCCACCTCTAGAGCAATCCCATAAAATATCGTGAAGCAGTTTCAAAAACTTTACAAAAG
>CAZEIG010000032.1:0-10712 GCA_964511805.1 uncultured Faecalibacterium sp.
AGCTTCGGATTGCAGGAACTGGTTTGCTTGTTCTGGATATTGTTGATATTTGGTGTGATTGCTCTAAAGAAAGGTTCAAAATGGACCGCTAATTCCAATAGTTGCATATGTACGCATAAGAAGGGAGTGTGTTCAATGAAAAGCACAGGGATGAAAAGATGTGTTGCAGCCTGCATGGTAATGCTGTTGCTGCTGTGTGGCTGTAACGCCTCCCAGCCAAATTCTACCGATTTGGACCCTTCCCTGACAGAAGCGGAAGAAACAGAACCAGAAACCGAAGAGCACAAAGTCCTGCAAAAGCAACTGATTTCCCTGTTGAATACAGAACGTGAGATCGACAACCAGATCACCACCAGCAGCAAGTTGGACGATATTGCCGAGATGCTGGCCAAGATTGCTGTGGAAGACCCCGACAAGTATGGGACAGATGGAGACGTAATGGCCTGTGATATTCCTGTATCCAACCTGTATGCCTGCGTTTACGATGGCAAGATGAATGTGGTTCAGTTGAGTGAGCAGCTGCTCCCGGATTTGTCAAAATGGCAAAAGAAATTCAAAGATGATGTGAAGTGGATTTCCGGCCTGAGCATCGCCCATACGGAGAATAAAGGCTATAGCGTTTGGCTTGTCCTGCTGTCTGCGAGTGATTTGCCGGGGTGAGTGTTTATCCTGTATATGTAGACGTAGACGGCTGTAGGTATAATAATATAATAAGATGGCTTTTACTCTGTCTAATATTTTGTTAAGAATGATTATCACTTTGTAGTATCCACAGAAAGGGCTGTTGTTATAGATATGGAAAGACCTCCTCGTGCGGTCACCTGCATGAGGAGGTCTTTATTTCGCACATACACAAAAAGAAACGCCACAGCGTCAAAAAACTCTGCGGCGTGATGGTGGAGGCGACGGGAATCGAACCCGTGTCCGAAAGGAGTTCAGCGTGGGTATCTCCGGGTGCAGGCGATCAACGGCATTCCCTCCGCGTCACGCCGGTCGCCAGGCTAACGCTTCAGTAGCTTCATGAGTTCATGACGGTCCGCAAAGCTTAGGTCCGTTCACGTGCTGTGTCTAAGGACGCCCCGGCCCCACACGACACAAGAGTGGGCGGGACGCGCAGCACTCAGGCTGCGAGCAACTGATAATCGTTGTTGTCAGTTATTGTTTTGGAGGATTTTAGAGCAGGTCCCCCGCTGCTACCCGCTGCCCAGGCCTCGCTCCCCCCGTCGAAACCTTTACGCCCCCCATGAAACGCGCCCTGCGGCGCGGGGAAGGTGATGCGGAAGGAGATGGTGTCCGGTGGTGATGGCTCAGTAGAAACGTCCGTTGGACTTGAGGGCACGGTCGATTGAGCGCTTGGCGTCCCGCTTGGCGGCGTCGGCCCGCTTGTCGTAGAGCTTTTTGCCCTTGCAGAGGCCCAGCTCCAGCTTGACCCGCCCGTGCTTGAAGTAGAGGGAGAGGGGCACCAGGGTGTAGCCCTGCAGCTTGCACTGCTGGCCCAGACGGCGGATCTCGCTCTTGTGGGCCAGCAGCCGACGCTCCCGGCGGGGGTCGGCGTTGAAAAGGTTGCCGTGGTCGTAGGGGGTGATGTGCATCCCCTTGACGATCAGCTCGCCGCCGTCGATGTCGACCCAGCTGTCCTTCAGGTTGACCCCGCCGGCCCGCAGGCTCTTGACCTCAGTGCCTTTCAGCTCGATGCCGGTCTCAAGGGCTTCCAGCACGAAATACTCGTGGCGCGCCTCCCGGTTGGTGGCGATGGTCTTGGTGGCCGGTTTTTCTTTAGCTGCCATCTGCGGCGCGCCTCCTTTCTTTTTGATGTGTGCAGGGATATTGTACCACAACTTTACAAAAGCGCAAGGGGATTTTTGTGGCCGAAGTGTAAATTTCGAAGCGCCTTTACAGCTCGTGCCGGCCCTCCAGGGCGCGGAAGATGGTCTGGCGGTCGGCCTGCTCCAGCTTGGAGCCCACCGGCACCCCCGAGGCCAGCCGGGTGGTCCGGACGCCCAGGGGTTTGATGGTCCGGGCCAGGTAGATGGAGGTGGCGTCCCCCTCGACGCTGGGGGGCAGGCCCATGATGACCTCCTTGACCTTGTCGTCGGACAGCCGGGCCAGCAGCTCCCGGACGGTGAGATTCTCGGGGCCGATCCCCTTGACCGGGCTGATGAGGCCGTAGAGGACATGGTAGAGGCCCCGGTACTCCCGGGTGCGCTCGATGGCCTGGACGTCCCGGGCGGTTTCCACCACGCAGATGGTGGAGTGGTCCCGGGCGGGGTCGGCGCAGATGGGGCAGATGTCCCCCTCGGTGTAGTTCTGACACTGGCTGCACCGGTTCAGGCTGGTGTGGACCCCCCGGATGGCCTGGACCAGCCGGTCGGTCTGCTCGTTGGAAAGGCTCATCAGCTGGTAGGCCAGTCGGGTGGCGCTCTTGTCGCCGATGCCCGGCAGCCGCTTCAGCTCGTCGATCAGAACCTCCAGCGGGGCGGCGGTGTTGTTCATTCTCCGCCTCCGCTCACAGGCCCAGGCCGGGGATGTTCAGCCCGCCGGTCAGCTTGCCCATCTCGGCGGCGGCCGCGTCGTCTACTGCCTTGACGGCGGCGTTGACCGCCGCGGCCACCAGATCCTGCAGCATTTCGATGTCGTCGGGGTCCACCGCCTCGGGCTTGATGGTCACACCCAGCACCTCATGCTTGCCGTTCATCTGGACGGTGACCATCTCGCCGGGGGCGCTGGCGGTGTACTCGGTCTGCTCCAGTTCGGCTTGCTTGGCCTGCATATCGCTCTGCATCTTCTGAGCCTGACGCATCAGGCTGTTCATATCGGGGCGGCCATAGCCGCCGGGCATTCTTGCTTTCATTGGGGCATCCTCCATTTATTCGTGGTGGGGCGGTCAGGACTTTTCCTGCCGCCGGGTGCGGGCGCTCTCCTCGATGGTGACATCCAGGCCCAGCGCCTCGAGTTTGTGCAAAGAATCCTCCGCGGTGGAGCGGGGCTTGGCGGCAGCCTTTTCAGGCTCGTAGGGGCCGATAGGCACCGACACCCCCGACACCTCGGCAATCAGCTTTTTGATCAGCCGCTGACTGCCCTTGTTGACCCGGATGAAGTCCCGGAAAGTCTTGCCGCCGTCGATCAGGACCCGCACCCCGTCGAAGTAGGCCTTCGATTTTTTAAGGTAGCCGTAGAGCATCGGGTCGGTCTCCCGGATGCGGTCCACCACCGCCCCCCACTGGGGATAGGGGTTGTTCTCCTTGTCCGCGACCCGGCGGGGCTTGTCCAGCCGGGGGTCGGCGGGGTAGGCGTCCGGGGCGGACGGGACAGAGGAGACGGGCGGCTCCCAGTCGGCGGGGGGCGGCGTCTCTTCCGGCGGGGGCGGGACGATGTCCTCCACCACCGGGGCCGGCTGCGGGGCGGACTCTGCCGCTTGGATGGGCTGGCCAGGGTCGTCCCAGGGGGGCAGGTCGTCGCCGCTGAGGGGGGCGGCCGGATCAGGCTGGGCCGGCGTTTCTTCAGAGATCGCCCGGGTCTGTGCCGGCGCCTCCGGGGACGGCGTAACCGTCCGGACGGGGGCGGGTCGCGCCGCCTGTTCCTGTACGGGCACCGCGGCCGTCTGCCGGACCGGCGCACTGGCAAAGGGGCGGACGGCGGGTTCTGCCGCCGCAGCCTGCCGGACAGGCCGGGCTGCCTGGTTGGGCTGGGTCTGCTGAACGGGCGCCGCGGTCGGCTCGGTCAGGCTGAAGAGGGCCAGTTCCAGCTCGATCCGCTGGTCGCTGCCTCGGGCCATGTGCTCCAGTGCGCCGCCCAGGGCCCGGATGGCCCGGACGGCCTCTCGCCGGCCGAGGGCGGGGCCTTTTTCAAGGTAGAGGGCTTCCTCCTCGGGGGAGACGCCGCTCAGCAATTCCCGGCCGCCGGGCAGGGCGGCCAGCATCAGGCTGCGGTAGTGGCCGATCAGCTCTTCGGTCAGCCGCTTGACGTCCACCGACTGCTGGCGCAGGGCGGCCAGCTCGGCCAGGGCCGCCGCGGCGTCCTGGGCCGCGACGGCGTCCGACATCCGGAAGAGGTAGCTCCGGTCGGTGACGCCGGCCATCCGCCGGACCACCTCCTGGTCGATCTGGCTGGTGATGCCGGCGCAGGTGTCGAGGATGGACAGAGCGTCCCGCAAGGCGCCGTCGGCCAGCCGGGCGATGAGGGAGGCCCCGTCCCCGGTCAGGCTGAGGCCTTCGGCGGCGGCCACCTGTGCCACCCGTCCGGCAATTTCCTCGGGGCCGATCCGGGTGAAGTCATACCGTTGGCAGCGGGAGCGGATGGTGGCCGGCACTTTCTGGATCTCGGTGGTGGCCAGGATGAAGATGACGTGGGCGGGGGGCTCCTCCAGGGTCTTCAGCAGGGCGTTGAAGGCCGCTGTCGAGAGCATGTGCACCTCGTCGATGATGTATACCTTGTATTTGCAGACGCTGGGGGTGTAGGCGGTCTCGTCCCGCAGGTCGCGGATGTCGTCCACGCCGTTGTTGGAGGCCGCGTCCATCTCCACCACGTCCAGGATGCTGCCGTCCTCAATGCCGCGGCAGACGGCGCATTTACAGCAGGGGCCGCCGTCCTCGGGGGCGAGACAGTTGACCGCTCGGGCAAAGATTTTGGCGCAGGTGGTCTTGCCGGTGCCGCGCACCCCGGTGAAGAGATAGGCGTGACCCACCCGGCCGGTGGCCACCTGGTTTTTCAGGGCGGTGACGATGGCCTGCTGGCCCACCACATCCTCGAACCGCTGGGGCCGCCATTTGCGGTAGAGCGCGCGATACATGGGAAAAGCACCTCCTTGCGATCTGAAAGCCGAACGTTCAGGACCCAAGCGAATCGAGGAAGAAGGCGATGCCGTCCTCGTCGTTGGTCCTGGTGATGAAATGGGCCGCCGCCTTGACCTCGTCCGGGGCGTTGCCCATGGCGACGGCGATGCCGGCAGCCCGGAACATCGGCAGGTCGTTGGCGCTGTCGCCGACGGCCGCCGTCTCGGCGGGGTCGATGCCCAGCCATGCCGCGATGGCCTCGAGGGCCAGCCCCTTGTGGACCCCTTTGGGGGTTACCTCGGCGAAGAAGGGGTCGGAGATGACCGCCTCGAACCGGTCCAGCCTGGCCCGCAGGGCAGGGAAGACCTGCCGGAGGAAGCCTGGCTCCCCCGAGATGAGGAACTTGACCGCCGGGAAGTCCAGCGCGGCGGCAAAGTCGGGCCGAACCGACAGATTCATATGGTTGACCAGCATCTCGGCGGCGGCGTATGGCTCCAGCCGCCGGACGATGAGGGTGTCCCCCTTGTAGGTCATGGGGTTGAGGCTGACGGCGTCGACCGCGTCCCGGACCTGTCGGGCCTGCGCCGCCGTCAGCGGCCCGCCGGGCAGGGTGGGGAGGAGCCCTGCCAGGGCTGCCTCCTCGGTCTCAGCCACCGCCTCGACGACCGCCCGGGCTTCCTCCGGGGTGAAGGCGGCGGTGTTGACCGTCTCGAGGGTGGCGGCGTTGACCATCTGGCCTCCGTTGAAGACCGAGTACCAGCCGCCGTACCGGGCCAGCTCCAGCTCCTCGCCGTAGGGCTGCATCCCGATGTAGGGCCGTGCCGACGAGAGGATCACCACCCCGCCTTTCTGCTGGAAGGCGAGCAGGGCCGCCCGCACCGCGGGGGTGATCCGCTGGTGGGAATCCAGCAGGGTGCCGTCGATATCGAGGAACAACGCGCGGACAGCAGGCATGGGCAAACCCCTCTTTTCACCGGGACAAAGAGACAAAAAAGAAATCGGACAGCGCTGCGGGGTTGTCCCCCGCCTTGCGAAGCTCGGCATACGAATGCAGGCTGGCTGAAACGCACCGTGCGCGCCGCTTAAGGCTGCTTGGTTCCCCACCTGACCTGGTTCACAGCGGCCCGGTCGTACAGGGCCCGCATCCGTATGCCGAACCGCGCAGCAGGCGCTGTCCGACATGATCCGCATCACAGCATCACTGTGTGCTTGCATTATTCTATCACATTCCGCGCCGGATTGCAAGCCTGTACGCGCCGGCGGCGCTGTGTTATACTGGGAAAAACGAAAAATCGAAAGGGAGGGTCGATCCAGATGACCGACCACATTGAGATCCGCGGCGCACGGGTCCACAATCTGAAGAACGTCGACGTCGACCTGCCGCTGCAGAAGATTGTCGGAATCGCGGGGGTGTCCGGCTCGGGCAAGTCGTCGCTGGCGCTGGGGGTGCTCTACGCCGAGGGCTCCCGCCGCTACCTTGAGGCACTGTCCACCTACACCCGCCGCCGGATGACCCAGGCCGCCCGGGCCGAGGTGGATGAAGTCCTCTACATCCCGGCGGCCCTGGCGCTCCACCAGCGGCCGGGCGTGCCGGGGATCCGCAGCACCTTTGGCACCGGCACCGAACTGCTGAACAGCCTCCGGCTGATGTACTCCCGACTGGCAAGCCACCGCTGCCCCAACGGCCACTACCTGCCGCCCAGCCTGGCGGTGGCCGCCGGCCGGCCGCTGACTTGTCCGGTCTGCGGAGAGACCTTCTACGCTCCCTCTGCCGAGGAGCTGGCCTTCAACAGCCAGGGCGCCTGCCCCGCCTGCGGCGGCACCGGGGTGGTGCGGACGGTAGACCGGGACACCCTGGTCCCCGACGACTCCCTGACCATCGACCAGGGGGCCGTCGCGCCCTGGAACAGTCTGATGTGGTCCCTGATGACCGATGTCTGCCGGGCAATGGGGGTGCGGACCGACATCCCCTTCCGGGAATTAACCGACGCCGAAAAGGCCATCGTCTACGACGGCCCGGCCGAGAAAAAGCACATCCTCTATCGCGGCAAAAACAACGACCAGGCCACCGAGCTGGATTTTACCTATTACAGCGCCGTCCACACCGTCGAGAACGCCCTGGCCAAGGTCAAGGACGAGAAGGGAATGAAGCGGGTGGAGCGGTTCCTCAAGCAGGGGCCGTGCCCCGACTGCGGCGGCACCCGCCTTTCGGTGGCAGCCCGTGCGCCCCGGCTGCGGGGCATCGGGCTGGATGAAGCCTGCAAAATGCCCCTCGACGCCCTGGTCGGGTGGGTGAGGGGTGTGCCGGACAGCCTGCCGGCTGAGATGCGCCCGATGGCCGCCAGCATCTGCGACGCCTTCCTCGGAACGGCCCGGCGGCTGCTGGACCTGGGGCTGGGCTACCTGGCGCTGGACCGGGCCGCCGCCACCCTCTCGACGGGGGAGCGGCAGCGGATGCAGCTGGCCCGCGCCGTCCGCAACCGGACCACCGGTGTCCTCTACGTCCTGGACGAGCCTTCCATCGGGCTCCACCCGGCCAATATCGTGGGCTTGTCCGGGGTGATGGCGGACCTTGTGGCCGACGGCAACTCGGTGGTCCTGGTGGACCACGACACCCAGGTCCTGGCGGGGGCTGACTGGATTGTCGAGATGGGCCCGGGGGCCGGCGCTGCCGGCGGGCAGGTCATCGCCCAGGGGACAGCGGCCGACCTCGCGGCCGACCCCCAATCGAAGATCGGGCCCTTCCTGACAGGGAAGGCGGCCCCCGCCCGCACCCACACCCCGGCGGCGGAGCTCTTTGCGCTGGGGCGGATCCGCCTGTCCACCGGCGCCATCCACACCGTCAAACCGCTGGAAGTCGAGATCCCCAAGGGGCGGCTGACGGTGGTGACCGGAGTGTCCGGCTCAGGCAAGACCACCCTGGTGCTGGAGAGTCTGGTTCCCGCCCTGGCGGCGGCCGCCGCCAGGGAGAAGCTGCCGGCCCACGTTCGGGCGGTGGAGGCCGAAGAGATCGCCCGGGTCAAGCTGATCGACGCCACCCCCATCGGGATCAACGTCCGCTCGACGGTGGCCACCTACGCCAACGTCCACGACGAACTGCGGAAAATTTTTGCCCGCACCCCTGACGCCAAGCGGCTGGGGTACAAGGCGGGAGACTTCTCCTACAATACCGGCCGGCTGCGCTGCCCTGTCTGCGACGGCACCGGCACCATCAGCCTGGACGTCCAGTTCCTGCCCGACGTGGACATCCCCTGTCCCGACTGCCGGGGAGCCCGTTATGCCCGTGAGGCCAGCCTGGTCCACTGCCAGACCAAGGCGGGGCCGTCCTACACCCTGCCCGAGCTGATGGCCATGGACGTCCACACCGCCCTCGGCGCCTGCCGGGAGATGAAGCTGGTCTGCCAGCGGCTGCAGGTCCTGGAGGACCTCGGCCTCGGTTACCTGACGCTGGGAGAGCAGACCCCCAGCCTGTCGGGCGGAGAGGCCCAGCGGCTCAAGCTGGCCAGCGAGATGGGCCGCGCCCAGACCGACGCCGTCTTTGTCTTTGACGAGCCGACCATCGGCCTCCATCCGCTGGACGTCCAGACCCTGCTGGGCGTCTTCCAGACCCTGCTGGACCAGGGCGCGACGGTAGTGGTTATCGAGCACGACCTGGACGTCATCCGCAGCGCCGACTACATCATCGACATGGGTCCCGGCGGCGGCGAGGCCGGCGGCCGTGTCGTCGCCTGCGGCGCCCCCGAACAGATCCGCCAGATGCCCGAGAGCGTGACGGGAAAATTTATTTGACCTGTATATTATAAGGTAAGGGCCTGCCCGGCGGGGCAGGCTCTTTTTGTCTGGATGTGTTTGTGGAAAATGCTCGGTTTTCAGTGCGGTCTGGATGAAAAAATGGCGGATTGCCAGAAAATGCGAAACCTGGCCTGCCTTGTCTTTACAACGCCCGTCCGCCGTGCTAAAATGTAATACGTTATCACTGCACCGCTTTAGCAGAATAAAAGGATGGGCGCAGGGTTCCCTGCGTGGGCGGTACGGGTGAAAAGGAGGAAACGTTCGTTATGAGAATCTTCAAGAAAACAGTATCCGTCTTTACTGCGGCTGCTCTCTGCCTGTCGATGGCGGCCTGCGGCGGCAGTTCGTCCGGCTCGTCGGCTTCTTCCGCCACGTCCAGTGAGGCCGCCGCGTCTAGCGCGGCCAGCAGCGCCGAAGAGAGTGACCTGGCCTATGTCCAGGAGAAGGGGACGATGGTGGTCGGTATGACCGACTTCGCCCCGATGGACTATAAGGATGAAAACGGCGAGTGGATCGGCTTCGACGCCGACATGGTCAAGCTCTTTGCCGAGAGCCTCGGCGTCAAGGCCGAATTCCTTGAGATCAACTGGGACAACAAGCTGATGGAGCTGGACACCAAGGGGATCGACGTCATCTGGAACGGCATGACCATCACCGACGAAGTGACCACCGGCGCATCCGTCTCTGAGCCCTACTGCAACAACGGCCAGGTGGTGGTGGTGCCAGTTGACAAGGCCGCCGATTACCAGACGGTCGAGAGCCTGTCGGACCTGAACTTTGCGGTCGAGAACGGTTCGGCCGGCGCCGAGCAGCTCGACGCGCTGGGCCTGAGCTACACTGCCAAGCAGACCCAGGCCGACGCCCTGATGGAGGTAGCCTCCGGTGCCTCTGACGCCTGCGTCATCGACCTGCTGATGGCCGGCGCTATGATTGGCGAGGGGACCAGCTACCCCGACCTGACCTACACCATGCAGCTCAACAGCGAGGAGTACGGCGTGGCCTTCCGCACCGGGTCCGACCTGACCGAAGCCTTCAACGAGTTCTGGCAGGGCGCCTACGACGACGGCACCGTCATGGAGGTAGCCACCATCTACGGCGTGCAGGAGTCTGTCATCGAAAAGTAAACATTCCGCCTTTGGGGATCAGGGCAGGGGGCTGTTTTGGGCTCTCTGCCTTTTCCCAGTGTTTTGCTGAAAAAGAGAGGAAGTTGTTATGCTGCTGAGCGTCACCCTTTCCCTGCTGGAGGGGCTGGGCACCACCCTCAAGCTCTTCGCCCTGACCTTGCTGTTTGCCCTGCCGCTTGGGCTGGTCATCGCCTTCGGCTCGATGAGCCGCCTGACCCCGCTGCGCTGGCTGGTCAGCATGGTGGTCTGGGTGATCCGGGGTACCCCCCTGATGATCCAGATCCTGGTCATTTTCTACGGCCCGGGCCTGTTGTTCGACCTGCCGTTGCTGCCCCGGTTCGGGGCGGCGCTGCTCTCCTTCGTCATCAACTATGCCTGCTATTTCTCCGAGATCTACCGCGGCGGCATCCAGTCCATCCCGAAGGGGCAGTATGAGGCCGGCGAGGTGTTGGGGATGACCAAGAGCCAGATCTTCTTCAAGGTCACCCTGCTGCAGGTGGTCAAGCGGATCGTCCCGCCGATGGGCAACGAGTTCATCACCCTGGTCAAGGACACCGCCCTGGTGCGGGTCATCTCGGTCTACGAGATCATCTGGATGGGCGAGTCTTACATTAAGAAGGGGATGATCTGGCCCCTGTTCTACACCGCCGTCTTCTACCTGGTGGTCAACGGCATTTTGATTTTGCTGTTCCGCTGGGCTGAGAAGAAACTGGATTATTTCCGCTGAGGAGGGCCCCGTCATGCCGGTTTTGGAAGTCAAGAACATCGAAAAACACTTCGGCCCCACCCGGGTGCTGGAGGACATCAGCTTCGGCCTTGAGCAGGGGCAGGCCCTGGCCATCATCGGGTCGTCGGGCAGCGGCAAGACCACCCTGCTGCGCTGCCTCAATTTCCTCGAGACGCCTGACCATGGGCAGATCATCGTCAACGGCGAGACCCTATTTGACGCCGCCGACCCCGCCACCCAGAAGGAGGCCGAGGTCCGCCGCAAGCGGCTCCATTTCGGGCTGGTATTCCAGTCCTT
>CAZEIG010000032.1:10722-14232 GCA_964511805.1 uncultured Faecalibacterium sp.
TACACCGCCCTCCAAAATGTCATGCTGGCAAAACAGCTCCTCGCCCAGGAGCAGCCCGACTATAAGGCACGGAAAAAGGAGATCCTTGCCGCCATTGAGGCCGAGGCCCGGGAGCTGCTGGCCCGGATGGGGTTGGCCGACCGCGCCAACCACTACCCCCACCAGCTGTCGGGCGGGCAGCAGCAGCGGGTGGCCATCGCCCGGGCGATGGCCCTCCACCCCGACATCCTCTGTTTCGACGAGCCCACCAGCGCCCTCGACCCCGAGCTGACCGGCGAGGTGCTGAAGGTCATCCGCTCCCTGGCCGAGCAGAAGACCACCATGATCATCGTCACCCACGAGATGGCCTTCGCCCGGGACGTGGCCGACCAGATCATCTTCATGGACGGCGGCCTCATCGTCGAGCAGGGCCCCGCCCGCCAGGTCATCGAACACCCCCGCCAGGAGCGGACCAAACAGTTCCTCTCGCGCTATTCGCAGGCGTGAGAGGGCCTGGCACCGAAGGCGACTGAGAGGGCTATAAAAACACCCAAATCCCCTTGCTGCGGGATTTGGGTGTTTTTGTGTGACAGGAGAATGATTCTGCAACTCAAATCAGGTTTAGACCCGGCGTTTCTGGTAAAATAGAGGTAGGAGCTGCAGGGAAGGAGGAGATGGCAGGATGGAAGAATGGCAGAGGAACCTGCAGGCCATGGTGGACGAGATCGACGCCTGCATCCGCAGGGGCGACAGCGAGGCGGTGAGCCTGCGGTACCTCGCGGCGCGGTTCCACTATTCGCCGTATTAACTATTCGCCGTATTATATCTCCCGCAAGTTCCGGGAGGTCGCGGGGATGTCCCTCCGGGACTACCTCCGTGGGCGGAAGCTGGCTTTCGCCCTGAAGGATCTGCGGGACGCCCGGCAGAGCATTCTGTCCATCGCGCTGCGGTATGGCTTCTCTTCCCAGGAGGCCCTGACCCACGCTTTCCGTGAAGCTTACGGGGTCAGCCCCGGCCGCTACCGCCAGAAGCCGGTGCCGGTGGCCTTGCGCACCGTCCTGCGGCCCCTTGACTGCTATCTTTTGGGAATAGGAGGAACAGGCATGGCGAAAGAAATCGAAAAGATCAAGATCTACTTTGTGACCATCCCCGCCCATAAGTTCCTGCACATCCGGAACTATGAGAGCATCGGGTACTACGACTTCTGGCAGAACAGAGCCACATTCCCGGGCAGGACTGCAAGACCATCTGCGGCCTGCTGGACGGCATCCCGGGTAAGCTGGACGATGACGGCGGGGAAGGCCCGGGCGCCGGCAGCGGCCAGCTTATGGCCTTTGTCAACGAGCCTGCCGGCAGGATCTGCAGCTGGGGTATCCCCCTGGCGGAATGCTATGGGGTCCGGCTGCTGCTGGACTACGAAGGCACGGTCCCGCCCCCGATGCAGATGATGGAGGTCCCGGAAGGGGAGTACATCGTCTTTGAGCACGGCCCGTTCGACCTTGCCGCCGAGAACAGCCTGGTGGAGGCGCAGATCGAAGAGGCAATGAAAGCCTTCGACTATGCCGCCGCGGGCTGCCGGCTGGACACCACCCCCGGCAGGGGCTTTTACTTTTATCACGACCCACGCCGCTTCTGGAAGTACGTCCGCCTGATATGCCGCCTGTGACGGTCAGGCCCGGTTTTTCTCCCCCCAGTCGCACATGGCGTTCAGGATGGGGATGAGGGAGCGGCCTCGCTCCGTCAGGCTATACTCCACCTTGGGCGGGATCTGGGGGTATTCCTCCCGGTGGACCAGGTCGTCGGCCTCCAGCTCCTTGAGGGTGGCGCTGAGGGTCTTGTAGGAGATGGTCTTGATGTACGTCTTCAGCTCGTTGAACCGGACCACCCCGAACTCTGCCAGGGTGTAGAGGATGAACATCTTGTATTTGCCCTGGATGAGGGACATGGTGTAGTTGAAGCCGGTCTGCTCGAGGTCGGCGTTCTGGATGCAGGTGATGCTCATGGTGACGCTCTCCTTTTGATTAGTATCGCACTTTGATGTGCGTACTTGTCTTTTGTTGCGTTTATGCTATCATTATAGTAACAAATGCGGGGAAAGTCAATCCCGCACGGAACCTACACGGAAAAGGAGAGAATGTTCGTATGATGAAAGATTTTGGTTCGAAGCCCTACCTCTATCCCATGCCCACCTATATGATCGGTACCTACAACGAGGACGACTCGGTCGACGTCATGATGATGGCCTGGGGCGGCATCTGCGCCGAGGACATGGTGGCCCTCAACCTTGAGACTGAGCACAAGACGGTGGCCAACCTCGAGGCCCGCAAGGCCTTTACCCTGGCCGTGCCGGGCGCCGACACCCTCAAGGAGTCCGACTTCCTCGGCATCGCCTCTGCCAATAAGATGGCGGACAAGTTCGCCCGCACCGGCCTGCACGCCGTCAAGAGCCAGCGGGTCGATGCCCCGGTTATTACCGAATATCCCCTCACCCTCGAGTGCGAGGTGGTGGAGATGCAGCAGCAGCCCTACGGTCTGCGGGTGCTGGGCCGGATCGTCAATGTTATGGCCGCCGAGAAGGTCCTGGACGAGAACGGGAAGATCGACGCCTCCAAGCTGAATGCCTTCGCCTTCGACCAGATGCGGAACGGTTACTACGCCCTGGGCGAGCACGTCGGCCAGGCCTGGAACGCCGGCGCGTCCCTGATGAAGCAGCAGTAAGAAAGGCGGGCGCGCGATGGGCAAAAAGATCGTTATTCTCAACGGCAGTCCCCGCAAAAAGGGAAACACCGCCGCCCTGGCGGCGGCCTTCACCGAGGGCGCCGAGAGCGCCGGCAACGAGGTGACCGCCTTCTTCCTGGACGGGATGGAGATCCACGGCTGCAAGGGCTGCTTCGGCGGTCACAGCAGCCGGGCCTGCCCCTGTGTCCAGCAGGACGGCATGGCCGAGATCTATCCGGCAGTCAAGGAGGCCGACGTGGTGGTTCTGGCCAGCCCTCTCTACTACTGGAACATGAGCGGCCAGCTCCGGACCGCCATCGACCGCCTCTTTGCGCTGGAAGAAGGGGACGGCAACCTGCTGCGTGGCAACGGCCGGGCTTCGGCCCTCCTGATGTCCGCCGAAGGCCGCGGCTTTGAGGATGCGCTGACCTATTACGACCACCTGGTGGAACACCTGCGGTGGAAGAACCTGGGCCACGTCCTGGCGGGCGGCAATATGGACGTGGGCAACATCGCCGGCAAGCCGGAACTGTCCGCCGCCCGCGCCTTGGGCGCATCCATTCAATAAAAGATACGTCACACAAATAACAAAAAGTCCCGCTGGACGACATGTGCGTACGGCGGGACACCTACAGGGAAATTTTGCCCGGAGAGTGTGCGAGGCCAAAAGCCGAGTGCGCGGTTCCGGGCAAAATTTTGTCTAAAAGGGGATATTAAGGGGGAAAGATTTCTGACCTGCGAAGCAGGCGGAAATAGGTCCCCCCTAGAGCAATCCCATAAAATATCGTGAAGCAGTTTCAAAAACTTTACAAA
>CAZEIG010000033.1:0-14089 GCA_964511805.1 uncultured Faecalibacterium sp.
CAGGAACTGGTTTGCTTGTTCTGGATGTTGTTGATATTTGATGGGATTGCTCTAATCAACTCCACTTATAATGGATGCAGGGCACCATACTGCATCTGATATAAGAGACCTGTGGGCAAGCGATTGCCTGTAGGTTTAGCATAATCCCTCTCATGTGACGACAAAGGGGAATATAACACCAAATATTCCTTCTGTTGTTGATCGCACCAAAACAAAAGAACTTTTGCGTCACGAAAGATAGGGTCCCTCTGCGGGGGCTGGCGTAAGCCGGCTCTCGCATTGCTGTTGTTGGAGGGCAAAATGGAGAGCTGGCGCGGCCACAGGCCGCGACGAAGAGGGTAATCACCCCCAACGCAAAAAGCACGGCCGAAGCCGTGCCGGAAGGTCTGTTTATTTTTTGCCGGGCCGCTTTTTCCGCACCGAGTAGCCGAAGGTGCCGAGCCTTTTGCCGAGAGCGCGGTATTCGCCGTGGTTGTAGGCGATGAGGCCGGCGCGGTCCAGCCGGAGGCGGCCGGCTTCGTCCAGCAGGCTCTCCTCCACCAGGACCCCGGCCACCTCTGCCAGGAAGAGCTCGTGGCTGCCCAAGGGGATGGTCTGTGTGACCCGGCACTCGAGGGCCAGGGGACTCTCGGCCAGGACGGGGCAGTCGGGCAGGGCTGTCCCCGGCAGGGGATGGAGGCCCAGTGCGGCGAACTTGTCGACGTCCCGGCCGCTTTTGACCCCGCACCAGTCCACCGCGCGGACCAGCGCCTCGGTGGGGAGGTTGACGGCGAACTGGCCGCTGGCTTTGATGAGGCCGTAGCTGTATCGCTCGGGCCGCAGGCTGATCGAGACCATGGCCGGCCGGGTGCAGACGGTGCCCGCCCAGCCGACGGTGATGAGGTTGGGCTTTGCGAGGCTGCCGCAGGAGACCAGCACCGGCGGAACCGGGTTGAGGAGGGCCGCGCCCTTCCAGCTTTGCTTGCTCATCCGTGATACTTCCTTTCGTAGGGCTCCCAGGTCCGCTCGCTGATAATGTACCGCGGGCGGGCCTTGGTCTCCATGTAGATCTTGCCGATGTACTCCCCGATGCCCCCCAGGCAGACCAGCTGGATGCCCCCCATCAGGCAGACGATGCAGACGGTGCTGGCCCAGCCGGCCACCGTGCTGCCCATGAAGGCCAGCACCACCGCCCAGATCACCCCGATGAAACTGATGAGGCTGAACAGCAGCCCGATGCCGGTGATCAGCCGGATGGGCTTGTTGGACAGGCTTGTGATCCCGTCGAAGGCCAGGGAGAGCATCTTGGACAGGGGGTAGTGGCTCTGGCCGGCCAGCCGCTCGTGCCGCTCATAGCTGACGGTGGCGCTGGGAAAGCCCACCAGCGGCACCATCCCCCGCAGGAAGATGTCCACCTCGTGGTAATCGGCAAAGCTGGCCAGCACCCGGCTGCTCATCAGGCGGTAGTCGGCGTGGTTAAAGACGATGTCCGCCCCCAGCAGGTTCATCAGGTGGTAGAAGCCCTCGGCGGTGGCCCGCTTGAAGAAGGTGTCGGTGTCCCGGCGGCTCCGTACGCCGTAGACCACCTCGGCCCCGTCGAGGTACTTGCGGACCATCTCGTCCATGGCGTCGATGTCGTCCTGGCCGTCGCAGTCGATCGAGATGGTGACGTCGGCGCGGTCTTTGGCCTCCATCAGGCCGGCCAGGACGGCGTTCTGGTGGCCGCGGTTCCGGCTCTGGCTGATCCCGATGATGTGTTCGTCCTTTTTGGCATAGCGGCAGATCAGCGCCCAGGTGGCGTCCCGGCTGCCGTCGTTGACAAAGCAGACCCGGCTTTGGCCGCTGACAAGGCCGGCGGCGGCCAGGTCCTTCACCTTCTGCAAAAACAGCGGCGCGGTGATGGGCAGCACCTGCTCCTCATTGTAGCAGGGCACGATGATCCAGAGGATGGGTTTGGCGGTCATAGACGTACTCCTTTATTGTGTCAGCTTCCGCAGAGCGTCGGGGTCCAGCAGCTTGAAGCTGCTGCGGTAGGTCTCCAGCAGGCCGTCCCGCTGCATCCGGCCCAGCTCCCGGCTGAGGGCGCTGCGGTCGCAGTTGAGGTAGTCGGCCAGCTGCGACCGGGTGAGGGGAATCCGGAAGGTATTCTGTCCGGCGGCCTCGGCCTCGGTCAGCAGATAGGCGGCCGCCTTGGCCCGCAGGGTGGGCAGCAAAAGCAGGTCGATCCGGCGGCTGAGCAGGAAGTATTTGTCGCTGATGCTCCGCACCAGGTTTTGCAGGACGCGGTGCTGGGCGGCGGTGCCGTCGGGGCAGATCAGCCGCTGGTAGGGGATCAGCAGCACCTCGCAGGGGATGCGGGCGGTCACCGTCACCGGGCTGGACAGGCTGCTGCCGCCCAGCACGTCCCCGAACACACCCCCGGGTCCCATCTGGGTGATGGGCAGGCTGCTACCGTCCGGGGTGGGGCGGACAGCCTCGATCTGCCCGGCCAGCACCACCCCGACGTTCCGGCAGGGGGCGCCGGCCTGGACCAGCACCTCCCCCCGGACATAGCTGCGCCGGACGCCGCCCAGCCGGGCCAGCAGCCCGGCCAGCTCGCCGTCGCTCAAGCCGGAAAAGAGCTGTGTTGATCGTAAAAGCGCAAGTTCTTTCTGCATGGGTCCCCCTCTGACCGTGATTGTGTTGCGTATGCAACGGTAATTTCCCTTTCATTATAGTAAAATAGGGCGGGCAAAGCAATGGTTTTGCAGAATTATCACAAGGAAAAGAAGGAATACGCACCATGAGAAAATTCGTTTCCCTGTTGCTGGCGGCGGCCATGCTGCTGGGGCTGGCTGCCTGCGGCAGTTCATCCAGCAGCACCGCAGCTTCGAGTGAGACTGCTTCGAGTGAAGCCGCATCCAGTGAGGCCGCGTCCGAGCCCCTCTCCACCATCGACCCCGTCCGGATCGCCGGGCTGAAGGGCCCCACCACCATGGGCCTTATCAATCTGCTGCCGATGCAGGAGGACGGCTCGGCTGCCCTCAGCTATGACCTGCAGCTCTACGGTACCGCCGACGAGATCGTCCCCCTGCTGATGCAGGGCGAGCTGGACATGGCGGCCATCCCCGCCAACCTGGCCGCCACCCTCTACCAGCGGACTGAAGGGGGCATCCAGGTGATGGCGGTCAACACCCTGGGCGTCCTCTATGTGGTGGAAAAGGGCGACACCGTCCAGTCGGTGGCCGACCTGGCCGGCCGGACCATCCTCTCGACTGGCAAGGGCACCACCCCTGAGTACGTCCTGCGGTACATCCTGACCCAGAACGGCCTCGACCCAGACACCGACGTGGACATCGAGTTCTACAGCGAGGCCACCGAGGTCACCGCCCAGATGGCCGTCGCCGAGGATGCCATCGCGGTTCTGCCCCAGCCCTACGTCACCAGCGCCTCGATGCAGGACGAAAGCCTGCGGGTGGCCCTGGACCTGACCGAAGAGTGGGAGAAGGTCTGTGACACCCAGCTGATTACCGGTGTGACGGTGGTTCGCACCGAGTACGCCGAGGCCCACCCCGACGTGGTGGAGGCCTTCCTGACCGACTACGCTGCCAGCGTCGGGGCCGCCAACACCGACCTGGAGGGCACCGCCGCCCTCTGCGAGGAGCAGGGCGTGGTGGCCAAGGCGGCCATCGCCCAGGCGGCCCTGCCCGCCTGCAACATCGTCTGCGTCACCGGCAGCGGGATGCAGGCCGACGTGGCGGGCTACCTACAGGTCCTCTATGACGCCGACCCCGCCTCGGTGGGCGGCGCCCTCCCCGACGACGGGTTCTACTACCTGGGCGCCGGGTGAGCGAACAGAAAAAGCGGGACGTCTTGCGGGGCGTCCCGTTTTGTTTTATACTTGTCGAAACAGTGGACAGAGAAGGAGGGGTGCGCTTGAAAACGACCAACAAGACCTGGCCCGCCCGGCTGGGGGCGGCGGCCTTCTGGCTGGCGCTGTGGCAGCTTGCGGCCATGGCCGTCGGGCAGGAGGTGTTCCTGGTGTCGCCGGTGCGGGCCTTGGGGGCCCTGCTCCAGCTGCTGCCCACCGGCGGCTTCTGGGAACGGGTGGCCTTTTCCAGCGGGCGGATCCTGCTGGGGTTCGGACTGGGGGCAGTCTGCAGCGCGGCGCTGGCGGTGGCCGCCCGGCTGTCCCGGACGGTGGAATTGCTGCTTGACCCGGTGATGCAGCTGGTCAAGGCCACGCCGGTGGCCAGCTTTGTCATCCTGGCGCTGGTGTGGGTCCGGGGGCGTGAGCTGAGCATCCTCATCAGCTTCCTGATGGTCCTGCCGGTCCTCTACGGCGCGGTGCGGACCGGCATCGGGTCGGCGGACGGCCAGCTGCTGGAGATGGCGCGGGTCTTCCGGTTGCCGTTGGGGCGGCGTCTGCGGGCCATCTGGCTGCCGGCGGTCCTGCCGGCCTTCCGGGAGGGGTGCCGCACCGCCCTGGGCCTGTGCTGGAAGAGCGGCGTCGCGGCCGAGATCATCGGCCTGCCCGATGGCAGTATCGGCGACGCCCTCTACCGGGCCAAGATCACCCTTTCCACCGCCGATCTCTTTGCCTGGACCTTTGTCATCATCTGTCTGTCGGCCGTCTTCGAGCGGGCCTTCCTGGCCCTGTTGGGGCTGGCGGTCCGCCGCGTCTGCGGGGAGGAGGAGCCATGACCCTGCGCATCGAAAAGCTGACCGAACGCTTCGGGGAGCACCTTTTGTTCGAGGGGCTGGACCTGGCGGTGGAGGCCCCGGCGGTCCTCTGGGCGCCCAGCGGCTGGGGCAAGACCACCCTGCTGCGAATCCTGCTGGGGCTGGAAAAGCCCGACGCCGGCCGGGTGGCCGGGGTGGGCCGGGCCGCGGCGGTCTTTCAGGAGGACCGGCTCTGTCCCCAGCTCTCGGCGGTGGAGAACGTCCTGCTGGTCCTGCCCGACGGCCGGGCCCGGCGGACGGAGGTCGAGGCGGACTTCGCCCGCCTGGGGATGACCGGGGAGGCCCTGACCCTCCCGGCCCGGCAGCTGTCGGGCGGGCAGAAGCGCCGGGCCGCCCTGCTGCGGGCTCTCTGGGCCCCGGCGGACAGCCGCTTCTTTGACGAGCCTTTCACCGGCCTGGACCCAGACACCATGGCCCGGGCCGCGGCCCTGCTGCGGCAGCGCTGCGCCGGTGCGCCCGCCCTGTTGGCCACCCACGACCAGGCCGCCATCGCCGCCCTTGGCTGGCCGGTAATTGAGCTGAGGTAAGGGCTGCACGGGGCAACTGAGAGGGCACCCCTCAAATCAGCTCCGCCAGGATGCTGTTCTGGACCAGCATCCCGAAGGGGGTCAAAGTCAGGCGGCCGGGGGTCAGGGTCAGGTAGCCGGCGCGGGCGCACTGGGCCAGGAAGGCCTGCTGGCGGGGGGTGAAGGCGGGGCCGCCCCGGCGGCGGTACTCGGCCAGGTCCAGCCCGCTGGACAGCCGGAGCTGCAGGATGAGATAGTCCTCGGCGTCGCAGACCCCGTCCGGCACCGGCTGCGCCCCCGCGATGAAGGCGGCGGTGTCGGCGGGGTAGTAGAAGCGCTGCCCGTTAAGGCAGCTGTGAGCCGCAGGGCCGAGGCCCAGATAGTCCCCGCAGTCCCAGTAGTTCCGGTTGTGGCGGCCCTCAAAGCCGGGCCGGGCGAAGCTGGAGATCTCGTATTGGGTGTAGCCGGCGGCGGCCAGCCGCTCCACCGCGTAGAGGTAGAAGCCGGCGGCCTCGTCGGGGCCAGGCAGGCCCTGGGGCGGCCTGCGCCCGAAGGCGGACCCCGGCTCGATCTTGAGCAGATAGGCAGAGATGTGGCTGGCGCCCCCCGCCTGGATCAAATCAAGGGTGGCGTCGAACTCGGCCCGGGTGTAGTCCGGCAGGGCCAGCATGATGTCCCCGCTGACGTTCTCGAAGCCGGCCTGCCGCGCGGCCTGCAGGGAGGCGGCCGCCTCGGCGGCGGTGTGGGGACGGCCCAGGGTCCGCAGCTGGCGGTCGCTGGCCGACTGCACCCCCATCGACAGCCGGTTGACCCCCGCGGCCTGGAAGCCCTGCAGTTTGGCCTCGTCCACCGTCTCGGGGTTGGCCTCAAGGGTGATCTCGGCGCCGGGCTTGGGGGCCGCAGCCTCGATCAGCCGGGCGGCCTGCCCCGGGGTAAGGAGGCTGGGGGTGCCGCCCCCGAAATAGACGGTGTCGGGCGCACCGGGCAGCCGGTGGCCGGCCAGCGCCCGCAGCAGGGCGTCTATGTAGGCGTCCGGCACACCCCGCGCCGCCCCCGCCGCATAGAAATCGCAGTACCGGCAGCGGGAAAAACAGTAGGGGATATGATAATATAGTCCGAAAGACAAAATCAGTCACAGCCTTTTCATGAATCGTTCATTTCTGTATAGTATACTGTAATCAGCCCAGGGGGGCAAGAGGCCGTGACATCCCGCCTGGTGGAAAAAGGAGTGTCTTTTATGAACTATTACAACAACGATTACGACCGCGGCTACACCGAAGCGACCATGTCCGCAGCCGATTATATGGCCCGGACTTACCGCTGGATGGCCTGCGGGCTGCTGGTGACCTTTGCGGTCGCCTTCATCACAGCCGCCACGCCCCTGTTCTACCTGGTCAACTCCCTCTATCTGGTGCTGACCATCGCTGAGCTGGTGCTGGTCTTTGTCCTCAGCGCCCGCATCCAGCAGATGTCGGTAGGTGCGGCGCGGGGGGTCTTTCTGGCTTACTCGGCCCTGAACGGTATGGTGCTGAGCTATTACTTCCTGCTCTTCTCGGTGGGGACGCTGGTGATGGCCTTCCTGGCAACGGCGCTCTATTTCGGGTTGATGGCGTTCTACGGCCACACCACCAACAAAGACCTGACCAGCTGGGGTCCCAAGCTGATGATGGGCCTGATGGCCATGCTGATTACCGGGCTAGTGGGCAGCCTGTTCGGCTTTGGGATCGGCGCGTCCATCCTCTACAGCGGCATCGGGCTGGTGGTCTTTATGCTGCTGACCGCCTATGACACCCAGAAGCTGCATCAGCTCTACGCCTACTACGCCGCCGACAGCGAACTGGCCGAGAAAGCCAGCGTCTACGGTGCGCTGACCCTCTACCTCGACTTCATCAACATCTTCCTCTATGTGGTCCGTCTGCTGGGCTTCAGCAGCCGCAGCCGGGACTAAAGGCCGCATCGACGGTGAGAGAAACCCAAAACAGACAAAAAGGCGTCCCCTCCGAACGGGGGACGCCCTTTTTGTATGCTTTTCGCGGTCAGAACTTCCGCCAGGTCTCGGGGACAAAGAGGATCAAGATGGAGAACAACCCGAAGTTGGCCGTCGGACCCATTCCGTCCAGGGAGGGGCCGATGTTGCTGAAGGTGGCGGCTACGGCGGTGAAATTGGTCACAAGGCTCTCACCGTCCAGGCCGTGGGCGTCGGTCAGGGCGAACTTGATCAGTCGGACCCGCCCCTCAGCCAAAAGGTGCTTTCAGAGCAATGACGCGCCGGAGTGGGCGGGGAGCTGGGGCGCGCCGGTTAGGCCGCGGAGCAGCTCGGGCAGGGCGGCCAGGTCGCCGCCGGTGGCCCAAAGGGCCGCCGCCAGCCCCGCCACCGCCAGCAGGCAGGTCAGGAAGGCCAGCCGCCCCGGCCAGCGCCGCCGCCGCGGCAGAGGGGCGTCGGGGGGCGGGGCCTCTTCTTCCAGCGTGACGGTGGGCAAGGTGACAGGCGGCAGCTGAAGGGGCTGGCTCTGGGCCGCGAAGGCGGGCTTGTCCCCGTGGAGGGTAAAGCTGACCCCCTGGGCCTGGGCGCTGCCGGCCGCAGCCCGCCGGATGATGTCCAGCAGCCAGAGGGCGGCGTTCTCCTCCGGGCCGGCCGGGTAGGACCAGCAGCTCGAGGGCGGCCGGGTCGGCGCAGGCCAGCAGCCGGTCGTGTCTGACCAGGGCCTGGGCCGCGCTGTCGGCCAGGGTCTGGTTCCCGGCGCCGTACAGCCCCGCGTGGAAATGGCGGCGGAGCAGGTCCTCCGCCTTCCGCAGGGCAGAGGCCGGCGCAGTCAGGGCCAGCAGGGTCTCGGGCCCCTGGGACCGGCTTTCGATCTGCACCAGCCCGCACCGGCCCGCCAGGCCCGATGCGGCCCGGCAGACATCCGCCTCTTTCACCCCGAAAAACCGGAGCACCCAGCTTTCATTCGCCGCTGTCATCCTCTGATTCCCCTGTTTGATTTTTTATAAGATAAGGGCTTCGTTCAGCCCCGCAAGGGTGGCCGGGTCGGTGCAGGCCGCCTCGTCCAGGCGGTAGCAGCCGGCCGGGGCCTTCCCCTGGGCCAGCCGCAGGGCCAGCACCAGGGCCTCCTGGGCGGCCCGCGCGCGGATGTTCTCCCGATCGGGGCGGACGTAGTGGACCTTCTCCACAAAGACGCCGCCGGCCGCGGCCCCCGCGATGTAGACGGTGCCCAACGGCCGCAGCTCGTCCCCGCCGCCGGGCCCCGCCAGCCCGGTGACCGCCAGGGCGATGTCCGCCCCGGACGCCTGCCGGGCGCCCCGGGCCATCTGGGCCGCCACCGGCCCCGACACCACGTTGTAGCGGGCGATGACGGCCGGGTCCACCCCGATCAGCCTGGCCTTGGCCTCCTCCCAGTAGGTGACGAAGCCGTAGCCGAAGACGTTGCTGGCCCCCGGCACCGCCGTCAGCCGCTGGGCGATCAGCCCGCCGGTGCAGCTCTCGGCGGTGGAGATGGTCATCCCCTTTTCCTCCAGGGTGCGGACGACGGTCCAGGCCAGGCCCGGGACATCCTCATCATACACCGCGTCCCCCAGAATATCATAGAACTTTTTGGCGTATGCCCGGCACATTTCGGCGCCGTCCTGGTCGTTGGCGGCCCGGGCGGTGATACGGAGCTCGCTCTCGCCGGTTTTGCAGTAGATGGCGGCGGTGGGGTTGTCGTTTTTCAGCAGGGCCCGCACCCGGTACTCGATCTCGCTCTCGCCCCCCAGCACCCGCAATGTCAGGGAGTGGAGGGTGCAGTTCTGCCGGGCCATCAGCCGGGGGCGGACCTGCTCGGTCCACATAGCTTTCATCTCGGCCGGCACCCCCGGCATCAGGACGGCGCAGCAGCCGTCCTGCTCGAACCAGGCCCCCGGCGCGGTGCCGTGGGCGTTGGGGATCTTCTGCCCGTGGACGGGCATCATGGCCTGCTTGCGGTTGTTGGGGGTGGTCTGCCGGCCCATCCGTGTGAAAAAGCCGGTGATCTTCTCCCACTCTTCCGGGTCGAAGGTCAGGCTGTCGCCGTAGCAGGCGGCCACCGTCTCCTTGGTCAGGTCGTCGTCGGTGGGGCCCAGCCCGCCGGTAAAGACCAGCAGGTCGGCCCGGCTCTTGGCCTCGTTGACCCAGTCGGCCAGCCGGTCGTGGTTGTCCCCGATGGTGCTCTGCCGCTGGACGGTGATCCCCAGGTCGGCCAGCTCCCTGCTGAGGTACTGAGCGTTGGTGTTCAGGATGTTGCCGAGCAGCAGCTCGGTGCCCACGCTGATGATCTCTGCTGTCATGCTTTTGCCCCCTCAGATGTCCAGTTCCGCCTCGTCGGCATCCTCGATCCGGATCCGCAGGCGCTCGGCCGCGGTGGAGGCTTCGGCCTCGAGGGCGGGCAGGCCGGGCATGGTGGCTTCGGCTTCCAGCACCTCCTCGAGGGTGGGCCGGAGCTTGGGGTGGGGCGGGGTGAAGATGGTGCAGCAGTCCTCGTAGGGGAGGATGCTGGTCTCGAAGGTGCCGATCTGGCGGGCCGTCTCGATGATCTCGGTCTTGTCCATCCCGATCAGGGGCCGCAGGACCGGCAGGTCCTGGGCGGCGTCGGTGCAGCGGAGGGCGTGGACGGTCTGGCTGGCCACCTGCGCCAGGCTCTCGCCGGTGACGAGGGCCTCGCAGCCCTGCCGCCGGGCGATGACCCCCGCGATCCGCATCATGCTCCGCCGCATCAGGACGGTGAAGAGCATGGGGGGCGCGTTGTCCCGGATGCATTCCTGGGGGCGGGTGTAGGGAACCACAAAGAGGTTGCAGCTGCCGGTGTAGACGGTGGTCCGCTGGGCCAGGGCAATCACCTTCCGGCGGGCCCGCTCGGAGGTGTAGGGGGGCGAGGCAAAGTGGATGTGGTCGAGCGCCAGTCCCCGCTTAGCCATCCGGTAGGCGGCCACCGGGCTGTCGATCCCGCCCGAGAGCATATTCAGGGCCCGGCCGCTGGTGCCCACCGGCAGGCCGCCCTCGCCGGGGGTCTTGGGGCCGTGGACGTAGGCCCCCCGGTCCCGGATCTCGACGATGACCTTGCAGTCGGGGTTGTGGACGTCCACCCGCAGACGGGGGTGGCGGCTGAGCAGGCAGGCCCCCAGCTCCCGCATCAGGGCGGGGCTGTCCATCGGGAAGCTCTTGTCCGCCCGGCGGGCCTCTACCTTGAAGGTCCGGGCCCCGTTCAGGGTCTGGCCGAGGTAGCTCTCGGCGGTCTGACAGATGGCGTCAAAATCCTTTTCGCAGACGGCGCTGCGGCTGACCGCCGCCAGACCGAACACCCGGGACACCCGTGCAAAGGCCAGGTCCAGGTCGGCGTTTTCGTCCTCCGGCTCGATGTAGAAGGTGGACTGGGCGCACCAGATGTGGAAATGCCCGGCGTCCTTGAGCCGGTAGCGGAGGATCTTGATAAGCGCCGACTCGAACTGATTGCGGTTGAGGCCCTTCAGGGACATTTCGCCCTGGTAGCCGATGATGACTTCACGCATAGGTTGCTCCTGTTTTCTTAATACCAGATGTTTGCGGCGGCGGGGCGGGCCGGGGGTCAAATCCCCTGCAACTCCTTCATCCCTGCCTCGAACCGCTCGAGGAAGGCGTCGACATCCTCGGGGGTGTTGTCGGCGCAGAAGGACACCCGGATGGCGGTGTCCACCGCCCGGGCGCTCCGGCCCATGGCCTGCAGGGTGTGGCTGGGCTCGCCCCGGCCGCAGGCCGACGCCGACGAGACATAGATCTTCTCCTGTGCCAGCCAGGCAAGCATGGTCTCGCTTTTGACCTTGTTGGTGCTGAAGTTGAGAATCTCGGGGACGGCGTCCGCCGGGCTGTTGATCTCGACGGTGGGGAAGGCGGCCAGTCCCGCCCGCAGCCGCTGGTTGAGGGCGGCGGACTGGCCGGCCCGCTCCCGGAGGGTGGGGGCCAGCTTCTGGGCCGCAGCCGCCAGGCCCAGGGCGTAGGGCAGGTTCTCGGTGCCGGGCCGGATGCCCCGCTCCTGCTCGCCGCCGAGGTAGGGCGGCCGGAAGGCCTGGATCAGCTTGTCGCTGAGGTAGAGCCCGCCCACCCCCTTGGGGGCGTGGATCTTGTGGCCGCTGACGGTGAAGCTGTCGATCCCGCTGCCCTCCAGCCGGACGGGCAGCCGCATCCAGGCCTGGACCCCGTCCACATGGACTATGACGCGGGGGTTGATCCGTTTGGCCTCCCTGGCAAGCTTGGCCACGTCGCAGACGGCGCCGGTCTCGTTGTTGACCATCATGCAGGCGGTCAGGACGGTGGAACGGTCGATCTGGGCCAGCAGGTCGTCCACATCAAAGCTGCCGTCGGCCCGGGGCGGCAGAAAGACCACCTGCCAGCCCTGCTCTGCCAGCCGCTCCAGCGGGCGGCGGACGCTGGGATGCTCAAAGCCGGAGCAGACGATCTTCTTCCCGAAAGTCTTGGTCAGGGCGCCGCCCAGCAGAGCCAGGTTGTTCCCCTCGCTGCCGCAGGAGGTGAAGTAGAACTCCCGGCTTTTGCAGCCGAGGGTCCGGGCCAGGGCGGCCCGGGCGGTGTGCAGGGCGTCCTCGCTCTCAGCGCCCGGCGTATAGAGGGAGGAGGGGTTGGCCCAGTGCCTGAGCATGGCGCTGTGGATGGCGTCAGCCACCGCGGGGTCCACTATGGTGGTGGCCGCGTTGTCGAGATAGTGCAGCGAAGGGTCTGTGCGCATCAAAAATACCTGCTTTCTGTCCATTCTTAAGATAGTACTTGTTCAGTATAACATAAAACGGGGAGGGAAAAAAGTCCCGGCGGGGCGGCAGGAGAAAAAGGCGTTTACAAGCCCCGCCCGCTATGGTACTATTATACTGTGCCATACGGCAGCGCAGCAGAAAACAGAGGGCCGCCCCGCGGCCCTGATTGCCCTGGGCCTGCTGGAAGGGACGGGCTATACCTTCAACAGCGGCAGTGACAGCGCGCTCCTCTACGAGCTGCTCAAAAGGGGCCGCCGGGAGGGGGACTACCTGCGGTTCAACGCCAGACTGCAGGCCGCGCAGTCCGTCCTGACGGGCGCGACCATCTCGATCGGCGCTTTCCTTGCTGCCTGGTCCTGGGCGGCGGTGTACGGCGTCACCGCCCTCTGCCTGGGGGCGGCGTGGCTAGCGCTGGTGCCCATCCGGGAGCCGGACCTGCAGTCGGAGCCAGAACCGGCCGGGCCTCTGCCCGCCAGCCTCCGGCAGAAGATTCTCTACCCCAGCCTGCCGGTGTTCCTTCTCTGCGTCGCCGGCTTTGGCTGGGTGGACGGCGTATCCGGCAGCTATTACAGCTATAACCAGATCCTGTTCCAGCGCAGGGGGATACCGGTGGCCCTCATCGGGGTCTTTTTCTCGGCCAATTCCTTTGCTGCATCGGCGGTCTATCTGCTTGCCGGCCGCCTGTCCGGCCGGGTGCCCAAGCGGCGGCTCATCCTCTGGATGATGGCCCTGCAGGGGGCGCTGTATGGGGTGCTGGCCTTCGCCCGCCAGCCGGGCCTGTTCATGGCGCTCTCTTTCATCTGCTGCCTGACGCCGGAAGTGATCTACATCCTGGCGGACAGCATCATCCAGGCGCACATCGCGTCGGCGTACCGGGCCACCATCCTGTCGGTGGTGTCGATGATACGGTCGCTGCTCTCGGCGGCGGCCTATTCCATCCTGGGCGGCATCCTGGACAGGACCGACGTCACGGGCTTCATGCTCTTTCTGGCGCTGGTCACCTTTGGGGCACTGGGTGGCTTTTGGCTCGTCCTGACCTGCCGGGGAAAACGTCAGAGATAAAATCCCAAAAAATCATTTTTCTGCCAGGGATAAGCCTCCCTGGCAGTTTTGATTTGAGCGGCGCAGAACTGGCGTTTTCACCCGGGGTGTGTTATAGTATAAAAAGTACGCGCTGTCCTGCGCGGCAGATAAAAAGGCCCGCCGGCAGAAGGGCGGGCAGAGAGGGGTAAACAGAAATGTCGATTGAAAGAGTCAAAGCCTATTTCAAAAACTATGGGATGGAGGACCGGATCCTCGAGTTTGACGTGTCCAGCGCCACGGTGGAGCTGGCCGCTCAGGCGGTGGGCTGCGAGCCCTGCCGGATCGCCAAGACCCTGTCCTTTATGGTGGACGGTGCGCCCATCCTGATCGTGGCCGCCGGCGACGCCAAGGTGGACAACCGCAAGTACAAGGAGCAGTTCGCCACCAAGGCCAAGATGCTCACCCCCGCCGAGGCCGCCGAGCTGGTGGGCCACGCGGTGGGCGGGGTCTGCCCCTTCGGGGTCAACCCGGGGGTGACGGTCTATCTGGACGAGTCTCTCAAGCGGTTCGAGACGGTTTTCCCGGCGGCGGGCAGCAGCAACTCGGCCATCGAGCTGACCATCTCCGAGCTGGAAAAATATTCGAATTACAAGAGTTGGGTGGACGTCTGTAAAAACTGGCAGTAAAAGCGTGCGATGGCACGCTTCCAGGGGGAACCCATTTCTGCCCGCATACGCGGGACAGAAATTCCTTCCCCCTGGTATCCCCCTGGGGACAAAATTTTCTGGCGAACCGCGCACTTGGCCTGCGGCCTCGCACACTCTCGCCAAAAAATTTCCCTGTATGTGTCCGGACCGGATGTACATGCCGTCCGATCCGTACGGATGAAACAAATTGATTGAGGATTGGGAAAGGAGGGCCTGCCATGGTCACTGTTACGCTGCTGGGCACCGCCGCCACCATGCCCCTGCCGGAGCGCGCCCTGACGGCGGCGCTTCTCTCCTGGGGCGGACGCAGTCTCCTGTTCGACTGCGGCGAGGGCACCCAGGCCGCCGCCATGCGGGCCGGGGTGGGGCTGTCCCGGCTGGAGGCCATCTGCCTGACCCACT
>CAZEIG010000034.1:0-14082 GCA_964511805.1 uncultured Faecalibacterium sp.
AGGCCGAGTGGGGAAGATCACCGCCGAGATGTGGCGCGTCACAGACGAAAACGGCCAGGTCACCTACCCGCTGCGGGACAGGGGCTACGCCATGAACGCCGTCATCGGCATCTCGGGGCTGGAGTCCGCCTATGAGGACGAGCTCCGGGGCCAGGACGGCGTCGAGACCATCACCCGGAACAGCGACGGGATCATCATCGACACCGGCATCACCACCGAACCCGAGCCGGGCAAGACGGTCATGCTGACGGTCAACAGCGACTTCCAGAAGGCGGTGGACGAGGCCCTGGCCCGGAACGTCCAGCAGATCGCTGCCACCTATAACGTCGACGCCAGCGCCGGCGCGGTGGTGGTGGTGGACGTCAAAACCGGCGGGATCCTGGCCTGCTCCAACTACCCCAGCTATGACCAGAACCTCTACAGCATCCGGTACAGTGAGTACAGTAGCGACCCCGGCCTGCCCCTCTACAACCGGGCGCTGCAGGGGCTGTACACCCCCGGCTCCACCTACAAGCCCTCGGTGGCCATTGCGGCCCTCCTCAGCGGGGTGATCGACGGCAGCAGCACCGTCTACTGCAACGGCGTCTACAACTACTTCAGCGACTACCACCCCCGTTGCACCCGCCACGGCCACAGCGGCAACATCGACGTGGTCACCGCTCTCAAGTGGAGCTGCAACGTCTTCTTCTATGACGTGGGCCGCCGCACCACCAGCGACGTCTACGATGACTACGCCTACCGGCTGGGCCTCGGCACCCGCACCGGCGTCGAGGTCAGCGAGTCGGTGGGCCGCCTGACCACCAAAGAGGACTCCAACTACACCGCCTCCCTTGAGGTCCAGGCCGCCATCGGCCAGGGCAACACGGTGGTGACCCCGGTCCAGCTGGCCACCTATGCGGCCACCATTGCCAACAAGGGCGTTCGGTACAAGACCCACTTTGTCCGTGCACTGCTGGACACCAACACCGGCGAGGTGCTGGAAGAGGTCGAGCCCGAGGTTGTCGAGGTCATCGAGGACAACGTCGGCGCCTTCGACCTGGTGGAGCAGGGGATGGTGGGCGCGGCCCAGACTATCACCGGCCTGGCCAACTACCCCTACACCATCGCCTGCAAGACCGGCACCCCCCAGCGCAGCGAAAGGGACGACGCAGGCCATTATTACACCAACTCTACCATCATCGCCTACGGCCCGGTGGAGGACCCCCAGATCGCGGTGGGCATCGTGGTCGAATACGGCGGCGGTGGTTCCCGCACGGGCGAGCTGGTGGCCGACATCTTCAACGCCTATTTCTTCGAGCGGTCCAGCGGACTGAACCCGGTGCAGGAGGGCGAACTGCTGGAGTGAGCACCGCCCGGAGGGTGGAAATTCTTTTGCATAGGGATGGAGAAAAGGTGCAGTCTTCGGGAAATTTGAAAGTTCTGTCTAAAAAACAGTTGTCATCCGGAGAAAAATGTGATAATATCTATATTGGAGTGATGGCTTGGACTTAGACTGGAACATTTTGGGTGTAAACAAAGGAGATGGATACGGAATGACAATTGCGTTGATCGCACATAACTCCAAAAAGGAATTGATGGTGCAGTTTTGTACGGCGTACTGCCGTGTCCTGAGCCAAAACCAGCTTGTAGCCACCGGCACCACCGGCAAGCTGATCGCCGAGGTGACCGGCCTGCAGGTCAAGCGGTTCCTGTCGGGCAAACAGGGCGGCGACCAACAGATTGCGGCCCGGATCGCCTGCAACGAGATTGACCTGCTCATCTTTTTCCGGGATCCGATCAATGCGAAACCCAGCGAGCCCAATGAGATGACCCTGCTGCGACTGTGCGATGTACATAACATCCCCATGGCCACCAACATCGCCACCGCTGAGGTGCTGATCCACGGCCTTGAGCGGGGTGATCTGGATTGGCGAAACATCGTCAACCCGCCCCAGGTCTGATTGCTGCAAATAAAAAACGCCCCGCCGCCCGGCCTTGTAGACTGGCTTGCGGCGGGGTGTATTTTTGCCCTTGGGGCTTATTCGGCGCGGATGATGAAGCCGCTGCCCAGGACGGCGCCGTCCCGGTAGAAGGCGGCGGTCTGGCCCGGCGCAGGGGCACGGACCGGCGTTTCGAAGGTCAGGACGCCCCCGTCCGCCCCGTCGGGGGCAAAGACGGCGGGCTGGAGGGCCGCGGCGCTCCGCACCTTGACCAGGTAGGGCCCGGCGGGCAGGGGGGCGCCGTCGGGGGTGGTGACCCCTGCGACGGTAACCGCGCTGAAATACTCGTCGCCGGCCCGGGCCAACTGGATATCGCCGTTGTCCAGGATCTCCCGGATAAAGACCGGCTCGCCCAGGGCGATGCCCAGCCCTTTCCGCTGGCCCACCGTGTAGTGGAGCACCCCCTTGTGGGGGCCGAGGTCCGCCCCGTCGGGGGAGATGAACCGGCCGGCCTTCCCGGCCAGGCCTCGGCCCTCGATGTAGGCGGCATAGTCCCCCTCGGGGATGAAGCAGATCTCCATGCTGTCGGGGGCGTCGGCGCAGTCCAGCCCGAAGTCCCGGGCCATCTGGCGGACATCCTCCTTTTCAAACTCGCCCAGCGGGAGGATCAGCCGGCTGAGGGTGGCCTGGTCCAGCCGGCTGAGCATATAACTCTGGTCCCGCGCGGCGCTGACCGGCTGGCAGACGCGGCTGGAACCGTCCGCCCCCGTCTCCACCCGGGCGTAGTGGCCGGTGGCGATGTACCGGATGCCGAGCCGGTCGGCCGCCGTCAGCAGGGCCGCGAACTTGACGGCGGGGTTGCACCGCACACAGGGGTTGGGAGTGCGGCCGGCGCAGTAGTCGGCGCAGAAAGGCCCCACCACCTCCCGCTCGAAGAAGTCCTGGGCGTCCAGGGTGATGCAGGGGACGCCGAGCTGTTCGGCGGCCCTTTTGGCGGCTTCCACCGCCGCCGCGTGGGCCGGGGAAAAGCGGATGACCGCCCCCGTCACCGCAAAGCCCTGCTGCTGCAGGATGCGGACGGCGACGCTGGAGTCCACCCCCCCGCTCATCCCCACCAGGACCTTGTCCTGCTCTTCATAGGTATCGAACCCGCTGCCGGGCAAAAATGCGTCGTTCATCTTTCAGCTCTGCCTCCCGCTGTGTGCTTTGCTCTGGGCTACGGCCAGACGGTCGCAGCGCTCGTTCTCAGGGTGGCCTGCGTGGCCCTTGACCCAGATGTAGGTGATGGTGTGTTGTTCGGCCAGCGCCAGCGCCTTCTCCCACAGATCGGGGTTGAGGGCGGGGCTTTTGTCCGCCTTTTTCCAGCCGCGGGCCTGCCAGCCTTTGGCCCAGCCCTTTTCCAGCCCGTTGATGACGTACTGGCTGTCGCTGCAATAGCGGACCTCGCAGGGTTCCTTGAGCTGGCTGAGGGCCTCAATGAAGGCGGTCAGCTCCATCCGGTTGTTGGTGGTGGTAGCGTCGCCGCCGCTCAGCTCCTTTTCATAGATTTTGTCCCCGCTGCGGTAGCGCAGCAGCGCGCCCCAGCCCCCCGGGCCGGGGTTGCCGCTGCAGGCGCCGTCGGTGTAGATTTCGACCTTTTTCATCTTTCTCTCCTGTCAGACCGGGGGCGTCGGCCGCCCGTGATCCCTTCTATATTAGAGGTTTGCGGGGGGGCCTGTCAAGAGCCGGACGCATATTTCGCCCGCCGCCGGGCCAAGCTGGAATTGACAAAAGCAGGTGCAGATACTATAATTGTTTCGAATAGAAAGCGCAAAAGGGCGTATCAGGGGCATACGCCTGCCATCCCCGGGGGCGGACCGCGGTCGCATTGAACAGATGGACTGGTGCAGGGTCACAGGGGCCCCACGGGGCGTGGGAACCGATCATAAAGCTGCGTCGCAGCTTGGAATATACGAATCATTTTACCGGAGACCGGGCCGGACGGAGCTGCGGTCTCCCTGCCGCCTGTGTTTATGGAGGTACAAATGGCACAAGCAAAAGAGAATCATGGCAGCAACCCTGGCGCCGCAAGGCGGAGCGCCCCCGGCGCGGAAAACCGGATGCAGCAGCGCCGCCACCCGGTCTACAACAACGCCCGGCGGCCCCGCCGCCCCCAGCAGAACCGGGGCGAGGCGCCCGTCCCCATCCACATCTACCCGCTGGGCGGCCTGGGCGAAGTGGGCAAGAACATGACCGTCTATGAGTGCTGCGGCGACATGATTATTGTCGACTGCGGCCTGGTCTTCCCCGACAACGAGATGTTCGGCATCGACATGGTCATCCCCGACTTCACCTTCGTGCTCCAGAACAAGGACAAGATCAAGGCCCTGCTCATCACCCACGGCCACGAGGACCACATCGGCAGCATCCCCTACCTGCTGCAGAAGCTGGACCTGCCGGTCTACGGTACCAAGCTGACTCTGGGCCTGATCCGGAACAAGCTGGAAGAGTTCAACCTGGCGGGCAAGGCCCGTTTTGTCGAGATCGTCCCCAAGCAGAAGCTGCATCTGGGCTGCTTCACGGTGGAGCCGATCCATGTCAATCACTCCATCCCCGACGCGGTGGCCTTCGCCATCGACAGCCCGGCGGGCGTCATCATCCAGACCGGCGACTTCAAGATTGACTACACCCCCCTGGCCTGCGGTCCCACCGACCTGACCACCCTGGCCGAGTACGGCCAGAAAGGGGTGCTGGCCCTGCTGAGCGACTCGACCAACGCCGAGCGGCCCGGCTTCACCGCCACCGAGCAGAAGGTGGCCGCCGGCGTCCACAACCTCTTCACCCAGGCGCGGAACAAGCGGCTCATCATCGCCACCTTCGCGTCCAACATCTACCGCATCCAGCAGATCATTGAACTGGCGGTGCAGGAGGGGCGGAAGGTGGCCTTCAGCGGCCGCAGCATGGTCAACAACACCCAGATGGCCCAGGAGCTGGGCTATATGCACATCCCCGACGGCACCCTCATCAGCGTGGACGAGCTGAACCGCTACGCCCCCGAAGAGGTGGTCCTCATCACCACCGGCAGCCAGGGCGAGCCGCTGAGCGCCCTCTCCCGGATGGCTTCCTGCAGCCACCGGCAGGTGCGGGTGGGCCCGGGGGACTTCATCATCATTTCGGCCAACCCCATCCCCGGCAACGAGAAGAGCGTCACCAAGATCGTCAACGGCCTGCTGCTGCTGGGGGCCGAGGTTATCTATGAAAGTATGTACGACGTCCACGTCTCGGGTCACGCCTGCCAGGAAGAGCAGAAGCTGATGCTCACCCTGACCAAGCCGAAGTATTTCCTGCCCGTCCACGGCGAGTATAAGCAGCTGAAAAAGCACGCCCTGACCGCCGCCAGCCTGGGCATCCCCCACAGCAACATCCTCATCGCCGAGAACGGCTCCAACATCATCCTGACCCGGGACGAGATCAAGCTGGGCGAGCCGGTCACCGCCGGCGCCGTCATGGTGGACGGCCTGGGCGTGGGCGACGTGGGGAACGTCGTCCTGCGGGACCGCAAGCACCTGTCGGAGGACGGCCTGGTCATCATTGTGGCCACCGTCGACAGCAAGACCGGCAAGGTGCTGGCCGGGCCAGACCTGGTCAGCCGGGGCTTTGTCTATGTGCGGGAGAACGAGAGCCTGATGGACGGCGCCCAGAGCACCGTCGAGATGGTCCTGAAACGCTGTATCGAGGAGCACGTCCGCGACTGGAACAGCGTCAAGACCCGGATGCGGGAGGCCCTGAGCAGCTATATCTACCGCCGCACCAAGCGCAGCCCGATGATCCTGCCAGTGCTGATGGAGGTATGAGTATGTGTTCCGCCGCATATGCCGGCCGGGACGGATTTGAAGCCCTTTCCTCTTGAACAGGATTTTGCGGAGAAGGGAAGAGAAGGGAAGAGAGGCGTCTGCCATGAAACAGAAACCCAGATGGACACTGGAAATATTTACGGCTGGTTTTGCACTGTTGTCGGCGCTGCTGGCGCTGGTGTTGCTGGCTGCAAAGCCTGCGGTGTGGCCTGTGCTTGTGGTGGTGCTGGTCTTCTGCGTCGTGCTGGTGATTTTGTCCCGCTACCGGATCCGCCGCTGGGCGGCCCGCTGGGTGACAGGCAGCAGCTTTGAAAATTCCAAGACCCAGTTCAGCCTGGCATCCCTCTCCCAGCCGGCGGCCCTGCTCAGCGGGGATACGGTGGTGTGGTACAATATTCCCTTCCGGGACAGGGTGCTGAACGGCGAGGACTACCTGAGCGGGCGGGTCAACAAGATGCTGCCCGGGCTGGAGCTGGCCCAGTGTGGCACCCCTGACGGCCAGGTGCTGGCCTGCGTCAGCGGTGTATGGCGGATCCACGCCTCCACCGTCCCCGGCGATGGCGAAAAGGTCAGCATCCTGATCCTGAACGACGAGACCGCCCTGCGGAAGATCGAAAACGAATACAAGGCCAGCCGCCCCGGCTATATGATTTTCTCGGTGGACGGCTACGACGACGTCTTCAGCGATATGCTGGACAGCGAGAGCGCCCGCCTGCTGGAGCGGATCAACCGGACCATCGAGGGAATGATCGCCCGGGGCACCGGCTTTCTCCGCCGGGTGGCCAACGGCCGGTATATCGCGGTGGTGGAGGAGCGCCAGCTCGAACAGTTCGCCCAGCAGGGCTATGACGTCCTGGACAAGATCCGGGCGCTGGAGCCCAGCGTCACCCTCTCCATCTCGATCGGCATCGGTCGGCGGGCCCCCACCCTCCACGAAGCTCAGGAGATGGCCGTCCAGGCGCTGGACATGGCCCAGGGCCGCGGCGGCGACCAGGCCGCCGAGATGACCCCCGATGGTTTCACCTTCTACGGCGGTGTCAGCCACGGGGTGGAAAAGCGGAGCAAAGTCCGTAGCCGCATCGTGGCCGAGGCCTTGGTCGAACTCATCAAGGCGGCGGACCATGTGGTCATCATGGGCCACCGGATGAGCGATCTGGACGCCATCGGCTCAGCCGAGGGCGTACTGCGGATCTGCAAGATCTGCGACAAGCCCGCCGTCATCGCGGTCAAGCGGGACGCGACGCTGGCTTCCAGCCTGATCCGCGCCATCGAGGACGCCGGCCAGGAGGATGACTTCATCGACCCCAAGAGCGCCCTTGCCATCATTACCAAAGAGACCCTCTGCATCGTCGTCGATACATACCAGGTCGGCCAGGTAGAGAGCAAGGAGATCCTCGAAAAATGCGGCAAGGTCGCCGTCATCGACCACCACCGCAAGGGTGTGGGCTACATTGAGAACGCGGTGCTGGTCTGCCATGAGCCCTACGCCTCCTCGGCCAGCGAGCTGGTCACCGAGCTGCTGCAGTATGTGGGCGGCCGGGACGACAAGCCCACCCGGATCGAGGCCGAGGGCCTGCTGTCCGGCATCATGCTGGACACTCGGAACTTCAGTCTCCACACCGGTGTGCGCACCTTTGAGGCGGCCGCGGCCCTCCGCCGCTACGGCGCCGAAACCGAGCGGGCCTGGGCCCTCTTTGACGTCAGCCTGCCCGAGTACAACGCCAAGGCAAGCCTTGTGGCCAAGGCCCAGATGTACAAGGGCTGCGCCATCGTCCTCAGCGGCGCCCTGCCCGACGAGGCCCAGGTGGCCGTCCCCCAGGCGGCCAACGACCTGCTGGGCATCGAGGGGGTGCAGGCCAGCTTTGTGGTGGTCCAGACCGGCAGCAGCATCAAAATATCGGCCCGCAGCATGGGCCAGGTGAACGTCCAGGTCATCATGGAGAGCCTGGGCGGTGGAGGCCACCAGACCATGGCGGCCACCCTGCTCAAGCACACCACCCTGGAGCAGGCCCGGGTCCGGCTGTACGAGGCCATCGACGCCTACCGCGCCTCCCAGAAGAAGGGGAGCGCCAAGGCATGAAAACGATGCTTTGTATAAAACGCATTTGATTTTACGAATGGGAGAAGCGAATGAAGCAGTATGATTATCTGATCGTGGGCGCCGGGCTGTTCGGCGCGGTCTTTGCCCAGGAGGCCCGCCGCGCGGGCAGGCGCTGCCTTGTCATCGACCGGCGGGACCACATCGCCGGGAACGTATACACCGAGCAGGTGGAGGGGATCAACGTCCACCGCTACGGCGCCCACATCTTCCACACCAACAGCCGGGAAGTCTGGGACTACGCCGGCCGCTTTGCCGAGTTCAACCGCTACACCAACAGCCCGGTGGCCAACTACCACGGCGAGATCTACAACCTGCCCTTCAACATGAACACCTTCAACAAGATGTGGGGGGTGGTGACCCCAGCCGAGGCCAGGGCCAGGATCGAGGCCCAGCGGGCCGAGGCTGGCATCGCCGAGCCCAAAAACCTGGAGGAGCAGGCCATCAGCCTGGTGGGCACCGACATCTATGAAAAGCTGGTCAAGGGCTACACCGCCAAGCAGTGGGGCCGCCCCTGCGACCAGCTGCCCGCCTTCATCATCCGGCGGCTGCCGGTCCGCTTCACCTACGACAACAACTATTTCAACGCCCTCTACCAGGGCATCCCCATCGGCGGCTATACCGCCATGGTGGAGCATATGCTGGAGGGGACGCCGGCCCGGCTGGGGGTGGACTACCTGAAAGAGAAGGACAGCCTGGACGCCCTGGCGGACCGGGTGGTCTACACCGGCGCCATCGATGCCTACTTCGGCTACCGGTTGGGCGCACTGGAGTACCGCAGCGTCCGCTTCGAGACCGAGGTGCTGGACACCGACAACTACCAGGGGAACGCTGTGGTCAACTACACCGACGCCGAGACCCCCTACACCCGGATCATTGAGCACAAACATTTCGAATTCGGCGCCCAGCCCAGGACGGTCATCAGCCGGGAGTACAGCGCCGAGTGGAAGGTGGGCGACGAACCCTACTACCCCGTCAACGATGAAAAGAACGGCGCGCTCTATGAGAGCTACCGTCTCCTGGCGGAAGGGGAGAAGGACGTCCTCTTCGGCGGGCGGCTGGGCGAATACCGCTACTACGACATGGACAAAGTGATCGAGAGCGCCCTGGCCGCCGCCCGGCGGGAGCTGGACTGAGCCGTCAGGCCGGGACGGCCGCCCCAAGGGCTTTTGCCGCAAAAGGTTTGACCTGGATTATCAAAACCGTCTCGCCCGGACGACATGCGTGTACGGGCGAGACACCTCCAGGGAAATTTTCAAGTGGGAGTGCGCGGTTCGATTGAAAATTTTGTCCCCAGGGGGATATTAGGGGGAAGGAATTTCTGTCCCGCGTATGCGGCAGAAATGGGTTCCCCCTAAAGCGTGGCGCGAAAGCGACACACCGCCGCGATTGGCGCCCTTGCCGAAAAGGCCGGATTGCGGTATACTAAGTATCATACAGAGAAACCAAGAGGCCGGTGCGGGCGACCTGCTCCGCCGGCCGGAAATGAGGGATAAGCCATGAAGGTTATTTTGAAGCAGGACGTCAAGGGGATCGGCAAGAAGGACGAGATCCATGAGGTGTCGGACGGCTACGCCCGCAACTACCTCTTCCCCCGCAAGCTGGCGGCTGTGGCCGATGCCAGCGCCCTGAACATCGCCCGCCGCAAGGAGGCCGCCGCCGACTTCCACGAGGCGGAAAACGTGGCCGCCGCCCAGGCCCTGGCCGCCAAGATCAACGGCAAGACGGTCACCGTCAAAGCCAAGGGCGGCGCTTCGGGCCGGCTGTTCGGCAAGGTGACCGGCAAGGAGATCGCCGCCGCCCTCTCGGCCCTGACCGGCGAGACGGTGGACAAGAAGAAGATCGAGCTGGAAGTCAAGGACATCCGGGACGCCGGCGTCTTCAACGGCAAGGTCCGGCTCTATCCGGGTGTCATCGCCAGCTTCAAGGTCAATGTCGAGGTCGAGCCGGCCTGAGCGGTGGATTTGGCAAATAACGTTTTGTAAAAGCAATTTACATTTGTCCCGCCCGTACAGGCCTGCTGTCCGGGCAGGACTTTTTTAGGCATGTGAACGGAAGGGGGAGATCGTATGCCGGAAGAACGCCGCCGCCGTTATGCCAATGAGCTGAACCTGGAGAGCATCGGCATCCAGCCGCCCTACAGCATGCAGGCCGAGCAGAGCGTCCTGGGCGCGGTACTGCTCAAGCCGGACGTCTTGACCGAGCTGGTCGAAATCATCCGGCCCGAGATGTTCTATGCGGCCCAGAACGGACGGATCTATGCCGAGATGGTCCGGCTCTTCACCGGGGACCAGTCCATCGACTTTGTCACCCTGCTGGACGCGGTGGTCTCGGACAACGTCTTCGCCAGCCCCGACGAGGCCAAGGTCTACCTGACCGGCCTGGCCGAGACGGTGCCCAGCATCTCAAACGTCAAGGCCTACGCCGAGATCGTCCAGGAGAAATACCTTCTCCGCCAGCTGATGGGGGTGGCCCGGGACATCTTACAGGACGCCGGCGACGAGCCGGACGCCAACCTTCTGCTGGAAAACGCCGAGCAGCGCCTCTATGAGATCCGTTCGGGCCGGGACTCTAGCGCTCTGACGCCGCTGTCCTCCAGCATGATCGAGACCTTGACCAATCTGCAGAAGATCAGCGGCCCCGACGCCGACAAGTACAAGGGGATCCCCACCGGCTTCCGGCTGCTGGACACGGTTTTGACGGGCCTCGGGCGGGGTGACCTGATCATTCTGGCGGCCCGTCCCGGCATGGGCAAGTCAAGTTTTGCCCTCAACATCGCCACCCGGGTGGCCATGAAGCAGAAGATCCCGGTGGCCATTTTCAGCCTGGAGATGACCAAGGAGCAGCTCACCAACCGCATCCTCTCGGCCGAAGCCGGCATCGACCTGCAAGCCTTCCGGACCGGCGCCCTGACCGCCTCCGACTGGGAGTATCTGGCCCTTGCCACCGAGAAGCTCCACGATGCGCCCATCTATATGGACGATACATCCTCCATCACCATCACCGAAATGAAGGCTAAGATCCGCCGGATCAACCAGGATCCCAGCCGCCCCAACGTGGGGCTGATCGTCATCGACTACCTTCAGCTGATGAGTTCGGGCCAGCGGAACGAGAACCGCGTCCAGGAGATCAGCGCCATCACCCGGAACCTCAAGATTATGGCCAAGGAGATGAACGTTCCCATCATTGCCCTCAGCCAGCTCTCCCGTGCGGTGGAAAAGCAGGGGAACAATTCCAGCCACCGGCCCCAGCTGTCCGACCTGCGGGACTCCGGCTCGATCGAACAGGACGCCGACTGCGTCCTCTTCCTCTACCGGGACTCCTACTACGCCAGCCAGCAGCCGGACGGCGCCGACGTCGACGCCGACACCGCCGAGTGCATCGTGGCCAAAAACCGCCACGGCGAGACCAGCACCGTTCCCCTCGGCTGGGACGGCGCCCACACCCGCTTTATGGACGTGGACTTCCGGCAGTGAGCCGGGGCCCGGCCTTATGTATTGGATCATGGAGCATCGCTACAGCGACAACAGCACACAGGAGCTTGAAGCCCGGGTGCTTGCCTTCTGCAGGCAGGCCGGGCTTTTTCTGCATGGCCAGCGGGCTGCGGCGGCAGTCTCGGGCGGGGCGGACAGCATGGCCCTGCTCCGGCTGCTGCTGGCCCTGGCGGGGCCGCTGGGCCTGGCCGGGGTGACCGCCTGCCATGTCAACCACAGGCTGCGGGGGGCCGACGCCGACGCCGACGAGGCCTTCGTCCGGACTGAATGCGCCCGGCTGGGGGTGGCGGTGCGGGTCTTTCGGGCCGGGGAGGAGGGGCTGCCCTCCGCAGCCGGCGGGGAGGCGGCGGCCCGCGCCCTCCGGTACGCCTGCTTTGCACGGCTGCGGGCCGAAGGGATAGACCGGGTGGCCACCGCCCATACTGTTACAGATCAGGCCGAGACCCTTCTGTTCCGGCTGGCCCGGGGGACCGGACTGCAGGGGGCGGGAGGGATCCGTCCGGCGCGGGACTTCTACGTCCGGCCCCTCCTCTGCCTGACCCGGGCCGAAGTGGAAAGCTACTGCCGGGCCCTAGGGCAGGGGTGGGTCACCGACGCCACCAATCTGTCGGATGACTACGCCCGCAACCGTCTGCGCCACGACGCCCTGCCCGCCCTGCGGCAGGCCAACGCCGGCGCCGAGCGGAACCTGGCCCGATTCTGCGAGAAGGCGGCCCGGGCTGGCGCCTACTTTGACCGGATGGCGGCGGCACTGCTCGAAGCTGCGGCAGGGGAGGCGGCGGCCGCTGCGGACTGTCCCGCCGCGGTCCGGCGCGCCCTGGACGCCGGCGGGCCCGTCTACGCCCTGGGGCCGCTCCAAAAGGCCGCCCCCCTCGTCCTCGAGGCGGCGGCCCACGCCCTGGTGGCCCCCCACCGGGACCCCGAGGAGACGTACATCCGCCTTGTCTGCGAGACGGTGGCCCGGGGCAGCGGGGCGGTGCAGCTCCGGCCGGCGGTCCGGCTGCGGGCGGGGGACGGTTTCTTCTGGGAGGAGACAGTCCCCCCGGCGCCCGCCGCCCCCCTGGCCGGGATCCCTTTTTGCCCCGAAAAACAGGCTGAATACCCGCTGGGCGGGGGCCGCTGGCTCCGCGCACGGCTGATAAAAGAGAGTTTTCAAGAAAAAACACAGGTCGTTCACAAAAAAGACTTAAAAAATGTAGCGGATTATGCTAGAATAACCATGTTGCATCCTGCCCTTACCCTGCGCAGCCGCCTGCCGGGGGACACCTACCGGCCGGCAGGCCGCGGGGTGACCAAGTCCCTCCGCAAATGGATGAACGAGCAGGCCGTCCCCCGGGAGGAACGGGACAGACTGCCCCTGCTGGCAGACGGCAGCGAGGTGGTATGGGTCTGCGGTGCAGGCTTTGCGGAAGGCCTGGCCCCCGACGGGGCCGGCGGCCTTGCCCTGCATCTGGAGATAGAAGCCCGAAAGGGAGAAGAGAGAGGACGTTGAGTCATGGATATGCACGACGACATTCAGACCGTTCTGGTCACCGAGGAACAGCTGCGGGCCAAGGTGGCCGAGCTGGGCGCCCAGATCAGCCGGGACTATGCGGGCAGGGATCTGCTGCTGGTTTCCATCTTAAAGGGCGCGGTGGTCTTTATGGCAGACCTGATGCGGGCGGTGACCATCCCCTGCAGCATCGATTTCATGGTGGTGTCCAGCTACGGCGGCACCAACACCCAGACCACCGGTCTTGTCAAGATCATCAAGGACCTTGACGCCGATCTAACCGGCCGGGATGTGCTGATTGTGGAGGACGTGCTGGACACCGGGGTCACCCTGTCCCATCTGGTGCCCATGCTGAGGATGCGCAACCCCAATTCGGTCAGGATCTGCGCCATTCTCGACAAGCCCGCCCGCCGCAAGACCGACATCCGCCCCGACTACCGGGGCTTCGAGGTGCCGGACGCCTTCGTGGTGGGGTACGGCCTCGACTACGACGAAAAGTACCGCAACCTGCCCTATGTGGGCATCCTCCGACCGGAGATCTACGGGGGCGAATAACCCCCGCCCCGGCAGGATGGACGCCACACACAGGACCTGTAACTACTATCAAGAGAACTGGAGTTGATCTTTTTTGCAGCAGAAGAGACCGCACCTGAATCCGCTGATTTTGGCGCTGGCCCTGGTCGCCGTGCTGATGATCTGGTCGGTGTTCACGACCTCTGGCAGCTCGTCCGGCGCGACCATGAGCTATTCGACGGTGGTGCATTATTTTGAACATTTGCAGGTGACCGCCTTCACCCTGGACAGGAACACCGGCGTCATCACCATGAATATCAAGGAGGGCGATCTGCCCCTGCCCGGCGAGACCGACGGGGACACCTCTGCATCCTCCGGCGGGCTGGTGTCCGGGCTGTTGAGCTCGGGCAGTTCTTCCAGCGATTCGGTCCGTCAGAACGCCGACGGCACCGTCACCGTCCGCTACCAGCTGCCCTATGCAGCCCTCTTCATCAACGAGGTGCAGGACTATATCGACGCCTACGACGCCGCCAACCCCGACGCCCCAATGGAGTACGACTACACCGCCCTGCGTGAGTCGGTGCCCTGGATGGAGATCTTCTTCTACCTGGCCATGCTGGGCTGCACCGGCTTCATCCTCTTTTCGATGCTGCGGGGCGGTGCCGGCGGCGGTAACGTTATGAACGTCGGCCGCGCCAAGGTCAAGGATGAGTCCAGCAAGAAGACCGCCACC
>CAZEIG010000035.1:0-14031 GCA_964511805.1 uncultured Faecalibacterium sp.
ACTGCCAGGCCTGCTCGCTACCATAGGCCTTCGAGATGACGGTGACCCGGTCGGCCGCCATGAAGGCCGAGTAGAAGCCGACGCCGAACTGGCCGATGATGTCGATGTTTTCGTCGGTGTTCTCAGCCTTGAAGTCCTGGCTGCCCGAGTGGGCGATGGTGCCCTGTTTCTCCTCCAGCTCCTCCTTGGTCATGCCGATGCCGTTGTCCGAGACGGTCAGCATACGGTTGTCCTTGTCGAGGGTGAGCAGGATGCGGAAATCCTCCCGGTTCATCCCGACGGAGGTGTCGGTCAGGCTCTTGAAATAGAGTTTGTCGATGGCGTCGGAGGCGTTGGAGATCAGCTCCCGCAGGAAGATCTCCTTGTTGGTGTAGATCGAATTGATCATCAGGTCCATCAGCTTTTTGCTTTCGGCCTGGAACGGCTGCATTGCCATAATGAAAACCTCTTTTCTCAGTCAGAGAGTGGTTAGCACTCAAATATTACGAGTGCTAATATACACCGTTTTGGCCCGAAAATCAAGCCCTGGGAGCCTTCCTTCATAAAAAATTCAGAAATCCCCTTTCCTGCCATGGCTGGCGGGTGTAAAATGGGGAAGACAGACAGCTGTCTGCGCGGAAAGGAGCAGAAGAATGAGGATCGAAACCTTGAAGATAGGCGAGGCGGAGCTGACCGTCTGCCTGCGCCAGCCCTCGGCGGTCATGCCGCTGACCGCCACCCGGCCGATGGTGGTGGTGGTGCCGGGGGGCGGCTATGAGCATGTCAGCGACCGGGAAACAGACCCGGTGGCCGTCCGCTTTCTGGCGGCGGGGTACCATGTGTCGGTGCTGCGGTACAGCGTCGGGGCAAAGGCCCGGGACTACCGTCCCCTCTCCGAGCTGAGCGGGGCACTGGGGGCCCTGCGGGTCCGTGCGGAGGAATGGGGCATCCGGCCCGACCGGATCGCGGTCTGCGGCTTTTCGGCGGGGGCGCACCTGGCCCTCTCGTCGGCGGTGCTTAATCTGCCCGGCGTGGCAGGAGAAAGCCAGCAGCGGCCCGACGCACTGATTTTGAGCTATCCGGTGGTGACGGCGGGCCCCTACGCCCACCGGGGCAGCTTTGTCCAGCTGAGCGGCAGCAAGGACGAGGCCGACCACCTGCCCTTTGGGCTGGAGGACAAGATCACCCCGGCGGTGCCGCCGGTCTTTGTCTGGCACACCATGACCGACGGCGCTGTCCCGGTGGAGAACACCCTGCTGCTGGTGTCGGCACTGCGGAAGGCGGGCGTCCCCTGCGAAGCGCACCTTTTCCCTGCGGGCAAGCACGGGCTGAGCGTCTGCACCGCCGAGACCGGCACCGGGATGCCCCACCCGGGGCGCTGGTTCGGCCTGGCGGCCGAATGGCTGAGCGACGTGTTCGACTATCATCCCTGAGGGTGGGCAAAAACAGCTGAAATGTGAAATTTTGATCATAAATACGAAAAAATCTGTAAAACGATTGACACCGTAAACCCGATTTGTTATAGTATGGAACGGAAGGCGCGGCCCCCTGCTGTGCAGAAAGCAAAACCCCGTACACCGGCCAGGCATTTCCCGTGCCGGGCAGGACGGGGCTCCTCCCCGAGGACGGCTTCCGAAAGGAACAGCGCGGCCGCCGGGGCAGACGATTCGGGAGGGAATCTATGATCCTGTTTGAAACAGAGCGTCAACATCTCCGCAAGATCCTGCAGGCTACGAGGACGACCCCCGTGTGCTGGAAATGGACAACTACATCCAGCACGGCTGCGTTACTACTTACGAGCACTGCCGGAACGTGGCCCGGGTGAGCTTCTGGCTCAACCGGCGGCTGCATACAGGCGCGGACGAGACCGCCCTGGCGGTGGGCGCTTTGCTGCACGACTTCTATCTCTATGACTGGCACTGCGAGGGCCGCTTCCAGAACTGCCGCGGCCTGCGCACCCTCTTCAAGATGCACGGCTTCATCCACCCGCTGCTGGCCTGCGAGAACGCCGAGCGCTGCTTTGCACTGACCGACAAGGAGCGGAAATCATCCGCAGCCATATGTGGCCGCTGACCCTCTTCCACGCCCCCGCCAGCCGGGAGGCGGTCCTGGTCTGCATCGCCGACAAATACTGCGCCGTCGTCGAGGCCCTTTACCGCAAGCGCCAGAAGGCTATCTGCGTCTGAGCCGCCTGAACAGAAGATGACAAGACCCGCCGCAAGGGGCTGACCGTTGCGGCGAGTCCTTTTTTGTGTTCAGAGGTATTTGTAGCCCGGCGGCTCGTCGTCGGCGCAGCGGCGCTCCATCAGCCAGGTGTCCAGCCAGCGGCCGTGACAGTCCCGGGCAATCCGCTCCCGGCGGCCCACCAGCCGGAAGCCGCACTTGGCGTGCAGCCGGCGGCTGGCCTCGTTCTCTTCCAGGACGGTGGACTGCAAGGTCCAGTAACCGGCCTGCTCGGCAGCGTCGCAGAGGACCGACAGCAGGTGGTAGCCGTAGCCCTTGCCGCGGTACTGCTCGCCGACGTAGATGCTCACCTCGGCCACCCCGCGGTAGCACCACCGCATATTCACCCGGGAGAGCACCGCCCAGCCGGCGATCTGCCCGCCGGGCGCCAGCACCACCAGCCGGCACTCCTTGATGTGGGAAGCGTCCCAGGCGGGGTAGGGCGGGCACTCGATCTGGAAGGTGGCCCGCTCGGTGTCGATCCCTTCCTTATAAATTTTGGCCACGGCGGGCCAGTCCTCCGGCCGCATCTGCCGGATCTGCATTGTTTCTTCCATCCGTGTTATCGGTCCTTTGCGTAGAGATCAGTCCAGTGGGCCGGACAGTTCGGCCTCGCTGGTCCAGCCGGCGGCGATGGCCTTGGCCCGCATGGCCGCGTAGAGCTCGGCGCGGGTGGCCTCGGTGTAGGGGGTGACAAAGAGGTTGCCGATCCCCAGCAGCAGGGTCCCCAGGATGTTCCAGCCGATGAAGGAAAGGTCGAGCGCAAAGATGTTCCACTTCTCCCCGGCGGTCATCAGGGTGCTCAACTCGGCGGCCCGGCCGCGGGGCAGCTCGGGGTTCTCGGCCAGCAGGTAGGGGACGAAGGTGTACTGGTATCTCTTGACGACGCCGGGGATGAGCAGCAACAGGGAGAAGAGGAAGACCCGGAGGTTCATCATGAACATCTCCCAGATGACCTTCCCGTACCCCGGCCCGAAGCCGGAGAAGAGGATCGACAGGGACTGCGGCCCGGCCCGGTTTCCAATCATGTAGCGGCACCTGCCCACCTGGATTACCGGCGCAAAGAAGATGGACCAGGCCAGCCCCACCACTGCCATAGCCAAAAGCAGCAGCGTCCCCACCACGGCGATGGCCTGGAGATAGACCGATAGCAGCAGGCTCACGCCGGGGGCCAGGCTGGCAAAATCGGTCAGCAGGGGAACCTCGGGGGAGACGATAATGCCGATGGTATTGTCCAGGTTGATATTCAGATTGATGTCAAAGCTGCCGTCCAGCAGGGCTGCGATCAAACAGACCAGAAAGACCCGCCAGTAGCTGCGGCGGAGCACAGTCTTGGCATTGGCTTTCAGAAGGGCGCGCGTCCACATCGATAAGACCTCCTGTCTGAAACATGGTGGAAAGCGGCGAAAGGTATGGCCACAGTATAGCAGATTTTGCCCCAGAGCACAATGCCGCCCGCCGCCCGGCCCGAAAGGTTTTGACAAGCCGGGCCCGGCAGGTTACAATAGGGACAGGATGCGCGGGCCGCCGGCCTGTGCGGGAATGAAAAAGTGCCGCGGGCCGCCCGGAGCGGGCCCGCCGGGACAGAAAGGATCATCCATGACTGCAAAGACAACGAGGACCCTCTGCATCGCTGCCGCAGCGGCACTGCTGGCCGGGCTGCTGGGTCTGCCTGTCCAGGCGGGGCAGGCGCCTTACCTTACCACCGGAAACACGGTGGCTGAAATGCGGGCCAATGAGGGCATTGTCGGGTCTGGTTTGAATACCTGGGACAGAGGCGGCATCTGCCCTGAGCGCCCCGGCCAGTATGACCAATGGTCTCTGCGCCGCTATGCTGGGCAAACAGCCGAAAGTGTCGTCGCAGGGCTGAACCTGGTGATTGAAAACTACAACAAGGGGGTGCAGGTGACCTATCCCTTGTATACCGAAACAGAAATCGCCGCGGACGCCACCCGGGCAGATGCGGAACTTTATTATTTCCCAGCGGACAAGCCGGGTGGAAAATACGCTTTGGTATTGCCTGGAAATATGTTTGAACGGACTGCTGTTGTAAAAGAAGCTTGCGGTGCGGCCAGCCAGTTGCACGAAATGGGTTATACAGTGTTTATTCTGCGGTATCGCATTGGGCGGGACCTCTCGAGCAACGCCAATTACAATGACTTGGTGCGGGCAGTCCAGTTTATCACCGGCCATGCGGGCCAGTTCGGCGTTCAGGCTGAAGATTATGCCTTGGTGGGTTACTCGTCCGGTGGACATCTCTGCGGTATCTTTGGTACCAGTCGGATGGGCTATAAAAATTACGGCCTGCCAAAACCGGGCGCGCTGCTGCTGGCTTACCCAATTGTCAATTTCGTGTATAGCAAGCCGGGATTCTTTTACGTATATGACGGCGCGAAGCCGGGGGACCATTTGGCGCCGGGGGATTACTATTACCACATCGAGTTGGACGCCGAAGTGGATGCCGACTTCCCTCCGACTTACCATTGGTTTGGTAGAAACGATTCTACCCTGCGGGGGATTTTCCCGGCGTGGCAGAGCCCTGCGCTGGATCGCGCCCTTGCGGACAGCGGGGTCATGCACAATATGCGCATTTACGACGACGCACCCCACGGCAGCGGCGTCGGCACCGACGCCGCCGGCTGGCTGTACGAGGCCGCGGCCTTCTGGGAGGAAGCGGCGGCCGCCCGGCATACGGCCTGAGGGGAGGGCGACAGGGGAGGAGACCGTCAAAAATCGACAGGCGCCGGGGCTGGATGCGGCAGGCCCCGGCCCGGAAAGGACTTTATTATCATATGACCACTGTCTGGAAACGCGCCCTGGCCGCCTGCACGGCGGGGCTGGCCCTTGGCTCCCTGCTGGCGACGCCGGCGGGGGCGCTGGGGGAACCCAACATCACCGCACAGACCACCATGGGCGAGATACGCGCCAATGAAAGCATCATCGCATCCGGCTTCGACACCTACGACCGCAGCATCCTTCTGCCCGAGCAGCCCTGGATGTACGACGACTGGACGCTGGAAGAATACATGGGCGGCACCGCCCCCGACGCGGCCGCCGGGATGAACCTGCTGATCGAAAATTACAACAGCGGCATCCAGGTGACCTATAAAATTTACACCCCCGAGGAGATCGCCGCCGACCCTTCCAAGGACGAGGTGGAGCTCTACTATTTCCCCGCCGAAGAGGCAAACGCCAGGTATGCGCTGGTGGTGCCGGGCAATATGTACGAAAAGAGCGCTAAGATGCGGGAGGGCTGTTCGGTCTCCTACCATATGCACCAGATGGGCTACGCCTCCTTTGTCCTGCGGTACAGCGTCGGGCGTGACAACGGGGAGAACGCCGCCTACAACGACCTGGTGCGGGCGGTCCAGTTCATCACCGAGCACGCGGAAGAATTTGGCGTCCAGGCCGAGGATTATGCCCTGGTGGGCTTTTCGGCCGGCGGGCAGATGTGCGGGGTCTTCGGCACCAGCCGGATGGGCTACAAGAATTACGGCCTGCCCAAGCCCGGCGCACTGCTGCTGGGTTACCCGGTCATCAACTATATGTATGCCAAGCCGGTCTATTTCTATCTCTACGACGGCGCAAAGCCGGGGGACTGGCTTGCCCCCGGGGACTACTATTACAACATCGAGGTAGCGGTTGAAGTGGACGAGGACTTCCCGCCTACCTACCACTGGTTCGGCTTGAACGACGCCACCCTGATGCTGATGGGCATCTTCTGTCAGGGCCCCGCCCTCGACAAGGCGCTGGAGGACAGCGGCGTCATGCACAAAATGGTGGTCTACCAAAACGCGCCCCATTGTGCCAGCGTCGGCACCGGCACCGATGCCGAGGGCTGGATCTATGAGGCTGCGGCCTTCTGGGAGGAAGCCGTGGCCGCGGCCCAATGATCCAATAGAAACGAGGTAAATGCTTATGCCCTTCGATCACAACCAGCTTTTCCGCAGTTTGAACACCGGCCTGCCCGACGACATCGCCCGGCTCAAGGCGGCGGGGTATTTCCGGGAGGCCGCCGCCCGGATCGACGCCTGCCTGGCCGAGGACTGGACCGCCGCCCAGAACGGCCCGAACGCCGCCGCGAACCCCGCCCCCCAGGGGGTGGACGCCCAGCGGGCGGCCCTGCTGGCCCAGCGAGAGATCCTCCGCCGACTGCCGGCCGAATACCCCTACACCGAGGCCGAGGCCGTGGAAAAGATGCAGGGCCGGGTGAAGGGCTTTACCCTGGAGGAACTGCGGGCGCTCGAGGCCGCGGGCCGGGTGGACTGGCGGTTCGTCGAGGGGGAGAAGCACTACCTCGACCGCTTCGACGAGACCCTGCTGGATACCGACCCCACTTATGCGGCCCGGCGGCTGGACGGCGCACCCGACGGCCGGGCGGAGGCCCTCGCCCGCCGCAGGGCCGTCCATGAGAAGATGGCCCGCACCGGCGCGGCCGCGGCCCGGATCACCGTCGAGGCCGGGGTGGGAATGTCGGACGCCGCCTTTGCTGCGGCGCTGGCCCGCGCCCGGGCGGCCGGACGGGAGATGGTCCATCTCCGGGCCTGGCTGCCCATCCCCGCCGCCTGCGGCGCCCAGAGCGGCATCTGCCTGGAAGACTTCTCCGAGCCGCCGGCCCACATCGCGGCCGGGGACGCCCCCCAGCGGACCATCTATTGGGAGGCCGATCTGGCCGAGAACCGCCGCTTCACCGTCCGGTACAGCTACACCAGCACCGCCCGCTATGCCGGCCCGCTGGCCTTCACCCCCGACCCGGTCCAGCCCGCCTTCGACACCGGCGAGGAGGCCCCCCACATCGTTTTTACCCCCTTCCTGCGGGCGCTGGCGGCCCAGCTCACCGCCGGGGTGGACAGCCCGGTCGAAAAGGCCTGCCGCTTCTACGACTACGTCACCCTCAACGTCCGCTACCACTACCAGCCTGCCTATTTCGTGCTGGAGGACATCCCCACCCGCTGCGCCGCCGACCGCCGGGGGGACTGCGGGGTGATGGCCCTGACCTTCATCACCCTCTGCCGGATCGCTGGGATCCCCGCCCGCTGGCAGAGCGGCCTGGCCGTCGGCCCCGGCAAGTGCGGCTGCCACGACTGGGCCATGTTCTACATCGCGCCCAAAGGCTGGATGTACGCCGACTGCTCCTATGGGGCGTCGATGGCCCGGGCCGGGGAGGAAGAACTCCGCCGTCACTACTTCGGCAGCATCGACCCCGGCCGTATGGTGGCCAACCGGGCCTTTCAGGCCCCCTTCGACCCGCCGATGTACGGCTTCCGGGCCGACCCCTACGACAACCAGACTGGCGAGGTGGAGGCCGACGGCGTGGGGCTGTACGGGGCGGACGTTGTCTCGACAAAGGAGACCCTCCTCTATGAGGAACTGGATTGACAGAAGGAAAGAGGGATTTGTACCATGGAACCAATGATCGCTGCGCTCTGCCTGCTGCTGCTTTTGGCGGGGGACGTCCTGCTGGTGGTGCTGCTGTTCCGCAGCCGCCGCGCCGGGGGGGACGAGGAGCAGTTTCAGGCGCTGGAGGACTGGCTGGAAGAACGGCTGGCCCGGCAGGCCGACGAGTTTGACAAGAAACTGCGGGCTAGTCAGTCCGCCCTGGCCGACCAGAATTATGCTGCCATCCGGGGGGTCAAGGACGCGGTGGACGGGATGGGCGTCCAGCTCACTGGCAGCCAGTCCACCCAGCAGAAAAATCTCGAGAGCCGCTTCCAGACGATGGAAAAGACCCTCGAGAGCCGCCTGCGCACCCTGGAACTCTCCAACACCCAGCGGCTGGAGGAGATGCGCCGCACCCTGACCGAGGGGATGGACACCGTCCGGGTCGAGAACGCCAAAAAACTGGACGAGATCCGACGCACGGTGGACGAGCAGCTCCAGGACACCCTCCAGAAGCGGGTCAGCGAGAGCTTCAAGACGGTCAGCGACCAGCTCGAACAGGTCTACAAGGGGCTGGGCGAGATGCAGAATCTGGCCGCCGACGTGGGCGGGCTGAAACAGGTGCTGTCGGGGGTCAAGACCCGGGGCATCCTGGGGGAGATCCAGCTGGGGGCCATCCTGGAAGAGATCCTTGCCCCCGAGCAGTACGCCACCAACGTGGCCACCGTCCCCGGCTCGACCCAGCGGGTGGAGTTTGCCGTGAAACTGCCCGGCGCCGACGGCCAGGACGTCTGGCTGCCCATCGACTCGAAGTTCCCGGGGGACACCTACGCCCACCTGCAGGACGCCCAGACCTCGGGGGACGTCCAGGCCGTCGAGGCGGCCCGCCGCGCCCTCGAGCAGGTGATCCGGGCCGAGGCCAAGGACATCCGCACCAAGTATGTCGAGCCACCCTATACCACCAACTTCGGCATCCTCTTCCTTCCCTTTGAGGGACTGTACGCCGAGGTGGTCAACATGGGGATGGTGGAAACTCTGCAGCGGGACTACCAGGTCAACATCGCCGGCCCCAGCACCATGGCCGCCCTCCTCAACAGCCTCCAGATGGGCTTCAAGACCCTGGCTATCCAGAAGCGTTCGAATGAAGTCTGGCAGGTGCTGGGCGCGGTCAAGACCGAGTTCGAGAAGTTCGACGGCGTCCTGACCAAGCTCCAGGAGCGTCTGCGCCAGTCGGACCAGGAGCTCGACAAACTAATCGGCACCCGCACCAAGGCCATTAACCGGAAACTGCGGTCGGTCCAGTCGCTGGACGACAGCAGCGCCGCCACCCTGCTGGAACTGGACGCCGCCCCCGGCCAGCCCCCGCGGGCCAGCCTGTCCGACGGGACCGGAACGTAAAATTTTGCGGCAGCGGCCTGGATGGATTGCTTTTTTCCTAGGAATATGGTATGATAAATCGGCCCGGCGATGGCCGGGCATGGCAAACGATACGGGGCGCACCCCTTCGCGCCCCTTTGAAACTTTTGAGGATAAACGATAGAGAAAGGACCGACCCCGCGATGAACGTATACAAGACCAAGGTCAGCGATGCCGTCCTGGGCATTAGCATCAACGATACCACCCTGGACCTCTTCGAGAGTCAGTATCCCGTGCCGGGCGGCATCAGCTATAACATCTACCTGATCCGGGACGAAAAGACCGCTTTGCTGGACACGGTGGACGCCCGCGCCACCGATATCTGGCTGGAGACCCTGGAGGCTGAGCTGAACGGCGCCGCCCCCGATTACCTGGTGGTTTCCCATGTCGAGCCCGACCACTCGGCCAACGTGGCCCGCCTGGCCGCCAAGTACCCCGCCATGAAGGTGGTGGGCAACGCCAAAACCTTCGCCTACCTTGAGCATTTCTTCGGCGCGGCAGCCATCGCCCCCGAGCGCCGGGTGGTGGTCAAGGAGGGGGACCTGCTTGAGCTGGGCAGCCACAGCCTTCGCTTTGTCTTTGCTCCGATGGTCCACTGGCCCGAGGTAATGGTCAGCTATGAGACCAGCGAGAAGATCCTCTTCTCGGCCGACGGCTTCGGCCGCTTCGGCGTGGTGGCCGACGGCGACAGCTTCGACAACTGGGCGGAGGATTCCCGCCGGTACTACCTGAACATCGTCGGCAAGTACGGCCCCCAGGTCCAGGCCCTCCTTAAGAAGGCCGCCGGGCTGGAGATCGCTACCATCTGCCCCCTCCACGGCCCGGTCCTGACCGGCGACCTGGCCCCCTACCTGAGCCTCTACGACACCTGGTCCAAGTACCTGCCCGAGGCCCCCGCCGAGGTGCTGGTGGCTTCTGCCTCCATCCACGGTCACACCCGCGCCGCCGCCCATGAGATGGCCGGGAAGCTGCGGGCCGCCGGCGCCGCCGTCACCGAGATCGACCTGACCCGCACCGACGTCTCCTATGCGGTGGCCGAGGCCTTCCGCTGCGGCAAGATGGTGCTGGCCTGCGCCACCTACGACGGCTTCCTCTTCCCGCCGATGGAGTCCTTCCTGACCCACCTCAAGACCAAGAACTTCCAGAACCGTGTGGTGGGCCTGATGGAGAACGGGATGTGGGCCCCGATGGCCGCCAAGCTGATGACCGCCGCCCTGTCCGGGATGAAGGACATTCGTCTCTGCGAGTACGTCGTCAGCATCCACGGGGCCGCCGGCGCTGCCTCCCAGTCCCAGATGGACGGCCTGGCCAGCGAGCTGATCGCCAGACAGTAAACACTCGGCAAAACCAGAGATGAAAAAACTGCCCCGACGGCGTTGCCGGGGCAGTTTTTTGTTGTCAGTTCAAATCGGACAGGATGTCCGGCCAGAGGGCTTCTTCCTTCCGCAGAGCGTCGAACCAGCAGTCGAGGTAGAGCTTGTGAGCCGCCGGGATGATGGTCCGCCGCAGGAGGAACTGTTCCTCGGTCAACCCGGCGTCGGGCGGCCGATCGAAGTCCCGCAGGCCGAACACCGAGCCGATGGCGGCTTCCAGCTCGCTGCAAAAGGTATTATAGGCCGTCTCGGCAGAGCAGAACCCCCTCTGGATCGAAAAGAGGAGCTGGATGTTCTCCATGGACAGCACATTTTTGACCACCAGGATGTAAATGAGATAGCCGATCTGATCCCGGGTATACTTTTTGCGGATGGGGTGGGGGATCAGCCCTTTCTTCACATAGTTGCTAACCATCGAACTGGTCAGCTCCATCCCCGGGAAGGATCGGAAATGGCTGTTCACATACTGGACGGTCTGGTCGAGATAGAGCCCCATGATGGGAAGTTGGTCGTAGCGGGGCAGGGCAAAACCCGCTGCCGAAGCCGCAACGCGGCGTTTCGTTTCAGCATTCATGATTTCAGTATACAGCAAATCAATGAAAAGTCAATAGAAATTCAAAATAAAAAACTTGTGTTGAGTTTTTTGCATTGAGTTGACAAGTTATTGAAAAACTGTTATGATGGAACCAGATCAAACAAGCCGCGGCCGCCTGCGCCGGCTTACAGGAATGGAGAGATGTTTTTATGAAACGGAAGATTGTGGTCGATTCCTCTTCGAACATGAGCCGGCTGCCGGGGGCGGATTTTGCCTGTGTGCCGCTCAAGATCATCACCGACGAACAGGAATATGTCGATGAACCGGGGACCGACGCCTTCGCGATGGCCCACGCCCTGCGCAGCTACAAGGGCAAAAGCTCTACCTCCTGCCCCAACGTGGGGGACTTCCTGGAGGCGTACGAAGGGGCGGACGAGGTCTTTGTGGTGACCATCACCGGCACCCTGTCGGGCTGCTGCAACGCCGCCCGGATGGCCGCCGAGGAATACCAGGACGCAAACCCCGGCGCCCGGGTCTATGTGCTGGACAGCCTGTCCACCGGCCCCGAGATGTACCTGCTGGCCAGCCGTCTGGCGGCCCTGGCGGCCACCGACGCCGGCTTTGAGGAGATCTGCGCCTCCATTGAAGAATACGCCCGGCATACCCACTTGTTCTTCTCCCTCGAGTCGCTGAACAACCTTGCCCGGAACGGCCGGGTCAAGCTGACGGCGGCGGTGGTGGCCCGGGCGCTGGGCATCCGGGTGCTGGGCCAGGCCAGCCCCGCCGGCGAACTGGACCTGATCTGCAAAACCCGGGGCGAGCACGGTGTGCTGGAGCGGATGATCCTCGAGATGAAGGCCAAGGGCTACGCCGGCGGCGCGGTGCAGATCGCCCACTGCGACAACGAGCCTGCGGCCCGCCGGCTGAAGAATATGATCCAGGCCATCTGGCCGTCGGCCCAGCCGGAGCTGGCCAGCTGCGGGGCCCTGTGCAGCTACTACGCCGAGCTGGGCGGCCTGCTGGTGGGATTTGAGGACGGAGAAGCGCCGGGTATACCTGCCTGACCGAATTCCTCAAAAAAGATAAGCAATCAGGGGACGATGCTGGTATATTTGCGCCGGCATCGTCCTTTTTTGTCTGTCCGGCTTGCAAAAAGGGGCGCGGGGCATTATACTGTCGGTAGCAAGGCGCCGCCGGGCCACAGAAGGCAGACAGCCCGCCGCCGCGAAAGGAGAAGCCATGTTCAGACTGCCCATCGTCAAATTTTTCAGCCGTTTTATCAATCGGATCACCATTACCTTCCTTTTGATTTTGGTACAGGTGGGCTGGCTGGCCTCGCTCTACCTGCGGCTGGCCGAATATGCCGCCTGGCTGAACGTCGTCATGACCGCAGTCAGCGCCCTGATCATCCTCTTCCTGGTGCGGAAGGATGAGAACCCCGCCTATACCATCGGCTGGATGGCCCTGATCGGTCTGTCACCGGTGTTCGGCGGGCTGATGTACCTCTTCTGGGGCAACAAGCGTCCCTCCCGCCGGATGCGCCGCCAGATGGCGGCCGTCGAGCGCCGCCACCGGGATCTGATGGCCCAGCAGGAGGGCCAGACCGACCTGCTCAGCAGCCGCACCCGGGAGCTGAGCAGCTACATCGCCCGTTATGGCCCCTGGCCCGCCTGGCGGGACACCGCGGTCGAATATTTCCCCAGCGGGGAGGCGATGTTCCCCCGCCTGCTGGAGGACCTTCGGAAGGCCGAGCGGTTCATCTTCCTCGAGACCTTCATCATCCGCCCCGGCGTGATGTGGAACGCCATCGAAGAGATCCTGCGGGAGAAGGCTGCCGCCGGGGTGGATGTGCGGGTCATCTACGACGACATGGGCTGTCTGACCACCGTCCCCTCTGGCTTTGTCGTCCGGCTGGAGCGGGCCCACATCCGCTGCATCCCCTTCAACCCGGTGAAGCCCCTGGTCTCGCTGGTGATGAACCACCGCGACCACCGGAAAATCGTCTCCATCGATGGGAACGTGGCTTATAACGGCGGCATCAATTACGCCGACGAGTACATCAACGCCGAAGAGCGCTTTGGGTACTGGAAGGACGCCGCCGTCCGGCTGGAAGGGGCGGCGGTCTGGAACTTCACCGTCATGTTCCTCAACTTCTGGAACGCCTTCCGCCCGATGGAGGAGGACTACACCCCCTTCCGCCCCACCGTCAAGGCGAAGTCAGACGGGGTGGTCCAGCCCTATTCCGACAGCCCCCTGGACGAAGAGCGGCTGGCCGAGAGCGTTTACCGCGACATCATTGAGCAGGCCCAGGACTACGTCTATATCTTCACCCCTTACCTTGCCATCGGCGAGGACCTTCTCAACTCCCTCAAGCTGGCGGCCAAGCGGGGAGTGGACGTCCGGCTGGTGCTGCCCGGCATCCCGGACAAGAAGATCGTCTTCCGGCTCAGCCGGTCCTACTACCTGCCCCTGATCCGGGCGGGGGTCAAGGTGTATGAGTTTACCCCCGGCTTCATCCACTCCAAGTGCTACGTCAGCGACGACCGGATCGCGGTGGTGGGGAGCATCAACATGGACTACCGCAGCCTCTACCTCCACTTCGAGTGCGGCACCCTCCTGATGCACAACAGCCAGGTGGCGGCCGTCCGGGCCGACGCCGAAAAGACCTTCGCCCAGAGCCGCCGGATCGGCATTGAGGACTGCTGCACCGGCCTGCTGGGCACCTTGCTGGACGACGTGCTCCGTTTGGCCAGCCCGTTGCTGTAAGCAGTTCCAGGGGGACCAATTTCTGTCTGCTTGCACAGATCAAAGATTCTTTCTCAAGCGCTCCGTAAGGGGCACTTTTTTGTATAAACGAGCGGACGGCAGGGCAGACTAGCGGCAAAAGCCCCGGCGCTGGTCCAGGGCATCAGAACAAAGGGAGCGAAGCAATGAGAGCAAATCAGCGATATTTGGCCGCAGCTGTTGTGGCGGCCCTGCTGCTGGCCGCCTGCGGCAGGGGCGGGTCCTCGTCGGGCAGCGGCATGGGAGGCTCGTCGGCCCAGACGGGGGCCTGGCGGACCGGCCTCTACCTAGAGCAATCCCACCAAATATCAACAACATCCAGAACAAGCAAACCAGTTCCTG
>CAZEIG010000036.1:0-13823 GCA_964511805.1 uncultured Faecalibacterium sp.
TAAGGGTTACGGTATAGATCATACAGAACCTCCTTAAAGTTGACAGCAGAGCGGGAAACGGCAGTCGAAACGAAAACCCTGCATCCGCGACGGATGCTTTCTGGTTTTATCTTAACGTCCCGACACGTCCCGACGCCCAAATTGCAAGAAAACGATGCGGCGTCTTTGGCACGAACGCCAGGTGCCAAACTGCCGGAACGAATCGAAAAAGAAAATGCGGAGCCTCGCGAAAGGACGCAGCAGCGTGCAGAAAACAGCCCTCCTGGAGAGCGCGGGCTGAGCAAAGCCCCCGTCTATAGACAAACGAAGAAAGCCCTGCCGGACACAGCGACTATCCGGCAGGGCTTTTGGCGTGTTCTGCGGCCGGGGCGTCCCGGAGGGGAGGGCAGGGAGCTGCTTTTACCCTTCCTACCGGGACATGCAGGCCAGGACGTCCGCCTCGGCGGGGACGCTGGTGATCCCGCCGTGGGTCTGGGTGGAGAGGCTGGCGGCGCAGCAGGCAAAGCGGGTGATGGCGGCCATCTCCGCCACCGTCAGGTCGGCGGGGGCCTTGCCGGTCTTGAGCAGGCGGCTCATGGCGCTGCCGCCGAAGATGTCCCCCGCGCCGGTGGTGTCCAGCACATGGATGCCGCTGGGGGATGCGGCTTCGCCGCAGCCATTCCGGTTGGCAAAGTGGCAGCCCTTGGGGCCGAGGGTCGCGTAGACCAGTGAGACGCCGTACTCCGCCAGCAGCTTCTGGGCGCCGGCCTCGGGGCCGATCCCCCAGAGGAAGTCGATCTCCTCGTCACTGATCTTGACCACGTCGGCCTGGTGCAGCCCCCATTCGATCGCCTCTTTGGCGGCGTCCTCGCTGGGCCAGAGAGGCTTGCGGAGGTTGGGGTCGAAGCTGACCAGTTTGCCTGCCTGCTTGGCATGGGCCATCGCCGCATGGGTGGCGGTGCGGACTGGCTCGCCGGTCAGGCTCAGGGCGCCAAAGTGGAAGACCCGGGCCCCGTCGATCAGGCTGTAGTCGATCTCGTCGCTCCGCAGGCAGGTGTCGGCCCCCGGCTTGCGGGCAAAGCTGAATTCACGGTTGCCGGTCTCGTCCAGGGTAACGAAGGCCAGGGTGGTAAAGACCGACGGGTCCGCCACGATCCCCCGGGTCTCGATGCCGCATTGGCGGAGGGTGCCGGTCAGCAGCTGGCCGAAGGCGTCGGTCCCCACCTTGCCGATCATGGCGGTGGAGCAGCCGTATTTGGTCAACGCCGCCAGAAAGTTGCCCGGCGCGCCGCCGGGGTTGGCTGCCAGGACGGGGTACCCCGTCTCGCTGACCGACTGGCAGTTGAAGTCGATGAGCAGTTCACCCAGTGCTGTGACGTCATACATTGGAAAAGCTCTCCTTTCATTCCCGAAGGGGTGTGCGGCGAGAGGGTGCGATCTGCGCCGGCCCTGTCCGCCTCGATGGGCCTATTGTAGCACAACTGCGGCGGGGTGGGCAATATCTAACGCCGGGGCGCGGGCCGAAATCTTCCGCCGGCCGCGCCCCGGTTGCAGAGCCGCCGCCTTTCCAGTATAATGAGAGCCGTACGAGGGGGCGTCTTGGCCCCACAGAACCATCAAACGAGGGAAAAAGTATGAAACTGGTTATCATACGGCATGGCGAGCCGGATTACGTCCATGACACACTGACCGAAAAGGGCTGGCGGGAGGCCGGATACCTCGCCGAGCGGATCGCGCCGATGGAGGTCAAAGCATACTATGTTTCGCCGCTGGGCCGGGCGCAGGACACCGCCCGCCCCACCCTGGAGAAGGCAGGGCGGACGGCCGTCACCTGCGACTGGCTGCGGGAGTTCACCGGGAAAGTCCGCAAGCCCAACCTGCCGGACCAGGACTCGATCGCCTGGGACTGGCTGCCGGAGGACTGGACGGCGGACGAGCGCTTTTTCAGCGACCGCCTCTGGGCCGGGAACGAGGTCATGCAGGCGGGCGGCGTCAAGGAGGCATACGACGCTGTCATCCGCCCCTTTGACGCGCTGCTGGCCGAGCACGGCTACCAGCGGGAGGGCCGGCTCTACCGGGCGGTCCGGCCCAACCGGGATACCCTGGTCTTTTTCTGCCACTTTGCGCTGGAGTGCGTCCTCCTCAGCCACCTCATCAACGTTTCGCCGATGGTGCTCTGGCACGGGCTGTGCGCCGCGCCCTCTTCCGTCACCACCGTCGCCACCGAGGAGCGCCGCCCCGGTAAGGCCGCGTTCCGCACCTTACAGTTCGGGGACATCTCTCACCTGCTGGCCCACGGCGAGCAGCCCTCCTTCGCGGCCCGCTTCTGCGAGTGCCGGGAGGACAACCGGGGGGAGCGGATCGACTGAGCCGCAGCGGCCCCGTTTTTGCCTTGCATTCTGCCGCCGGAGCTGTTATACTGGAGAAAACAGGGTTGCGCAACACATGCAGCAGGCCCATGTGAATGTGGTCACCCTGGGGGTGTTTTCCTGGTCGGCGCTGGAGCCGGAAGAGGGGGTCTACCAGCTGGACTGGCTGGCGGAGATCATCCACCGGCTCTACGCCTGCGGCATCCGGACTATCCTGGCCACCCCCAGCGCCGCCCGCCCGGCCTGGCTGGCCCGGAAGTACCCCGAAGTGCGCCGGGTCCGGGCCGACCGGGTCCGGGAGCTGTACAACCGCCGGCAGAACTACTGCTATACCTCCCCGGTCTACCGGGAAAAGGTGCAGGCCATCGACCAGCAGCTGGCGGCCCGCTTCGGGCAGGACCCGGCGGTCATCCTCTGGCACGTCTCGAACGAGATGGGGGGCGAGTGCCACTGCGAGCTCTGCCAGGCAGCCTTCCGCCGCTGGCTGCAGGAGCAGTACGGCAGCCTGGACGCCCTGAACAAGGCCTGGAACGCCCGCTTCTGGAGCCATGACTACACCGACTGGGACCAGATCGAGAGCCCCGCGCCCCAGGGGGAGAACGCCGTCCAGGGGCTGGCGCTGGACTGGAAGCGGTTCGTCAGCGACCGGCACATCGACTTCTTCAAGTTTGAGCGGGACTGCGTCCGGGCGCTGGCGCCGGATGCGCAGTTCACTGCCAACCTGATGTACCGTTTCCACGACATCGATTACCACAAGCTGGCCCGGGAGCTGGACGTGGTCAGCTGGGACAGCTACCCCACTTGGCACAAGCCCACCGAGACGGTGGAGCAAACCGCCCTGGACACCGCCATGATGCACGACCTCTTCTATTCCCTCAAGGGGAAGCCCTTCCTTTTGATGGAGTCCAGCCCCAGCTTCACCAACTGGCAGCCGGTCAGCAAGCAGAAGAAGCCGGGCATTGCCAGCCTGTCCGCCCTGCAGGCGGTGGCCCACGGGTCGGACAGCGTCTGTTACTTCCAGTGGCGGGCCAGCCGGGGTGCGGAGGAGAAGCTCCACGGGGCGGTGGTTGGCCACGACGGCCGGGCCGACGCCCGCCCCTTCCGGGAGGCGGCGGCGGTGGGCGCCGCGCTCGAGCGGCTGGCCTTGGTGGCGGGCAGCAGCCGCCCCAAACAGGCCGCCATCGTCCACGACTGGGAAAATATGTGGGCGCTGGAGGGCTCCAGCGGGCCCCGGAACGCCGGCCTCGGCTACTGGCAGGAGCTGGCCCGTCACTACAACGCCCTGGCCCGGGCAGGGGTCACGGTCGACTTCATCGGTCAGGACAGCCCCCTGGACGGCTACGGGCTGGTGGTTCTGCCGATGCTCTACCTCCTGCGGGAGGGATTTGCCCGGGCGGTCTGCGACTTTGCGGCCAACGGGGGGACGGTGGTGGTGACCTACTGGACCGGTGTGGTGGATGAGAGCGATCTCTGCCGGTTGGGGGACACCCCCTACGGCCTGACCGGATTGCTGGGCCTTCGCCGAGCCGAGATCGACGGGATGTACGACGGGGAATTCCGCCGCTGCCTGCCGGTGGAAGGGGCCCCGCTGGCCGTCTACGGCGAGGATTACTTTGCAGGGGCGCCGTCGGCGGCGGTCCACCCCTATGGCAGGGGCCGGGCCTACTACCTGGCCAGTCGCTTCGACCTGGCCTTCTACGACGCCTTCTATCGGGCGGCGGCCGGGCAGGCCGGGTTGGCGCCCGTCTGCGCCGAAGCGCTGCCCGGCGGCGTCCTGGCCACCCGGCGGGAGGGCTTCCTCTTCCTGCAGAACTGCAGCGCCGCCCCCGCCGCCCTGCCAAACGGGACTACCCTGCCCGGCTACGGCACTGCCGTCTACCAGGATACGCCGGCCGGGAGCGGCTGCTGTAAGCGTCCCACCCGCCACAACCGAAGATTGCCCAGAAGAAGATTGTCCAGAAAAAGAGACCGCTGCCAAGATGCAGCGGCCTTTTTTCTGTGGGTCGACGCGGCGGCTGGGCGATGGTTCAATACGCTGCGTAATCCCGTATCTTTTGAACGATGCCGGCGTAGTCATGGGTGGTACCGGTGAAGCGCTCCGGGTCGATGGGGTGATGGAGGTTGTAGAGGATCCCTGTTTCCCACGTCCGGCCCAGGTCGCCCTCGTCCAGGTGGCGCTCGTCGATATGGACGTTATGTAGAGAGGGGAGGGGAACAAGACGACGAACTCCATTCGGTGGAAGCCGTACATCTCCATCTTCTCCATCGACGGGGGCAGGGCGCTGCAGGTCTTTTTCAAAAGGGCGGGCGAAGGCGGGCGGAATGCCAGCGGAAAATCCTCTTTTTGCAATGTTGCATAAAGTTTGGGGCGGATCTTTTGCGGCGGCGGCCCTTGACAAAAGGGCGGCCAGGCTGGTATCCTGAAAGAAAGCGCAATCTGTTGCGCACACTGCTTGCAGGATGGGAGGGAAGGACGATGGCAGAAGAAGAGAACGCCGCCAAAAAGGTCACCATTGAGGAGATCGCCGGGGCGCTGGGGGTCTCGAAGACGACGGTGTCCCGGGCCCTGTCGGGCAAGGGGCGGATCAGCCAGGCCACCCGGGCCCGGGTGCGGGCCTACCTGGACAGTACCGGCGCCGCGCCGGCGGTGCGGGGGGCCGGCGCCGGGGTGCGGGCCACCCACAACCTGTCGATGGTCATACCGGGGCACTTCGTCCACCTGGACCTGCCCTTTCTGCGCAAGAGCATGGGTAGCATCTGCACGGTGGCGGCCCAGCGGGGGTATGACCTGTTGCTCTGCTATGTGGAGGCGTCGGACACCAGCCAGCTGGAACGCCAGCTCGCCAACCGGAAGATGGACGGGATTATCCTCTCCCGCACCGTCCAGGATGACCCCTGCATCGAGCTGCTGCGCCAATACAAGATGCCCTTTGTGGCCATCGGCCGCACCGAGGACGAGGCCGTCTTTCAGGCAGATAACGACCAGGTGGGGGCCGCCCGGGAGATGACCCGGCTGCTGCTTCAGCTGGGGCTGCGGAGGATCGCCCTGCTGACCGGCGCGACCAGCTATTATGTCAACGTTGACCGGCTGCGGGGCTACCGGGAGGCGCTGGATGAGTTCGGCTTCCAGCCCGACCCGGCCCTGGTCCGCACCGGCATCGAGAGTAATGCCCAGCGGACTGACGCCCTCGAGCTGGTGCTGGAGCGGCGGCCCGACTGCATCTTGTGCGGCGACGACCGGCTGACGATGGACATCTATCTCGACCTGCAGGCACGGCACATCCGCCTGCCGGAGGACCTGCGGGTGGCCAGCCTCTACGACAGCGAGCTAATCAGCGGGCTGAACCCGGCCGTCTCGGCGGTCCAGTTCGACGCGGGGGCGCTGGGGGCGGTGGCCTGCCGGATGCTGCTGGACCTGCTGGCCGGCAGGGAAGTCCGGCGGCGGCAGGTGCTGGGCCACCAGGTGACCCTGCGCGGGTCCACCCAGTACGCCCGCAGCGGGCTGCTCTACAGGTGAAAGGCAAACGGAACGGACAAAAGAGGCTGTCTGCAGCTGGCAGACGGCCTCTTTTGATCGGCAGGAAACGACAGGATGCGCAACAAATTGCGCTGATGCTTAAAGAAGAAACGGGGCTTGTGGGCAAAAAGCCTATAAATTTTATCATATTACAGGAAGTTCTGTACATTGACTCCGAAGGCGGGTTGCGGTGTCCTTATATTGCGCAGGGAATGAGTTACGGTTTGCGCAACAAGGCGGCACGCCGCCCCCTGTGCAAGAAACAGGTCCCAAGAGACCGACAAGAAGATAAGAAGGAGAAGATGCATCATGAAAAAGATGATTTCCCGCCGTCAATTCCTCACTGCAGCGGGTGTTTTGTGGCGGCTGCGGGCGCACTGACCGCCTGCGGCAGCTCTTCCAGCAGCACGGCAGCCTCGACGGCTGCTTCCTCCACCGCTTCCAGCGCCGCCGGCGAGGCCGAGAGCTGGGGCGATGTCACCCTGACCATGTGGGGCGCCGAAGAGGACCAGCAGATGCTGCGTGAGATGGCCGACGCCTTCATTGAGGAGAACGCCGACAAGGGGAACGTCACCATCAACATCGGCGCCTGCAGCGAGGCGGACGCCAAGGACAACATCCTGGTGGACCCCACCGCCGCGGCGGATGTCTTTGCCTTTGCGGACGACCAGCTGAACGAGCTGGTGGCCGCTGGAGCATTGCAGGAAGTCCTGCTGAACGTCGACGACGTCAAGAGCCGGAACCTCGAGGGCTCGGTGGAGGCCGCCACCATGAACGGTACCCTCTACGCCTACCCCATGACCGCCGACAACGGCTACTTCCTCTACTATAACAGCAGCGTTGTCACCGCCGAGGACGCCGAGACGGTGGACGGCATCCTGGCCGCCGCCGCCGCAGACCGCACTTTTGACATGACCCTGAACGATGGCTGGTACATCTACAGCTTCTTCGCCGGGGCAGGCCTGACCGCCACCCTGGCCGACGACGGAGTCAACACCGTCTGCGACTGGAACGAGGAGCCGGGCGCCGACGTGGCCCAGGCCATCATGGACATCGCGGCCAACAGCGCCTTCCGCAGCGCGCCCGACGCCGACATCGCCTCGGGCATCGTGGACGGCAGTGTCTGCGCCGCCATCAGCGGCACTTGGAACGCCAACACCGCCCAGCGTGCCTGGGGCGACAACTACCAGGCCACCAAGCTGCCCACCTATACCATGAACGGCGAGCAGGTCCAGATGGGCTCCTTCTCGGGGTACAAACTGGTGGGCGTCAACCCCCACAGCGCCAACGTAGGTGTCGCCATGATGCTGGCCGACTACATCACCAACGAGGACAACCAGCTCAAACGGTTCGAGGACCGGAACCTCGGTCCATCCAACATCAACGTCAACGCGTCGGAGGCGGTTCAGTCCGCACCGGCTATCGCCGCCCTGGCCGCCCAGAGCGACTTCGCCGACCTGCAGCGGGTGGGATCCAACTACTGGGACTCCGCCGCCAGCCTGGGCCAGATCCTGGCGTCCGGCAACACCCAGGGCAAGACCACCCAGCAGCTGGTGGACGACGCCGTGGCCGGCATCACCGCCCCTGTGGCGCAGTGAGCGCGGCATAAGGCATAGAGCATAAGAAGAGCATAAGAAAGGGGAGAGGCTGTCTCCGGGCTCTCCCTGCGGATACGGCAGGCGCTGTTTGCGGCATATACGCCCGTGGGCGGTGCCTGCCATTGGTTTGCGAAAGGAGCGATTTTTGTGGCAGAGACGACACTGCTTGCCCGGCCGGCGCGGTGCGCAGACGGCAGGGAACCCAACTTCCTGCAGCAGTTCGGCCATGCCCTGGTCCACGGGGACATCTTCACCAAGCTGTCCTTTGTGGTCTGGGGGCTGGGATACATCGGCCACGGCCAGCTGATCAAGGCGCTGCTGGTTACCTTTGTGGAAGGGCTGGGGCTGTACTACCTGGCGGTGGCGGGCATCCCCAACCTGGCCAAGTTCGGCACCCTGGGCACCGTCCAGATGGAGATGGTCTTCAACCCCGTCACCCTGAAAAATGAGGTCAATGACTACGACAACTCCTTCGCCATCCTGCTGCTGAGCGTCATCGCCATTGTGGTAATCCTGGCCATGCTGGCGGCGGCCATGATGGTGGTCAGCTCCAACTTCCAGCTGCAGCAGGTGCGGGCTGCAGGCAAAAAGACCAACAACTTCGCCCAGGACATCCGGGTCTACCTGAACGAGAAGCTCTACGTCACCCTGCTGACCTTGCCGGTGCTGGGCGTGGTGGTCTTTACCATTATCCCCCTCTTCATCCTGATCGCGGTGGCCTTCACCAACTACGACCAGCAGCATATGCCCCCGAGCTCCCTCTTCACCTGGGTGGGACTGACCAACTTCTTTACCCTCTTCGGGGGCGGGCAGTCCCTCTCGCTGACCTTTGGCTACGCCTTCGGGAAGATTCTGGTCTGGACGCTGGTCTGGGCCTTCTTCGCCACCCTCACCACCTTCTTCGGCGGGGTGTTCCTGGCAATGCTCATCAACGACAAGCTCCCCAAGCTCTGGCGTACCATCTTCATGGTCACCATCGCGGTGCCCCAGTTCGTCACATTGTTGCTGGTGCGGAACTTTTTCTCGGACAACGGCATCTTCAACACCATGATGTCGAACCTCGGGGTGACCGGGCTGCTGCGGAACATCGGGCTGATCGGGGCCAACATGGATTACATCCCCTTCCTGACTGACCCATCCTGGGCCAAGATGATGATTATCCTCATCAACATCTGGGTGGGCGTGCCCTACCAGATGCTGATTGCCGCCGGCGTACTGATGAACATCCCCAGCGATATGCTGGAGGCGGCCCGAATCGACGGCGCCAGCCCCTGGCAGCAGTTTGTCCACATCAAGATGCCCTACCTGCTCAGCGTCCAGGGGCCGGCGCTGGTCACCGACTTTGTCAAGAATGTCAACAACTTCAACGTCATCTACCTGCTGACCCAGGACGTCTACGTCACCACCGACCAGGCCATGGCGGCCTCCAGCGCAAAGGAGGTGGACCTGCTGGTGACATGGCTGTTCCGCCTGACGCAGGCGCAGTACAACTATAAGATGGCGGCGGTCATCGGCATCATGGTGTTCATCGTCTGCGCGGTGTTCACGGTGGTGTGCTTCAGGTTCATCAACAAGAAGGAGGCGGCTTTCTCATGACACAGACCCAGACGGCCGAAACCAGAAGAGAATTGCGGCGGGGCAAGGTCCGCCGTGGCGTCAACGTCACCATCCGGCACATCGTGCTGATCGGGCTGTCGGTGGTCTGGCTGGTGCCCATCCTCTGGCTGCTGGTGACATCTTTTTCGGACTATGCGGGGATCAACTTCCGCACCTTCTTCCCCAGCGGGTACACCCTGAACAACTATATCAACATCCTGTTTCACCCCGACTCGGTGGCTCAGTTCCCCCAGTGGTTCCGCAACACCCTGATCGTGGCCTGCTTCAACTGCATCATCTCGACGGCCTTCGTCCTGATGGTGGCCTACGCCATAAGCTGCTGCAAGTTCCGGGGCAAGCGGCTGCTGCAAAACCTGTCGGTGACGGTCAATCTCTTCCCGGGGGTGCTGGCCATGATCGCGGTCTACTTCGTGCTGCGCTACCTTAACCTGACCAACTCTTACGCGGGGCTCATCATGGTCTACGCCGGGTCCTCGGGCTTGGGGTACCTGATCTGCAAGGGTTTCTTTGACACGGTGCCGGTCTCCCTGCGGGAGGCCGCCAAGCTGGACGGCGCGTCGGAGGCGCAGACCTTCTTCAAGGTGGTGCTGCCGATGTCCAAACCCATCCTGGTCTACACCGTCATCAACTCCTTCATGACCCCCTGGACCGACTTCGTCATGGCCAAGATGATCCTGAACTCGGGCATCAGCGCCGACTGGACCGTCTCGATCGGGCTGTACAACATGCTGTCCCGGACGCTGGTGAACAACTACTTCGCCCTCTTCTGCGCCGGCAGCGTCATCGTCTCCATCCCCATCTCGATCCTCTTCGTCATCATGCAGAAGTTCTACGTCGAAGGGATCACCTCCGGCGCAGATAAGGGGTGAGGGGTGGCCCTCTCTAGCCTTCTCCGAGTTGCGGTGCCCTGCTTTTGCGTCGCGCACGCGGCGCGCTTGCAAATTTGGGCGGCGGCCCCGACTCTGGCTCGGCTATTTCTGTCACTGGCAGCGCCTCGCCTGCATTGCCTGCCGCGCCTTTGCTTCATCGTCCGCTGGACGCGCTCGGCGCGGCAGCCACACGTCCACCATCAGGCCGTGGGGATGGAGGAGGGCGAAGTGGAGGCGGCCGTCGTGGGTGCGGACGATCTTGAGGCCCAGGCCGTGCTCGGCACCGTCCGGGCCAGGGACGCCGGGCGCGGGGTCCTGTCTGGTCGTGCCGCTGTTGAGGGCCGGGGCTGATCCCGACGCCGTCGTCCGCCACCGTGAAGCGGCAGCCGCCGGGGTTGTGGACGACGCAGTTGCGCAGCAGGTTGCTCAGCATCCGGCCCAGCAGGGCGGGGTCCCCCATGACGGTCAGGGGGCCGTCCGCCCCGACCCCCTCGCCCTCGACGAACTCGACGGTGTACCGCTTGTCCAGGCCGGCGTTCAACAGCTCGCTGACGGCCTGGCGGGCCAGTTCCACTGCGTCCACTGGCTGGCGGGCGATGGGCTGGAGAGCGTATTCCAGCTTGGTGGTCAGGTTGAGGTCAGCGACAAGGGCGGTCAGCTTCTCGCTCTGGCGGCGGGCAGGTCCAGCCGGTAGCCCAGCCCCTTGACCGTCACGATCGAGACCGGCCGGGAGGGATTGGGCTCGAGCTTCTCCCGCAGGTGGCGGATGTGGGTGGCCAGGGTGCTCTCGTACCCCTGCCAGTAGTCCCCGCAGATGGCCTGGCAGAGGGCGCCGGTGGTGACGATCCGGCCGGTGTTCTCGTAGAGCTTCTCGAACAGCTTGAGTTCCCGGGCGGTGAGGGCCACGCTCTTTCCGTCCCTGTAGGCGGTGGCAGTCTCAAGGTCGATGGGTGCCCCCTCCAGCCGGACCTGGCGGCCCTTCTCGGGGCAGGTCCGCCGGAGGACGGCCGCCGCCCGCGTCGCTGTCGATGATGCCGGGGTAGGAGACAGCGATCCCCTCCACCCGGCCGGCAAATTGCCGGTAGATCCCTTCCAGTGCGTCCAGGTAGGCCTGGTGGGAGCCGGTGGGGGTCTTGATTTTGCCGTGTTCGGCCAGTGTGCGGTCCGGGCCGATCAGTGCGTATTTGATGAAGCTGCCGCCCACATCAATGGTAAGACAAATCCCTGCCATAGTCTCGTTCCCTCGTTCAATGTTCAATCGTTGGAGAGGTCCTCGCCGTTGGAGGCGATGACCTTCTTGTACCAGTAGAAGTTCTTCTTTCGGCTGCGGGCCAGGGTGCAGCTGGCGCTGTTGGTGATCGAGATGAGGGTGCAGCCCCGCTCCTTGAGTTGGCGGGCCATATCGATGACCTGCCGTGTTTCCCCCGAGACCGACAGGGCGATGGCCGCCGTGCCGGAGAAGGCGGCATTGGTGATGCAGGTGTTGATGGGGGTGAAGGGGGTGTCGATGAAGGTAGAGAAGTACCCCACGTTGCACAGGTAGCGGGCCCCGTACCGGGCCAGGATGCTGCTGGTGCCCACCCCGATGAAAAGGGCTTGACATTTTCGCCACCGGGGGTTATACTCAAAAACGGACATGAAAACAGGGGCGCCGAAAGGCTGAGATCCGCACAGGCGGAGTACCCTCGAACCTGATCCGGGTAATGCCGGCGTAGGTAAGTTTGCGGAACGTCCAGTTTTGTAAACACCCCATGCGCCTGCTGGAAAGCGGGCGCATTTGTTTTTGTGTACTATATTGTAACAGAGGAGCGAATCTCCCAAATGAGCAAGACTTATTCCAAGACCCGCATCCTGGTGGAATGCGCCCTGATGATCGCAGTGGGGACGGTGCTGTCCAACATCACCCTCTTCACTATGCCCAACGGCGGCAGCGTCACCCTGCTGGGGATGCTGCCCTTTGTGCTGGTGAGCTTCCGGTACGGGGTCAAGTGGGGGCTGTTCACCGGCTTTGTGAACAGCCTGCTGCAGATGCTGCTGGGCTTCTGGGCGCCGCCGGTGCCTACCTTCCTCTACTTCCTCGGGGAAGTGCTGCTGGACTATGTCTTGGCTTTCATGGCGCTGGGCCTGGCAGACCTGTTCGCCCGTCCCTTCAAAAACCGGATGGTGGGCATCGCCGTCGGCACCGCCATGGCGGGCCTGCTGCGCTTTTGGTGCAGCTTTTTGTCCGGCGTCCTGATCTGGGGCAACCTGAACGAGGGCCTGTCTGCCTGGACCTACAGCCTAGGCTACAACGCCAGCTACATGGGGCCTGAGACCCTCATCACGATGGTGGCCGCCCTGCTGATCTACAAGGCCGCGCCCCAGATCTTCGCTGCTCAGGCGCGCAAGCCCGCCTGAGCCGTCCCCTCCAAGCCCGCAGCCGCCCGCCCGGCTGCGGGCTTTTTCTCTGTCCCAAAATTTGAAAAAAGCTGTTGACTTTTGCCGCCGCCTCTGATATAATAACTAACGTCGCCGGTTCACATCACCCGACGCCAAACCGAATACATGGGGGTATAGCTCAGCTGGGAGAGCGCTTGAATGGCATTCAAGAGGTCAGCGGTTCGATCCCGCTTATCTCCACCAATCCAGAGCAAAACGAACATGGTTTCCTTGGTACGCAAAGGAGCTGTGTTCGTTTTGTGTTGTTTGATAGACAATTAAAAAATTCCTCGCAGGCTTCTCTGCGAGGGACTTTTCATGGCCGGTCGGCAGTCTTCTTTGTTTCGTAATAAAATTACTGTATTCGTGCCAATGTTACGAATGGATGATCTTTGTTCCGGCAATCGTTAAAATGAAACGCAAAAGAAATACGGCTTATGATCAGGATTTTACTATCAGCCCGCCTCGGCGAAAGGTGGCTGACACAGGCTGATCTTCACCGGATGACAGGTATTCGCAAAGCGACCATCAACGAATACTACAACGAGCTCACGGAAAGAATCAACCTCGACCATTTCGATCTGATCTGCGAGGCACTCGACTGTGACTTGTCGGACCTTCTGGTTCTTGAACCCAATGAAGAGCCAAGACTGTCGTCTCACGTCAGTGCCTCGCCTCGTCCCAGAACAAAATGAGCCAAATCCCCTGCCCGGATGCCTATGCATCCGGGCTTTTTTGTTGCTCTGCCACCCCGTCATTGGACAGATAGATGCGCTGGTCGTTGTCAAACACAAAGCTGACGCCAGATTTCCGTCTCCTGCTGACGCACTTGCTGACGCACTTGCTGGCGCAAAGACGTCAGCTCCTGGCTGAGAGTCAGGGCAGTGTCTGGATTCCGGTTGTCCGGGCCAAGGTCGATGACCCCCCGCCGTTCTTTTCACATCCACCCATACAGGGTGTTTTTAGGTATGCCAAGTTCCTCTGCTGCCTATGCCCTCCGATCTCATGGTCCGGCTTTACCGCCTGTACCTTATATTCCTTGTCATACTGTTTGCGCTTTGCCATTTTAGTTGCCCCTTTGTTTTTCTTGGCTCTATAATTTTTCCTTGCGCGTTCGGTATCAACTAAAATGATACAGTATCAGGCAACTTGTTGGGGCAAATCCCGCGCCGAGAGCGTAGTTCTCGAAAGTGTTTGGCTACAGCATCTTTTACGGTCATGGTCATTTTATCTCAAGAAAATGATGCAAAACTTTTTGTGACTGCGCATAACGCAATTGCGTAAAAGCAGCTCAAAAAATCCCCATTCGTAAACCTGAACCTGTTGCAAATTTTTGCCTGTCGGAGAATCAGAACCTCCGGCAAAGCCAGGAGGCTTGACATAGCCCTAGAGCAATCCCATCAAATATCAACAACATCCAGAACAAGCAAACCAGTTCCTGCAATCCGAAGCTGTA
>CAZEIG010000037.1:0-13242 GCA_964511805.1 uncultured Faecalibacterium sp.
GGGGACGTCGTCCTGGCCGGGGGCCAGGCCCAGCGCCTCAATGACCTTGCTCACCGGGACGCTCTCGCCGGTGAGGGCGGCCTCCTCGATCTTCAGGCTGGCGCTCTCCAGCAGGCGGCCGTCAGCGGGGACGGCGTCGCCGGCCTCCAGCAGGACCACATCGCCGGGCACCAGCTCGTCGCTGTGGAGGGAGACCTGTTTGCCGTCACGCATCACCTTGCAGGTGGCGGCGGTCATGGTCTGCAGCGCCTCGATGGCGGCCTCGGCCTTGCTCTCCTGAAAGACGCCCAGCACCGCGTTCAGCAGCACGACGATCAGGATGATGAACACCTCGGCAAAGTTCTCGCCCGAGATGAAGTTGGTCACGGCGGAGACCGCCGCCGCGATCATCAGGATGATCAGCATCGGATCTTTCAGCTGCTCAATGAAGCGCTGCAGCAGGGTGGGCTTTTCAGCGTCTTTGAGCTTGTTGGGGCCGTATTTTTCGAGCGGGGCAGCGGCCTCCGCGCTGCTCAGACCGGAGGGGCTGGTGTTCAGCTCCTCGATCAGATCCTGGGGTGATTGTACGTACTCCTGTTTCATTACTCCTCGCTCCTTTGGCAGTGTGCGGTGGGTCGGGAGGGGGCCTGCCCCTGCAAAAAAGACCCATGCACCGGATGTTTCCTGTGCATGAGTCTCATTCTGGTCAAAGCATCCCGGGCTCATACAGAGCCGTCTTGACGGGCAGGCCTCGCGTTCTCACGCGGAATTACTCCCTCATGTGTGCAACAATTATAGGGCAAGCAGGGGATTTTGTCAATGGCCTTTTCGTCCAGGGATGAAACGGAACGAAATTTCTGTCAAAAATTTCTCTGTCCCAAATTGAAACGGAGGGTCACTCCACGCTGATCATATAGTAGTAGACCGGCTGGCCGCCCCGGATGTGGCTGACCTCGACATGGCTGGGGCACTTCGACTTGATGATTTCGGTGGTCCGCTCGGCGTCCTCGTCGCTGACGTCGCAGCCCGAGATGATGGTCACAAAGCTGGAGTCCTTCTTGCACATGCTGCGGGCCAGACGGTAGGCGGCCTTGGTCAGGTCGTTGGAGGTGGCGACGATCTTGCCGTTCTCAAGGGACATGATTTCGCCCTTCCGGATCCGCTTGCCATCGTACTCGCTGTCCCGGGCGGCGTAGGTGATCAGGCCGGTGGAGACGTTGTCGGCGGCCTTCATCATGTTGATGGTGTTGGTCTCGACCGAGGCGGTGGGGTCAAAGCTAAGCATGGCGGTGATCCCCATCGGGATGGTGCGGGTGGGTAGGACCACCACCCGCCGGTCGGCCAGCTTTTCGGCCTGCTCGGCAGCCATGATGATGTTCTTGTTGTTGGGCAGGACAAAGACGGCTTTGGCCGGTACGCTTTGGACGGCGGCCAGGATGTCCTCGGTGGCGGGGTTCATGGTCTGCCCGCCCGAGACGACGGCGTCCACCGCCAGGTCAGTAAAGACGGCCTTCAGCCCCTCGCCGGCGGCTACCGCCACAAAGCCATAGTCCCGGCTGGGGTCGACGGCGGCGTAGATGAACTCGCTGGCAGCGGCGTCCGAGGCGCGCTGCTTCTGTTCGGCCTCGGCCTGCTTTTCAAGGCTCTTGCCCTGCTTTTGCCGGGCCAGGAACTGCTCGTGCATATTCTCGATCTTGAAGTTGGTCAGGTAGCCGTACTTGATGGCCTCGGAGAGGATCTTGCCGGGGTCGGCAGTATGCACATGGAGGTTGATGACGTCGTCATCCTCGATGCAGACGACGCTGTCGCCGTTGGACTCGGCAAAGGCCCGCATCTTGGCGGCGCTGGCGCCCTCGTTCTTATGGATGAGGAACTGGGTGCAGTAGCCGTTCTTGATGTCCTCCACCTTCATCAGGTCGTCGGTAAAGACGCCGCGGCCGGCGTTGGCGGTGGAGAGCTTGGCCTTGTTCTGGGGCTCGTCCGCCGCCGCAACGCCCTCTTCGCCGTGGAAGACCTTGCCCATCCCCTCGAAGGTGATGAGGATGCCCTGGCCCCCGGCGTCGACGACGCCCGCCTTCTTGAGGACGGGCAGCAGGTTGGGGGTGTCATCCAGGGCGCGCTGGCCGGCCGACAGCACCAGATCCCACAGCTCGCCCACGTCGGCGATGCCGCTGGCCCGGGCCTCCTCCGAGGCCACCCGGACGACGGTCAGGATGGTGCCCTCGGTGGGCTTCATGACGGCCTTATAGGCTGCCTCGACCCCCTTTTCCAGCGCCAGGACCAAATCGTCGGCGCCGGCCTCCTTCTTGCCTTCCAGCGCCTTGGAAAAGCCGCGGAACAGCAGGCTGGTGATGACGCCCGAGTTGCCCCGCGCGCCCCGCAGCATGGCGGAGGCGGCGACCCGGGCGGCCTCGCCCACGGTGCAGTCGTCGTCCAGCGCCTGCAGCTCCCGGACGGCCGCGCCCACCGTCATCCCCATGTTGGTGCCGGTGTCGCCGTCCGGCACGGGGAAGACGTTCAGCTCGTCCACACGGGAGCGCTGGTTGTTGATGTTGTTTGCGCCTGAAATGATGGCGTCACGCAGAATTTTACCACTGATCATTGTTTTTGCTCCTTCGTATGCCCACGGGGCCTGCCCGGGGTGATCTGTTCGGTCCTTATCAGGCGATTACGTCGTCCACCGACACGATCACGCGGGCGACCCGCAGGCCGGTGGAGCGCTCCACTTCGTCCTGCACCCGGTGGGTGATGCTCTGGGCCGCCGTCGAGATGTTCAGCCCATAGCCGACCGCGATGTGGATCTCGATGATCAGGCGGCCGTTTTCGGGGGTGACGCGGACCCCCTTGTCGGCGAAGTCCTCGCCGCGGACAAGCCTCTTGACCGCATCGGCGACCCCGCGGGGGGCCATGGCGGCCACGCCGTAGCAGCTTTTGGCGGCTTCGCCTACCAGCGTCGAAAAATACTCAGCTGAGAAGCGTACATCGCCCAGGGGAAGATGAGTCGTGATCATAATCGCTCTGCTCCTTTTATGAAAATTTTTATGGTCCGGCATTCAGCCTCCGACCGAAAGGCTTGCGAGGGAATAGTAGAGGTCGCTGACGCTGGACACAACGCCGCTGGTGCGGCGGTTGGACACGGTGACCCCGCCCCGCCACAGCAGGGGGATATAGGGCATCTGTTCGGCGAAACGTGCCTCGAACGCCCCGGCAGCCGTGCTGTCGGCCCGCATCTGGCTGTAGGCGTCCAGCAGCTCCTGGCTGACGGCCAGGCCGTAGCGGGCGCTGCCGGTCCAGAAGGGCGAGAGGTCAATATTATTATACAACTTCATTTCACCGATGTACAGTTCGAATTGCCGGCTCTGGACCATCTGGAGGTAGGCCCCGAAGTCGTCGGCCTGGGTCAGGGTGACCTCGATGCCGGCGGATGTCCACTGCTGCTGGAGCAGCCGGGCGGTATAGACCCGGTCGGCCGAGCTGCCGCAGACAAGGATATCCACCGATGCGGGGCTGCCATCGGCGTCCAGGTAGAGGCCGGCGGCCTCGTCCCAGGTGTAGCCCAGGGCGGCCAGGGCGCTGGTGTCGGCCTCCTCGCTGATGACCTGGGCCCCCTCGACGCAGGCGTAGAGGCTGTTGATGGCGCCGGTGGCAGGGTAGGCGCTGGCGTAGTGGTCGGCCAGGTCCTGCCGGGAGAGGATGCTGCTGAGGAGGACCCGGCCCTGACTGGTGCCGCACAGGGGGTTGTCGGCGGAGCCGTTCACCCCCAGGAAAAGGAGGGTATTGGTCCGGAAATAGTTCTCGGAGGTGGCCACCGCCGAAGGGGCGCTCTCTTCGGCGAGGTAGAAGCTGACCTTTCCCATCGCCAGCTGGGAGACCAGCTCGGCGTAGTCGGTGACGGCGGTCAGGTAGATGGTGTCCGGCCCCGCCTCGGGGAAGGGAGCGCGGGGGTTGGGGACGAGGGTGTCCGCCTGGCTGCCGTAGGTGTAGCGGCCGCTGGCGGTGGGCCGGGGAGAGGCCGTCTCTTCGGCCTTCATGATGGGCAGGTCCAGCAGATAGCCGAAAAGGCTGTCCGGCTCGGCCAGGGTGAGAACCACCGTGCTCTCCCCGGTGGCCTGGGCGTCGGTCATGTTGGCAAGCCGGCCAGCATAGAAGCTGCTGGCTTTGGCGGCCAGCAGGCTGGCGGCCACGTCCTGGGCGGTGATGGGGCTGCCGTCGGCGAAGGTGGAGCCACCGCGCAGCCGGATGGTCACCGTCAGCCCTTCGGAGACGACCGACTGGGCCAGCCGCATTTCCAGCTCCATCCGGGGGGAGATGACGGTCAGCTTTTCAAACAGCAGCCCGGCCACCTGCTCGGTCAGGGTGCTGGCGTCCAGGTAGGGGTTGTAGTTGTCCGCCCGCACCGCGATGGAAAAGCGGGCGGGCTCGGTCTCGGCGGCCGTCTGGCCGGTGTCGGAGGCGGACGCCGCCTCCGACGAAGCGGGCTGGAGGACGGCGGGCCGGGCACAGCCCGCCAGCAGCCCGACCGCCAGCAGGGCGGCGGCACTCCGGCGGATCGCGTCCCGGCGGAGAAGATCCAAGAGGTGCATGGGTGTGGTTGCGGCCTCCTTTTTGGCAATTTCGACAGGGCCATCTGCTATACTGGAAAAGCGGGGCAGACGGCGTTTTTCTTAGTATAGCACAAAACAGCCGCTTGTGCATGGCTTTGGCATGGATTTTCGCAAATGGCGAAATCCAGTTGTGAATAAAATCTAAAAAATAGGTGCGGCGGCTTTCTTTTGATGTGTAAAAGTGCTAAAATAAAAGCCGGGAAGGAGGCGGGCGTCATGGATGTGAACCCCTGCGGCCCCCATGCCGCAGAATGATCGTTTCCCCGGTAAATTGCGGCAAATAACATAAGCAGGAGATCCTAAATATGAATATTTTGTTTTTCCTGTCTCCCAAACAGGACCTCATGTATGTGTATGACGACTTCACCCTCCGACAGACCCTTGAAAAGTGGGAGAACAACCGCTATGCGTCCATCCCCATCCTCAACCGCAAGGGCGAGTATGTGGGCACCCTGACCGAAGGGGACATCTTGTGGGGTCTCAAGCGGTACCACGGGCTGGACATCGAAGGGGCGGAGGACATCCCCATCCGCAGCTTTGAGCGAAAGAGGGATTACAAGCCGGTCACCGTCACCACCAGCATGGACCAGCTGATCGAGGCGGCCATGAACCAGAACTTTGTCCCGGTGGTGGATGACCGCGGCGTTTTCATCGGGATCGTCCGCCGGCAGGCCATTATCAAATACTGCTATGATAAGACCCGCCGCACCGCACAGAACGGCCGCCGCGTCCAGGCCGCCGCCAGCATCCCCCAGAACTGAACCCAAACGCGCCCCCGCAGCGCCCCTGCGGGGGCGCGTTTTTTGCGTCTTTTCCATCCAAAAAAGTTAAAAGGGAAAATTATGGGACTTCTGTTCTGCTATACTCTCCTCAGAAGATGGGAAGAGAGGCTTCCCCCACGACAGATCAAACAAGAGAGGAGAGACAGAGAATGAGTGAATTCGAGATCCGGTATGTGGGCGGCCATGTGGAGGTGTACAGCAGAAGCGGAGCGTTCCTCTTCTCTGCCGACACCGTCCGGGAGGCGATGGAAGAGCTGAACGGGTGAAAGATTTTTTGACAGATGCCCTGAAAAAACATCTTTACAAACCCGATGCCTTCTGTGGCAGACAAGGCCGCAGAAGACATCGGCTTTTTTGCGGCCGCAACCTTATCACCGCACCGCTGGGGGCGCTGGGAATGGAGCAGCCTATAAAAAGCTCCTTACCCGGACGGAGTAAAGCGGCTGTCTCAGCGGATGCCGGCCGGCAGGGTCACACCGTTGATCTGCCCGGCGTCCTCACTCAGAAGAAAGAGGAGGGCGGGGACCACCTGGGCAGGGGTAGGGGCGGCGCGGCCGGCCTCACCATCCGGCTCACCGGCAGCCAGGGGGCCGGGGGCGATGGTGTTGACGGTGACCCCGGCGGGGCCGTACTCGGCCGCCAGGGCGTGGGCCAGCCCGGCCATGGCCCCCTGGATGATGCCGGCCGAGGCGGCGCCCATGTAGCCGCGGCTGTCCAGGAAGAGGACGCGGCCGAAGCCGGCCGCTGCCATCCTGGGCAGGATGGACTTGCAGAGCACCAGGGCGCTGTCCAAGACGACGGCACGCTCCTGGACGAACCGCTCCTCGTCAAAATGGGCATAGGCGCTCTCGATGGGGCGCATCCCGGCCAGATGGACAAAGTGGGTGGGGGCGGGGTGGGTGTCGGTCAGGTCGCTGAGGAAGGCCCGGACCGCCAGGGGCTGGGTGAAGTCGGCGTCGTAAGGGCGGATGAAGCCGGGCCGCGCCTGGCAGAGCCCGGCCAGCCGGGCCAGGTCGCCGCAGCCCTGGGCGAGGATCAGGTCGCCCTCGGCGAGGGTGGGCAGCAGCCGCTCCAGCAACGCCAGCCCTAGCGCCGAGGTGGCGCCGGTGATGAGATGGGTCTTGGACATGGAAAGCCCCTCCTGTGCAGTTTACAAAAATCTTACAAGTCAGTATAACCTGACAGGCGGGGGAATGTCAACTGCCCGTCAGGCTCCCAGGTCCTCCAGCAGCCGCTCCAGCTCCTGCTGATCCCAGACGCGGTAGCCCGCCTTGAACCGGAGGGCGTCCTGCTCGGGCAGGAGGTTGACGTAGATGTCGGTCAGTTCCAGCCGCTCGCGGGGGGTGCCGTCCGCCGCGCAGCGGTAGACCGCCAGCCGTCCGCCCTCGTCGCAGAGATAGTAGCCGTCCTCCTCCTCCACCCCTGACATGGCCGTCCCGGCCCGTAGGGAGGGGCTGGCGGCCTGGCCGCTGCTGGCCGGGGGCTGGCTGGAGGCGGCGGGCGGCGTCGCCGAAGCCATCCAGTACAGACTGAAAACGATGGTGAAGGCGCACAGGCCGTAAAAGACACAGTACCACAGTTTGCGCATAAAACCGGGCTCCTTTCCGCAGAAAATCAAGAGTAGTATGGACAAAAAACGGTGTTTCACACAATTACACCCCAATTTCACGGCGCTGGAACTGTACTTTTACCGTGTAAATGTGCTATAATAGCTACTGCATAAACGCAGTAGCTATTTGGACGGAGGTGTACGCTGGCACGCGGACTGGCATTTGCCCGCCCCAGCGGGCACTGGCATAATAGGCATAGTAGGCGTGATGAGATGGAATTGTGATTGAGAGAGAGGGACGCCGGATGCCGGCGTGATGATAAAAGGGCAAACCAGTCTGAAAACAAGGAGGCGGTTTTGAACGCTATGAATGAAATGAGGCGGATTCACCGCAGTGACGGCACCGGCTCGCAGTATGTGGGCGGGACGTCCGGGCGCCGGGTGAATACCACGGCCAGCAGGCGGGAGGCTGCGCCCTCCCCATCGGGCGGGCGGAAAGACCCTGACCAGGGCCCCAAGCGGCAGAAACCTGAAAAGGAAAAGAAGGGCCACCCCATCCTGCGGGGGATCTTCCGGGTGTTTGCCACCCTGTTCTGCCTGGGCATCATGGCCGGCTGTGCGCTGGCTGTCTGCGGGGTCTTCTATGTGGTGCAGGCCACGGCTGACGACGGCGACCTGCTCAACCTGGACAGCATCGAGCTGAGCCAGTCCAGCGTGGTGGTTGCCACCGACCCCGACACCGGCCAGCAGATCGAGTACGCGACCCTCCGCTCGAGCAACAGCCACCGGATGTGGGTCGACCTGGAGAACATCCCCTACTATTTGCAGCAGGCCTTCATCTGCACCGAGGACAAGGACTTCTACTCGGAGCCCGGCTTCAACATCAAGCGGACCATCGGCGCGATGATCAACGAGTATATTGTCCCCATCTACAGCGGCCGTCAGGGCGCGTCCACCATCGAGCAGCAGCTCATCAAGAACCTGACCGGTGACGACAGCGCCAGCGGCGTCAAGGGTGCGCTGCGGAAACTGCGGGAGATCTACCGTGCCTATACCCTCTACAAAAACTATTCCAAGGAGACCATCCTGGAAGCCTATCTGAATACAATCAGCTTTACCGGCACCATCCAGGGCGTCCAGACAGCGTCGATGGAGTACTTCAACAAGGACATCAGCGAGCTGACCCTCTGGGAGTGTGCCACCATTGCCTCCATCACCAACAACCCCACCAATTACAACCCCTATACCAACCCCGAGAACCTCATCAACCGCCGCAATTATATCCTTTATAATATGTGGGACCAGGGCGTCATCGACGAGGCGACCTACTGTGACGCGGCAGCCCGGCCCCTGGTCCTGGCGGAAGAGGAGTCCTCCATCGCCACCACGGTGGCCTCCAACAACTCTTACTTCACCGACGCCCTCTTTGAAGAGGTGGTGAACGACATCATGGAGAAGGAGGGGATCACGCAGGCGGCGGCCCAGCAGCTCCTCTACACCGGCGGCTTTACCATCAAGGCAACCGTCAACCCCAAGATCCAGTCCCAGATGGAAGAGCTGATGCTCAACACCGACGACGAATACTTCCCGGCGGGCTGGCATGAGGAGGAGGTCTCCTCCCTGTCGGAGGACGACATCCCCGTTTATAACAGCGACGGCACCCTCAAGACCAGCACTGCCGCGGACGGCACCGTCACCTATTACCGGAACGTCCGCACCCAGGCCGCTATGGTCATGCTGGACTACGATGGCAACGTGGTGGCCATGGTGGGCGGCCTGGGCGAAAAGACCCGCGACCTGACCCTCAACCGCGCCTACAGCGTCACCCGGCAGACCGGCTCAGCCATCAAGCCGATCGGCGCCTATGCGCTGGGCATCGAGTACGGGCTGGTCAACTGGTCCACCATGCTCAACAACTCCCCCCTCTACCTCAAGAGTGACATGGTCATCCGGGACGACGACTACTGCCGCCGCAACGGCCTGTCGGGCCTGTCGAACGAGGCCCTGCGGGCCTACCCCAACGCCTGGCGGAGCTGGCCCCAGAACTACGGCGGCAACTACGGCGACAACACCGACGTCCCCCTCTGGAACGGCCTGGCCCGCTCCCTGAACACCATCGCGGCCCGCGTGGGCGACCTGGTAGGGACCAGCACCATCTTCAACTTCCTTTATAATACCCTCCAGCTGGACACCCTTGACCCGGTCAACGATGTGGGCCTTGCCCCCCTGGTGATGGGCAGCCAGACCCACGGCGTTACCCCGATGGCCCTGGCGGCGGCTTTTCAGATCTTCTATGACGGCCAGTATACCACCCCCCGCCTCTACACCCGTGTGCTGGACAAGGATGGCAACATCTACCTGGAGAATAACGCCACCAGCTACCAGGCCCTGACCCCTCAGACCGCTACCATCATGAACCAGCTGCTGCAGAACGTCCTCTACAGCAGCGTGGGCACGGCGTCTGGCCGGTACCCCACCGCAGGCGGAATGCGCTCCTTCGGCAAGACCGGTACCGCCACCGACGAGCGGGATCTCTGGTTCGTGGGCGGCACCCCCTACTATGTCACCGCCGTATGGTGGGGCTACGACTCCCCCTACGACATGACCACCACCCTGGGCAGCCAGGCCCGCACCCGCACCTGTGTGCTGGCATGGCAGGCCCTGATGAACGAGGTCCAGGCCGACTACGAGTACAAGGAATTCCCGATGGCGGAGGGCGTGGTCCAGCGGTCCTACTGCACCCAGAGCGGCCTGCTGGCCAGCGCCGGCTGCCCTGGCACCGCCGTTGGCTACTACAACGCCAACGACCTGCCCGCCACCTGCAACTATGACCATAGCGGCGGCATCGTCTCCACCCAGGTGGACACCGAGGGGATCGACACCGACTGACTCCCAAAGGCAATTTCCGCAACGGAAAGGGCCTGCACAAACGGAAAACTGGCGAATCTGCCAAAAACGCATCCGTCCTCTTGCATTGCGGGGGGACGGATGCTATTATATTCTCTGCAAGAACAGTTGTACTTGAGAGGTGAACATTTTGGAGCGCCGATTTTATCTCGTGGACGCACAGGTCCTGCCGGAAGTCTTTTTGAAGGTCATCAAGGCCAAGGAGCTGCTGGCCAGCGGCCAGGCGCGGAACATCTCGGCTGCCACCCGTAGCGTGGGGATCTCCCGCAGTGCGTTCTATAAATATAAGGACTGCATCTTTGACTCGGAAAACGGGCGGGAGCTCATCACCGTCATGGCGACGCTGCGGGACGAAACTGGTGCGCTGCAGAGCCTGTTGGCCGGCATCAGCAGCGCCGGGGCCAGCATCGTCACCATCAACCAGGCCACCCCCGAGAACGGCGCCGCCCAGGTGGCGGTGACCATCCGGACCGACACCATGCAGATGACCCCCGACGAGCTGGCCGCGGCGCTCGGCCGTCAGAGCACGGTGGTGGCAGTGCGGCTGGGCTACGACGGGTAAGGCGGCCCTGCAACGATTTTTAGGATAGGAGCGAAGAAGAGATTATGGCAAAGATCGCGATATTAGGCTTTGGCACAGTGGGCAGCGGCGTTTTTGAGGTCCTGCGCCGGAACGCGGCCAGCGTCGCCCGCCGGGCCGGCGAGCCGGTGGAGGTCAAGTACATCCTGGATGTGCGGGACTTTTCGGACCACCCCGACGCCGCTCTGTTCGTCAGGGACATCGGCGTCATCCTGGCCGACCCGGAGATCCGGGTGGTGGTCGAGACCATCGGCGGCACCCGCTTCGCCTACCCCTATGTCCGCGCTGCCCTCGAGAGCGGCCGCAGCGTCTGCACCTCCAACAAGGAGATGGTGGCCACCTACGGCGCCGAGCTGCTGGCCCTGGCGAAAAGCCATGACTGCGCCTTCCTCTTCGAGGCGTCGGTGGGGGGCGGCACCCCTATCATCACCCCTATGCACCAGTGCCTGACGGCCAACGTCATCACCGAGGTGGAAGGGATCGTCAACGGTACCACCAACTTCATGCTGACCAAGATGGCTCGGGAAAACATGGACTTCGACGAGGCGCTCAAGATCGCCCAGCAGCTGGGCTATGCCGAGACCAAGGACCCCAGCGACGACGTGGACGGCAGGGATGCCTGCCGGAAGATCGCCATCCTCTCCTCCCTGGTCTGCGGCCACCACATCTACCCCCAGAATATTCCGACCCGGGGCATCCGTGACATCACGGTGGAGGACGTTCAGGCCGCCGGCAGGCTGGGCTGCGTCATCAAGCTGATTGCCTGGATGAAACTGCTGCCGGGCGGCGGGGTGGCCGCCGGGGTGGAACCCTGCCTGGTGCCGAAGTCCAACCAGCTGGCCGGCGTGGACGACGTCTTCAACGCCGTCAAGGTCAAGGGCGATATGCTGGGCGACGTGGTCTTTTACGGCAAGGGGGCGGGCAAGCTGCCCACCGCCAGCGCCGTGGTGGCCGACATCGTGGATGCCCTCAAGCACGGGGTGCGGGTACACGACAGCCTCTTCTGGCAGACGGCCGAGCCGGTGGAGGGGATGCTCACCGACCCGGCCCCCGCCGCATATTATCTGCGTGTGGAGGGTGCGGCCCCGGCGGTGGTCGAGGCCATCTGCGGCAAGGGCCGGCTGGTGGCGGAGTACTACGACGGCTGCGCCTACCTGGTGGAACAGGCCGACGGCCCCGCCCTGGAGGCCGTGTCCAAAAAGATCGAGGCGGTGGGCGGCCAGGTGAAGCTGGTGCTCCGCCACCTGCCCGAGGAAGAATGAGAGGGGAAAGCGTAGGATGAAGATCAAGGTTTCTGTCCCGGCCACCAGCGCCAACATCGGCTCCGGCTTCGACGCCATCGGCCTGGCCGTGACCCTCTACAACACCGCCACCTTCGAAGAGAGCGATAAGCTGGACATCTCGGCGGCCGACGGCACCCGGATCCCCCGGGGTGAGACAAACCTCATCTACCGCTCGGCCAAGAGCCTCTTCGACAGGGTGGGGAAGAAGCTGCCCCCTCTCAAGATCGTCCAGACCAACCCCATCCCGATGGCAAGGGGCCTCGGCTCCTCTTCGGCCTGCATCATCGCGGGGCTGCTGGGAGCAAACCGGATGCTGGGGGACGTGCTGGACACCCAGGAGCTGCTGACCCTGGCCACCGCCATCGAGGGGCACCCCGACAACGTGGCCCCGGCCCTGCTGGGCGGGCTGACCGCCAGCGTCTTTGAGGATGGGCAGGTCTACTCGGTCAAGCGGGACGTGGACGAGAGCCTCTGCTTTGCGGCCATTGTCCCCGACTACAAGCTGCTGACCGAGGCGGCCCGGGCCGCCCTGCCAGCTCAGGTGCCCCACCGGGACGCGGTCTACAACCTCTCCCGGGCGGCGCTGCTGCCGGCGGCCTTCTGCGAGGGGCGGCACGACCTGCTGGCCATCGCCACCGAGGACCGGCTCCACCAGCCCTACCGCATCCCCCTGATGCCCGGCTCGAAGGAGGTCTTTGCCCTGGCAAAGGACTGCGGCGCAAAGGCCGTCTATGTGTCGGGCGCGGGCAGCACCGTCATGGCGGTGGCCGAGCGCAGCGGGATGGAACGGTTTTACGCCGGCCTGGAACAGGGCCTTGAGGAACTGGAAGGGCTGGACGGATGTGAAGCATTTACACTGCTGCGGTTGGATGCCGACAACACCGGCGCAACGGTGGAATAACAGAGGGAACAAAAGGCGGACGCAGCGGCCCTGGACGGGCCGGCGGCCGCCCGCATAGAGGATGAACAAGAGGAGAGTGACAAGAGTATGGCGTTGATCGTACAAAAGTTCGGCGGCACTTCGGTGCGGGACCGCGACCGTATTTTCAACGTGGCCCGGATCGTGGCCAACACCCATAAGGCGGGCAACGACGTGGTGGTGGTGGTGTCCGCCCAGGGCGACACCACCGACGACCTCATCGCAAAGGCGAACGAGATCACCCACAACCCTTCGGCCCGGGAGATGGATATGCTGCTGGCCACCGGCGAGCAGATCAGTATCGCCCTGCTGGCCATGGCCCTGAACGAGATCGGCTGCCACGCCACCAGCCTGACTGGCTGGCAGGCGGGCTTCCGGACCAACCGCGCCTACACCAAGGCCCGGATCACCCGGATGGAAACCGAACGGATTTCCTCCGAGCTGGAGCGGAACCGGGTCGTGGTGGTGGCGGGCTTCCAGGGGCTGAACAAGCTGGACGACATCACCACCCTGGGCCGCGGCGGCTCGGACACCAGCGCGGTGGCCCTGGCGGCCGCCCTCCACGCCGACCGCTGCCAGATCTTCACCGATGTGGAAGGCGTCTATACCGCCGACCCCCGCAAGGTGCGGAACGCCCGC
>CAZEIG010000038.1:0-13195 GCA_964511805.1 uncultured Faecalibacterium sp.
GCGTTATGATGTACGGCATCCCCGAGTTCCGTCTGCCCAAGGCCATCGTCCAGCAGGAGATCGATGGCCTGAAGGCCCTGGGCGTGGACATCGAGTGCAACATGGTCATCGGCAAGGTGCTGACCATCGACGAGCTGATGGGCCAGTACGGCTACGAGGCCGTCTTCATCGGCTCGGGCGCAGGCCTGCCCCGCTTTATGAACATCCCGGGCGAGAGCCTGAAGGGAGTCTACTCGGCCAATGAGTTCCTGACCCGTTCCAACCTGATGAAGGCCTACCAGCCCGACAGCAAGACCCCCATCCATGTGGGCAAGAAGGTCGCCGTCGTGGGCGGCGGCAACGTGGCCATGGACGCGGCCCGCAGCGCCCTCCGCCTTGGCGCCGAGCAGGTCCACATTGTCTACCGCCGCGGGATGGAAGAGCTGCCTGCCCGTAAAGAGGAGATCGAGCACGCTGAGGAGGAGGGGATCATCTTCAAGACTCTCACCAACCCTGTCGAGATCCACGGCGACGAGAACGGCTTTGTCAAGTCCATCACCTGCATCCAGATGGAGCTGGGCGAGCCGGACGATTCCGGCCGCCGCCGTCCCGTCGAGAAGCCGGGCAGCGAGTTCACCATGGAGATGGACACCGTCATCATGAGCCTGGGCACCAGCCCCAACCCGCTCATCCGCTCCACCACCCCCGGCCTGGAGACCAACAAGCACGGCTGCATCGTCACCGGCGGTGACGACGGCGACACCAGCCGCGCGGGCGTCTACGCCGGCGGCGACGCCGTCACCGGCGCGGCCACCGTCATCAAGGCGATGGGCGCGGGCAAGGCCGCCGCCAAGGCCATCGACGAATACATCAAGAGCAAGGCCCAGGCATAAGGATCCCCTGCCTTATCTCTCCCCCGACCCGACAGGAGAGATCATGCCATGAAAAGTACCGCCTGCGCTGGTATGACGCCGACGGCCACGAACTGGAAGAACTGTTTGTCCTGAACAGCCGGGGCACCTACAACGACCTCTATTACTGGGTCATCGGCAACGGTGCCATCGACACCGGCCTTCTGGACAGCCTGCTGGGCCAATAAAAGTGCAAAGCGCTTTAGGGGGACCCATTTCTGCCTGCTTCGCAGGTCAGAGTCAGACGCCTGCAACATTTCATCAAGGCCGGTGAACTCGTTATCCTGGAAAATGCCTCGAACTTTCACGAAATCGTTGTGGGGCGGGGCTGACGGCTGCACTTCCGAATTCCTTCCGAAATGCGCCCCTCCCCTTGCACCCGGGCTCGAGATGCGGTATCCTTGGGGCGACAACTGAACAGCGATGTCTTCGGGGCAGGGTGAAATTCCCGATTGGCGGTAAAGTCCGCGAGCGCTTGGCACAGGAGGCGCAGGATTTGGTGAGATTCCAAAACCAACAGTGATAGTCTGGATGGAGAAGGCGCAGTCTGGCCGCGGCAACTTTGCCGCCGGCCGCTGCCTGTACACCCGAAAGGCATTCCCTTTCGGGTGTTTACTTTTGCTCCGGGGAGGTTTTTGCATGAACAAAACCAGAAAAATTGCAGTGACCGGGATGCTCTGCGCCCTCACCTATGTGGTCATGGCGGTGGGACGGGTGCCTGTGGTTCTCTTCCTCAAGTATGACCCGTCCGACATCGTCGTCACACTGGGTGGGCTGATCTGGGGGCCGATGACCGCCTTCACCGTTTCGGCTGTCGTCGCCCTTATCGAGATGGTGACGGTCAGCGACACCGGCATCCTGGGCTGTGTCATGAACATCGTCCAGACCGTCTCCTTTGCCTGCATGGCTGCCGTCATTTACCGAAAAAAACGGACCCTGTCCGGCGCGGTGGCTGGCCTGCTGGCCGGGTGCGCCGTCATGGTGGCGGTGATGATGCTCTGGAACTACCTCATCACCCCCATCTACATGGGCTACCCGCGGGAGGCGGTGGCCGAACTGCTGCTGCCGGCCTTCCTCCCTTTCAATCTGCTGAAAGCGGTCCTCAACGGGTCGGTCACCTTCCTGCTGTACAAGCCGGTGGTCACCGCCCTGCGGAGAAGCGGCCTTGCACCCGCCGCCCGGCAGGCAGGCCCCCGCCAACGGCTGGCTTCACCCGGTGGAGAACACCGTCTTTCAGATACGGCGCAAGCTGCGGCCCTATGCCGGCGGGCATAACTTCATCGAGACGGTGCCCGGATGTGGGTACCGGTACGTCCCCTGCTGAGCGGTACAAAAAGCCGCCCGGCTCCCTTCACGGAGGCCGGGCGGCTTACATCTTGTGGTATCCTTTGCCCTTAAAATCCATCCTGCCTGGCTGACATGTGCGGACAGGCAGGATACCTACAGGGAAATTTTCCGGCGGGAGTGTGCGAGACGCCTTTCAGGCGTCGAGTGCATGGTTCGCCGGGAAATTTTGTTCCCTGGGAGATACTAGGGGGAAGGAATTTCTGTCCTGCGAATGCAGGCAGAAACGGGTTCCTCCTAGAGCGAAGCCTGTTAGGACTGGCAGGCAGTGATGAGGCTCATCTTGTAGACCTCGTCGGCGTTGCAGCCGCGGGACAGGTCGTTGATGGGGGCATTCAGGCCCTGCAGAATGGGGCCGTAGGCGGCGTAGCCGCCCAGACGCTGGGCGATCTTATAGCCGATGTTGCCGGCCTCGATGCAGGGGAAGATGAAGGTATTGGCCTGGCCTGCCACCTTGCTGCCCTTGCACTTGGTCTTGGCGACCTCGGGCGAGACGGCGGCGTCAAACTGCAGCTCGCCGTCGATGGCCAGGCCGGGGGCCATCTCCTGGGCCTTGATGGTGGCGTCGTGGCTGAGGGCCACGGTGCCGCCCTTGCCCGAGCCCTTGGTGGAGAAGCTCAGGACGGCGACCTTCGGGTCGATGCCGAAGATAGCGGCGGTCTTGGCAGTCTCGATGGCAACCTCTGCCAGCTTGTTGGCGGCGGACAGCTTGACCTCGCCGGTGGCCTTATCGACGGTGTCCTGGTAGTCGATGTTGATGGCGCAGTCGCCCATGGCGATCCGTTTCAGGCCCTCGTCGCCCCAGTCGCGGTCGAGGATGAAGCAGGAGCTGACCAGGTGGGCGCCCTTTTTGGTCTTGATGAGCTGGAGGGCGGGACGGACGGTATCAGCCGTGGAATAGGTGGCGCCGCCCAGCAGGCAGTCGGCCTTCCCCATCTTGACCAGCATGGTGCCAAAGTAGTTGGATTTCTTGAGCAGGTCGCGGCACTCGTCGGCGGTCATCTTGCCCTTCCGCAGCTCGACCATGGTGCTGACCATCTCCTCAAAGCCCTCGTAAGTATCGGGGTCGATGATCTCAGCGCCGGTGATGTCAAAGCCGCCGGCTGCTGCGGCAGCCTCGCACTCTGCCTTGTTGCCGACCATGACGACCTTCAGGATCTTCTCGGCCAGCAACTTGCTGGCGGCCTCCAGGATGCGGGGGTCGCTGCCCTCGGTGAAAACGATGGTCTTGGGGTTTGCCTTCAGCTGCTCTACCAGCGGTGCGAACATATCTGCCATTTTGATTACCTCCGATAACGTTCCTATTTTGCCTTCTGTGTTGGACACAAGCGGCCTTTCTCTTTTATTTTAACACAAGGCGCTAAAACTTCAATACAGAATCCGGATTTTCTATGAATTTTTCTGGTTCCGGCGGCCTTCCGGCGCAAAAAAGCCGCGCCGCCGGGCGGTGCGGCTTGCTGGCCGAGATGTCAGGCCTGGGAAGACTCTTCGTCCCCGCCCGCTTCGGGCGACAGAGCGGTGTCCATGTCGGGCTGTGCGGCAGCGGCGGCTTTCTGCCGTGCGGCGCGGTTGTTGACCGTCTCTTTCAGCAGGGTGTAAAGCACCGCCATTACCGGGATGAAGAAGATCATCCCCAAGATGCCGAAGGCCTCGCCGCCCACCAAGACCACGATGACTGTCCAGAGGGGCTCCAGCCCCACCGAGCTGCCCACCACACGAGGGTAGATGAACTGGTTCTCGATGAACTGGACCACCAGATAGACCACCAGGCAGAGCAGCGCCTGCAGGGGGTCCACCAGAAGGGTCAGCGCCACCCCAATGCCGCAGGAGAGGAAGGCCCCAATGTAGGGGATGAAGGCGCAGACCGCCGTCAGGACGCCGATCAGGCTGGCATAGGGCAGTCTGAACAGGGACAGGGCGATGGCGATCAGGACGCCCAGCACCATCGCTTCGATGGACTGGCCCGAGAGGAACTTGCCGAAGGTCTCACGGATCAGGCTGCATACATGACAGATCTTGTCCCCCAGCGAGGGCTTTGCAAAGGCATAGAGGAGCTTTTTGCACTGGCGGGAGAGGTTCTCCTTGTCGATGAGGATATACAGCGCCACTACCGTGGCAAAGAGGGCTGTGCCCAGCACCGACACAGTGGCGCTGACCGCCCCCACCAGGGTGCCCAGCATACTGGTTGCACCGGTAATCATCTGGCCGACCAGCTCCCGCAGGTTGATGGAAGAGAGCTGCTGTTCCATCATGGTCAGGACGCTGGAATCGATGCCCAGGCTGTAGAGGTAGTCGATGAAGCCGGGCAGGCTCTCCTGGATCTGGGCGATGACGCTGGCGATGGAATTTTGCAGCTCGGGGATAAGCATCAGGACCACCACGGCCACCACCACCACGATGCAGACAAAGGTCAGCAGCAGGCTGAGGAGCCGCAGGGCTTTGCCGGCCTTTTCAGGGTGGCGGGGGTAGAACAGCTTTTTCAGAAGGTTCTCGATGCCGGTCATCGGTACGTTGAGCAGAAAGGCGATGATCCCACCCACCAGCACGGGGGTGCACAGGCCCAGCAGCCCGGTCACCCAGCGCACCACCGTATTGTAGTGGGTCAGCCCAAAATAGAAGGCGATCCCTCCAAAGACGAGGGTCACTGCAAAGCGTTTCGTCTGTTTTTCCATCCGAGTTCTCCTGTTTCATATTCCGGGCCGGCGCTGCCGGGCCATTCATACGCCGGCCTGGCCGGCAATTCCATTTCTTATGATTCCATTATGCACGGAATTTGCCTGCAGGTCAATAGACATTTGCCAGCTTTCACACGGTTTTCTATATGGATTAAAGCGGATTTCTCCCCTGTTTTACTACAAAAGCGGCGAAATTTTTTCGGGATGTCCCTTTTTGCCCCCGGACACGGCCGGGCGGAAAAATTTTTCAGGACAAGCGCCCCGGGTTGTGGTATAATAACCATCAGACAGCTATTTGACCGAAACATCATACCCAAAAGAGAGGAAGCGCATCCAGATGGATCTGAACACCCTGCAAACGCAGTGCCTTGCCTGCCGTCGCTGTCCTCTGTGCGAGACCCGCCAGCATGTGGTCTTTGGCCAGGGGGTCGAGGACGCCGAGGTTCTCTTTGTGGGCGAGGGCCCCGGCCAGAGCGAGGACGAACAGGGCCTGCCTTTCGTTGGCCGGAGCGGCCAGCTGCTGGACAAATACCTCTTTGCCATCGACCTGGACCGCGCCAAAAACTGCTACATCGCCAACATCGTCAAATGCCGTCCGCCCCACAACCGGGACCCCCTGCCCGACGAGAGCGAAGCCTGTATGCCCTGGCTGCGGGAACAGTTCCGGCTGCTGCGGCCCAAGATTGTGGTCTGCCTGGGGCGGATCGCGGCACAGCGGATGATCCGGCCAACCTTCTCGGTGACCAAGGAGCACGGCGTCTTTGTCGAAAAGGGCGGGGTCGCCTTTATGGGCACCTTCCACCCGGCGGCCCTCCTCCGCCAGCCCCAGAACAAACCCGAGGCCTTTGCGGATTTCGTCGCGCTGCGAGACAAGATCGGCGAACTGTGCAGTCACACCTACCCCTGATCTTTCCGTCTGTGGCAAAACGCCTCGCTTTTGCATACCTTGTGCCAAAAGCGAGGTGTTGTTCTATGGAAGCTATCTGTCCGCAAACCGTTGATTTTTTCCTTGGCACGACCACGCCGGCCGGCTTCAAGGGGTATTTCCGGGAGCTTGCGCGGGAGCCGGGGATGCAGCTCTATCTGGTCAAAAGCGGCCCGGGCTGCGGCAAATCCACCCTGATGAAACAGCTGGCCCGGATGGAGTCCAGCCCGGTCCAGCGGATCCACTGCGCCAGTGACCCGGACAGCCTAGACGGTGTCGTCTTTTGCCAAAAGCGGGCCGCCATCCTGGACGCGACCGCGCCCCACACCATGGAACCGACGGCCCCCGGCGCCGACGAAATGGTGGTCAGCCTCTACCACACCATCGACCCGGAGATCCTGCAGCCCCACCGGGAAGAGATCCGGGCCCTCTTCTCTTTGAGAAGAACGCATCCCTGCGGGGCCGGGCGGCCCGGTACATTGCGTCGGCCGGCAGCCTGCTGATGGACAGCCGCCGCACCGAAGTCTGCAGCACCGACTTTGACAAGATGCGGCGGTACGTCAAGCGGCTCTGTGCCCGGCTGCTCCCCCGCACCGGCGGCGCTGGCAGCGAACAGCTGCGGCTGCTGACGGCCATCACCCCTCAGGGGCCCGTCTTTTACACCGGCACCATCCGGGCACTGGCCGACAAGGCCGTGGTCTTCCGGGATGAATACGGCGCGGCCTCCCGCTTTCTGCTGGAGCAGATCCGTGCCGAGGCGCTGGCCCGCGGGTACGACATCATCACCTGCCCCTGCGCCCTCCACCCGGAAGAAAAGATCGACCACATCCTCATCCCGGCCCTGCGGCTGGCCTTTGTCACCGACAATAGCTGGCACCCCACCGCTCTGCCCGGCCAGCAAGCCGTCCGCTGCACCCGTTTCCTCGACAAGGGCAACCTGACCGGCTACCGGGCCCGGCTTCGCTTCAACTGCCGCGCCGCCCAGGAGCTGATCCAGCAGGCGGTCTCCCTGATGGCTAGCGCCAAGAGCTGCCACGACGAGATCGAGAGCTATTACCGGGCGGCGGCGGATTTCGACGCAGTCACCCGGGAAGCCCACGACTGCGCCCGGAGGATCGGGCTGGAAGCGGACGGGTAACGACAAACGACAAGGAAGGTGAAACCATGCAGCAGATCCGTCTGGCCGTCCGCCAGCTGGTGGAGTTCCTCCTCCAGACGGGGGACATCGACAGCCGCTTTGCCGGCTTTGACCGGGCCAACGAGGGCGCCCGGATCCACCGCCGCCTTCAAAAGCAGGCCGGCGAGGGCTACCAGGCCGAGGTCTTCCTCTCCGCCAAACGGCAGGTCGAGGGGATCGACTACCTCGTCGAAGGCCGGGCTGACGGCATCTTCACCAATGAAGCGGGCCAGACCGTCATCGACGAGATCAGGACCACCGGCGTCCCCACCGTCGAGATCACTGAAGAACTGAACTTCTGCCACTGGGCCCAGGGGATGGTCTATGGGGCCATCTACGCCGGGCAGAACGGGCTGGACCAGATCGACGTCCGGCTGACCTACTACCAAATCGACGATGAAAAGATCCTTCGCTTTACCCGGCCGTTTGCCCGGGCGGAACTGGAGAATTTTTTCACCGGGCTGCTCCGCCGCTACGCCCCCTGGGCCCGCCGTCAGCTGGACTGGGCCAAGGCGCGGCGAGAAAGCCTGCTGGCCATCCGCTTCCCCTACGAGAGCTACCGGCCGGGACAGCGGGCCCTGGCCGGGGAGGTCTACCGGGCCTGCCGCGCCGGGCGGGATACCGCCAGGGGAGGCAGCCGGCTGTTCTGCCAGGCGCCGACCGGCACCGGCAAAACCATGAGCGCCCTCTTCCCCACCATGAAGGCCATGGGCGAAGAAAAATGAAAAGCTATTCTACTTTACAGCCAGAGCGACAGCCCGGACAGCCGCCGAAGGGGCCGTCGCCCTGCTGCGGGAGGCAAATCCAACGCTGGCATTCCGGGCGGTGACCCTGACCGCCAAGGAGAAGGTCTGTCTCTGTAAAAACGAGGCCGGGCGGCCCGCCTGTATTCCGGACGCCTGTCCCTACGCCCGCGGCTACTACGACCGGGTCAAGACGGCACTGGCCGCCCTGCTGGACGGCGGCGGTCGCTTCGACCGCCCCGCCATCGAAGCAGCGGCCCGGCAGTACACCGTCTGCCCCTTCGAACTAGGGTTAGATCTGAGCGACTGGTCCGATCTGATCATCGGGGATTACAACTATCTCTTTGACCCCACCGTCCATCTGCGGCGGTTCTTCGAGCTGGCCGGGGACTGGGTCTTTCTCATCGATGAGGCCCACAACCTCCCCGACCGTGCCCGGGAGATGTACTCGGTTTCCTTCGCCAAAAGCAGCATCGTAGAGGCCAGACGGGCCCGTCCTCAAGGGGAAGAACAGCCTCAAAGGCTCCCTCACCCGGGCGGACAAGGCCCTGCTTGCGGTGCGTCGGGCCTGCGAGGCGCTGGCTCCCCGGCGCGGCGACGACCACACCCCCGCCGGGGAGGACAGATCCGCGCTCCAGCCTCAGCAGCTCGGTCTGTTCGACGAGGGCGGCGGGGAGACAGACGGCAGCGCGGCGGCCGCCTCCCCTGCCCTGCCGGCCCCCCTCTACGCCCAGGACGGAACCGTCTTTTTCCAAGAGCTGCCGCCCGCGGTGATCCGGCCCCTGCAGGGGCTGCTGCCGGCCCTCCAGGACTGGCTGGAGAAACACCCCGACGACCCCGCCCACGAGATGCTGCTCGACCTCTATTTCAACCTGCACGACCTGCTTCGCACCGCCGAGCGGTACGACGAGCACTATGTCACCCAGCTCACCGCCCGGGGCAGTGAGCTGTGGATCCACCTGCTCTGTCTGGACCCATCCGCCTTTGTGGACGAGAGCCTGGCCTGCGGGCGGGCGGCGGTCCTCTTCAGCGCCACCCTCAGCCCGCCGGGCTACTATAAAAACGTCCTGGGCTGCGCCGGGTCCAGGGCCGTCGCCCTGGACAGTCCCTTCCCACCCGGGAATCTGGGGCTCTACTGCCTGCCCGGCATCTCCACCCGCTACCGCCAGCGGAAGGCCAGCGTCGGGGCAGTCTCCGACGCCCTAGCCGCCATGGCCCGGGGGAAAAAGGGAAACTACCTGGCCTTCTTCCCGAGCTACGCCTACCTGCGGCAGGTCTACGAGGACTTCGCCGCCCGCTACCCCGGAATCCCCACCGCCGTCCAGGAGAGCGGCCTGGACGAGGCGGGCCGGGCCGCCTTTTTGGCCAGGTTCGCACCCGACCCGCAGCAGACCCTGCTGGGCTTCGGGGTGTTGGGCAGCGTCTTTGGGGAGGGGATCGACCTGGCGGGCAGCCGGCTGATCGGCTGCGCCATCGTGGGGGTGGGCCTGCCCCAGGTCAACCCGTGGCGGGAGATCCTCCGCCGCTATTTCGACGAGAAGGAGGGCTGCGGCTTTGACTACGCCTACCGCTTCCCCGGGATGAACAAGGTCTTGCAGGCGGCGGGCCGGGTCATCCGGACCGAGACCGACCGGGGGGTGGTCCTGCTGCTGGACGATCGCTTTGCCCAGGAGAGCTACCGCCGCCTTTTTCCCCGGCACTGGGGGCAGCTGAAATACCTGTCCGGCACCGCCGCGCTGGAAGCCGAGTTGGCGGATTTCTGGCAGGGCGGCGCTTGACAGCCCGCAGTCCCATCAGCTACAATGGAGCTGTACAGCCCTGAATGATGGAGGAATGTTTTTGAAGATACTGAAAGTGAAATGTCTGGCCCCCACCCGGCTGGACCATTACCTGATGCAGCAATACCCCACCCTGACCCCGGGCCGGCTGAATAAGGCCCTGCGGGAGAACAAGATCAAGCTGAACGGCAAAAAACAGCCCCTCTCCACCCGTGTGATGGCCGGTGATGAGATCAAGCTGTTCATCCTGGACGAGCAGCTGGACGACAACCGGGAGGCCGCCGGCCCCGCCTGGAAGCGGGCCCGCACCCCCGCCGAGGTCATCTACAACTGCCCTCAGTTGCTGGTGGTGAACAAGCCCGCCGGCCTGCCGGTGGACGGCCTCGAAAGCGACACCCTGCTCAACCGGACCCTGCTTTATCTGCACCAAGCCGGGGAATACGGGGAGGAGAACCTCTATCAGCCCGCCCTCTGCCACCGGCTGGACACCGGCACCAGCGGCCTGGTCCTGATCGCCAAGACCCCCGAGGCCGAACAGATCCTGCTGGAGGCCATCCGGGAACGGAAGGTCAAAAAGACCTACCTCTGCGTCACCTTCGGCCGGCCTGTCCCGCCGGAGGGAACCCTTGGCGGCTGGCTGCTCAAGGACGCCAACCTCGGCAAGGTGCAGATCCTGCCCGAGAAAAAGCCCGGCGCCAAGGAGGTCTGTACCGAATACGAGACCATCGCGGTGTCGGGGCGGCTGGCCCTGCTCAAGGTGCGGCTGATCACCGGCCGGACCCACCAGATCCGGGCCCACATGGCCAGCATCGGCTGCCCCATCCTGGGGGACAGCAAATACGGAAACAACGCCGCCAACCGGGAGCTGAAGCTCAAATACCAGGCCCTCTGTGCCTGGGAGCTGACCCTCCCCGACTTCCCCCAGCCGGACTTCGCCGCCCTGCGGGGCAAGACCTTCCACGCGCCGCGGCCCTGGTACTACAGCCAGATCCTGGACGGGACGCTGAAATAAACCGTCACAACACAGCAAAACGGCAGTCGGAGCATTCTTCCAGCTGCCGTTTTTGTTTGCCGCCTTGTCAGGACATCCGCCGCGGCCGCGGCAACGCGACGGGCATTTCTCCTGCGGTTTCTACTTTGTGCCATCTTTACCGACAGACCCGCACCATATCGGGGGTGATCTCGGCGATGGTGCGGGCGCCGCACATCTGCATGGCGTCGGCCAGCTCGCCGCCGATCTTCTCGATATAGAAGCGGACCTCCCCTTCCCCACCACGTAGACGGCGGACACGAAGGGCCGGGCAGCAGGCTGCCCGCTCTCTCTGACTTTATCATACGCCCGGCCGGTCTTCCCGTCAAGGCGGAGGCGGGCGGATTCCGCCCCCGGAAGGGAAAAGAAAATTTTTTCAAAAAATGGCTTGACAAAAGCCAGGGTTTCGGGTATCATAATAGAGCGCTCGGGCACAGCGGTTCGGACGCAAAACTGAAAGCAACGTGGAAAGATGGCTGAGTTGGTCTAAGGCGCACGACTGGAAATCGTGTAACGTGTAAAAGCGTTCTGGGGTTCGAATCCCCATCTTTCCGCCAAAAATGTCCCGCAAGGTCGACAGGCCTGCGGGGCTTTTTGTTTTGTGATTCCGGCGCACAAAAATGCAGCGGCCGCCCCGCATGACCGGAGCGCCGCCGCACAGAGGGCAGAGGTCACGAGCCGCCGCCCGGGATGGCCCAACTCTCGAGCTGTCCGTCCAGCGCCGTGTAATCCACCGCGAGGGTATAGGATGTGTCCAGCCCTTCGAGGGTCCCCGCGGGGAACTCGATCTCCAGGTGCTCCTCATAAAAGAGGACCTTCTGGGAGTCGATGGCGGCGGCCAGGGTCTCCTGGACGACGGGGTCGTCACCTGCCGCCGCCACAAGGGCGAGCCGCACCTCCGCCTCGGGCCTGCTGAAGAGGGACCAGAGTTCCAGCCGCTGGCCGGTCTCCCGCTCAAAGGCCGCGCTGTAGCGCAGCGACACACCGTTGGCAGGGTCGGCGGCCTGATCCACCGTGGTGGTGAAATAGATGACCTTTTCGCTCTGGGCGGTGGAAGCGATGTACTGGCTCACCCGCCCGGCCTCGAAGGTCTCGGCCTCCCCTGCCTGGAAGCGCGCATATGCCTCTTCCAGCAGGGCGGACAGATCGTAGCGCCTGCCCTCTCCGTTGTACCAGGCGGTGACCGCCGCCTGCACTTCCTCGCTCAGACCGGCGAACCCGGCGTCTCCCGCAGGGCCAGCCAGGTCGTCCTCGATCAGCAGGATGGTCCCATCCGACAGTTTATAGCAGACATGGCCCTCCCGCAGGCCGTCCTGATAGCCGCGCCAGCAGTCGACCGCCTCGCCGTCCGAAAAGGTGACAATGTCCTCCTCTTCCAGCTCCCAGATCTCTTCCTGACAGCCCGCCAGCAGCAAAAGCCCGCAGACGGCAATGGGCAGCAATCGTTGTTTCATGGAGTTGCTCCTTCTATCCGATGTTCCGGCGCCGGGAGAAAAGGGCTTTCTCTCCCACCTCGTATGGGAATATTTTACCATATATCCCTTACATGAACAAGGGAAATCCGGCAGGTTGCACAGAAGTCTCACCATCCGCCGGTATTTTCACCTCTGTCATCGACTGTACACAGTTCTTTCATCTCTCTTTCGTATGATAATGATGAGAAAGGAGGCCTTTTTATGATCACTGGCAGATCTTCCGCCCACCGTCCAGCCCGTCTGGTCTTCCGGACACTCCTGATTTTGCTCGTTCTCGCCGCCGTCGCGCTGCTGGGCCTGCACAGCCTAGTCCGGCGCAGGTCGGCCGCGCTGCAGGCGGGTTCTTCCTTCAGCTTCAGCTATCAGGTGACCTCGACCACGGCCGAACCCTCCCTCGCCTACTCCACCCTCGCGTCGCTGGACGCCCTCACCGGGACCATCACCGGCCAGAGCAGCGGCAGCGACCTGCACCTTGTGTGGTACGGCGCCGGCAGCGGCCAGGACGAATCCTTCACCGACATCTACATCAAGGACGGCGAAGTCCTGCTGAACATCCGGCGACTCTACGACACCTATATCAATCGCCTGATTGCCCAGTATCCCCTCATCAGCCCGTTGGTTCCCGGCTGGGGACTCGGGGATTATATTTCACAAACCAAGCTGGCCCGCCTGCTCGGCCAGGAATCCGCCCTTGCAGAGATGGGCCATTTCTCGGTGAGCACCTTTTCCCTGCAGGATATGCAGCGCGCCACCCCTGAAAACGCGCTGAACGGCTACTTCTATTTCACCCCCAAACAGACCTACGGAGACGCGTCTGTGACCATCGGCTTCCCGCTGTGCAGCATCTGGGGTGAATCTTTCGACTGCCATGTCCTGGTGGACAGCCCCTCCCAGGGTCTGCAGATCGAGCTGATCGGCATCGCTCTGCCCGGCAGCCATGACATCGAACTACCCACTTCCCTGATGCAGAACAAGGACATCGCCGCGCTGGCCGACATCGCCCAAGCCATCCGCGCCATCGCCGCCTTTATCCGCGAGATGGCAGCATAAAATCCCTCCTGATGATTTTAGCTCAAAGACAGAAACACCCGGCTTTGCTTATAAGGGCAATACCGCACAAAAAAGTCAAGCGTAGCACAGCCGAAAGTGATATAATAA
>CAZEIG010000039.1:0-13147 GCA_964511805.1 uncultured Faecalibacterium sp.
AGGTCGCAGAAGGCCATCTCCGGCTCAATCATCCAGAACTCGGCGGCGTGCCGGGTGGTGAAGCTCTTCTCGGCCCGGAAGGTGGGCCCGAAGGTGTACACCTTCCCGAAGACCATGGCCATGGCCTCAGCCTCCAGCTGGCCCGAGACGGTCAGGTTGACCGGCTTGCCAAAGAAGTCCTGGCTGTAGTCGGCGCGGCCGTCCTCAGTCTTGGGCAGGTCGTCGAGGTCGAGGGTGGTGACCCGGAACATCTCACCCGCGCCCTCGCAGTCGGAGGCGGTCAGGATGGGGGAGTGGGCGTAGACGAAGCCGTTCTCCTGGAAGAAGCGGTGGATAGCATAAGCCGCGACGCTCCGCACCCGGAAGGCCGCGCTGAAGGTGTTGGTGCGAGGCCGGAGGGTGGGCATGGTGCGCAGGTACTCCATGCTCATCTTCTTTTTCTGCAGCGGGTACTCGTCCGAGGGGCACTCGCCCAGGATCTCAATGCTGTCGGCGTTCAGCTCAAAGGGCTGCTTGGCCTGAGGGGTCAGGATGAGGCGGCCGGTGACCCGCATGCTGGTGTAGAGGCCGGCGTGGGCGACCTGCTCGTAGTTGGGGAGCTTGGCGGCCTCAAAGACCACCTGCAGGGTCTTGAAACAGCCGCCGTCCGACAGGGCGATGAAACCGATGTTCTTGCTGTCGCGGATGTTCTTGGCCCAGCCGCAGACGGTCAGGACGGCGCCCTCGGCGGGGGTGGCGCGGTAAAGGGATGCGATCTCGGTGCGTTCCATGGGTATTACCTCCAATACATAGAAAAAGACAGCTTCGTTCCCCTGTTCCAGGGCGAACAAGCTGTCTTGTAATGTCCGCGGTGCCACCTGAATTCACCGGCCGGAGGGCCGGTCTCTGGATGCTCAGCCGCCGTGCGGATAAGCACCTCCCCTTGGTAACGGTGGGGCGTCCGGCGCGCCTACTGCCCGAGGCCTTTGGGGGCGGCGGGGTTCAGCTTGCGGCTCCCGGGTGTTCTTTCCCTCCCCCTGCGGGCAGGCTCACAGCGCCGCCTGCTCTCTGTGCCGTCGTGGGGAGAGGTACTTTTCCCGATCACAGCCTTTGATGTGGAAAATATAGCATATTCCCATCCTTTTGTCAAGCTGCGCCGCTGAGAAGGGCCGCCAGGAAGTTGGCGGCAAGCTGCCCGGCGTAGAGGGCCTCATTGAGATTGTTGCCGTGGGTGCCGATCTCGATCAGCAGGCTGCCGGTGGTCAGGTCCTGGTTGTAGAAGCGGTAGCTGAAAAGGACCGGCCGGGTCAGGCCGGGGTACATCCCCTCCATCGCCCCTTCCCAGGCGGCGGCAAAGCGGAGATTCTGCCGCCAGTTGGGGAGGCTGACGGTGCTGCCGTTGTCGCAGCCGCAGATCAGCATGACCTGGGCGGCTTTCCGCCCGGCGATCTCCACCACCGGGGCCATCCGCGCCCCGGCGTCGTTCTCGATGGCGTCCCGGTGGACGTCCAGCACCACCTTGATGCTGGGGTATTGGGCCAGATACTGCTGGACTACCGCCCGGCTGTTGGAATAGCTGCCGGTGTAGCTGGGGTAGTCGTTCAGGGTCTCGTCGTGGAGGGTGTTGATCCCGGCGGCGTTGAGGGTGTCGGTGATGACTGCCCCACCGCACACATATTGGAGGCCCGGTCGGTGGTGCGGGCCCCGTCCCCCGGGACGAACCAGAGCCCCTCGCTCATCCGGTAGCACTCGGTGGCGTGGGTATGCATTACCAGGACCTGCGGCTCGGCGCTGTTCAGCTCGACGTTGAAGGGGAGGGGGTTCTGGATCTCGGCGGCAACCTCAGCGGAGGAGACGCTGGTGTTGTTTTTGATGGTGCCGGCGGCGCAGGGGATGTAGTTTTCCCCACTGCCCTGGCCGTAGGCCGTCTCGACGACGGCGCCGGCGTCGGCGGGGCGCTGGTCCTCCCCCAGCAGGGGGACGAGATACCGCTCTACATCGGTGAGGGCGGCCCGGATGGCGGAGGATGCGCCGCTTTCGTCCGCTGCTGCGGCGTCTTCCTCTGTCGGGACGGCCTGGCCGCTGTCTCCGCCGGCCGCCCGCCCCAGCGTGAGGGCGGTGCGGAGGGCCGGCACCGGCCCCACCAGCACCCCGGCCAGTGCCAGGGCCAGCCCACGGCCCCAGATGGTCAGGGTCAGCATGACCGCCGCCGCCCCCAGAGCCGCCCGGCCTGTCCCCGGGCCGGGCTGGCTGCTTCCCGCCTTGCGCTCCTGCCGCATCCGCCTCGCCTCCCATCTGCATCTATAGCCAGATGTATGCGGGGCAGGGCGGGATTATGCCGGGGCTACCGCCCGGCCAGCCAGCAGAGCTGGTTGATGGTGAAGCGGGGCTGCAAAGCCCGGTTGATGGCGGACCCCAACAGGGCCGCGCCGTGGGCGATGACGCTGTCCAGGGCGCGGGGGGTGACCACCAGGTCCTTCCCCTCGGCGGCCTCCATCAGGGTGGGGACCCCGGCTGCCACCACCGGCACCCCCGCCAGGGCCTGCAGGCTGATCCCCGCCGCCTGGGAGACCCCCGGGGCCACCGCCGCCACCGGCCGGATGCCCTGCAAGGGCAGGCCGTGGCCCGCCCCCATGGTCACCAGGACCTGTTGGACCGTCCGGGGCCCGAGGGCGTCGGCAGTCACCCGGCGGTTGCCCACCCCCAGTACCAGTACCGGCCCCTCCGGCGGCAGCAGGGCGTCCAGCTCGGCGGCGGCCAGCTCGATGACGGCGTTGTCCCGTTCGTCCAGCAGGCTGAGGCTGGGTGTCTCGAGTGTGACGTACCGCCCCCGAGGCCGCGCCAGCCCGTCCCGGGCGATCTCCACCCGGGTCACCGTCACCCCGCCCTGCCGCAGGGTGGCCAGCCGCACCCCCGCGCCGCTGTCCGCCGTCTGCCGGCCGAACAGCTCGTCTGCCATGTCGGTATATCGCATCATTGCCGCCTCCTTTTAACCAGAGTGTGGGCGGCCGAAAAATTTTTTAAACAAAATTTGAAAAAAAGCTTGCGCAGATGCGGCGAATATGGTATCATAAGATGCGCTGTTATAGGTAGCCAAGGAGGTGGAACGAATTGCCTAACATTAAATCCCAGAAGGACCGGGTTGTCCAGTCTGCTGCAGAGCGGGCGCACAACAAGGCCGTTAAGACCAACCTGAAAACAGTCGTCAAGAAGGCAAACGCTGCCATCGATGCCAAAGCCGCTGACAAGGACGCAACTGTCCTGGCTGCTGTTTCTGCGATCGACAAGGCCCGCGCCAAGGGCGTGCTGAAGAAAAACACCGCGTCCCGCAAGATCAGCCGTATGGCCAAGCGCGCCAACAAGGCCGTCTAAGCTGTTCACGACTGGTTCGATACGATTGACGAGCAAAGCTCTCCGCGCCATTCATCCGGCAGGAGAGCTTTTGTTTTTGCCGGCGGGTCTTCCAGCAGGCCGTCGGGGGCCATCGTCCGGCCCGCCGGGGCAGGGCAGCCAGACCCAGGCCAGCGCCTGCAGAAGGCAGAGCGCCCCGGCGAAGAGGGCGGCTTCCGGCCCGAAGCCGGGCCTCCGCCCCAGAAAGGCCCCGGTCAGCCCCTGCACGGCCCAGGAGGCCGCCGGCAGGGCCGACGCCAGCCCATACGCAAGAAAACAGAGATGCCACAACATTTCTATGTAGTACGCCCCCTTTGCGCACAGGATACCACGCCCCGGACGCGAAGGGGAACAGAGTCTGTCGACGCTCAGTTCTGGTCGTGGCTCCGGCCGGCGAGGGAGCAGACCACCCCGCAGATCAGGCTGGCGGTGATGCCGGCGGCGCCGGCCTGCAGCCCGCCGGTCAGGCAGCCCAGCAGCCCCTGCTCGGCCACCGCCTGCCGCACCCCTTTGGCCAGCAGATGCCCGAAGCCCAACAGGGGGACGCTGGCCCCGCAGCCCGCAAACTCCACCAGGGGGCCGTAGAGCCCGACGGCCGACAGGACCACCCCGGCCACCACATAGCCGGTCAGGATGCGGGCGGGGGTCAGGCCGGTCAGATCGATCAGGACCTGGCCCACTGCGCAGATGGCCCCGCCCACAAGGAATGCCCAGAGATACTGCATAGTAAAGCCTCCTTACGGTTCGGGCGCCGCCAGCTCCACCAGATGGGCGATGGCGGGGATGCTCTCTTTCTGAAGGAAGGTGGTCTGGCTCATCAGGGCGCCGGTGGCGATGAAGACCACCCGCCGCAGCGCCCCCTGCTCCAGCCGGGGCAGGATCTGCCCGCAGAGGACGCTGGCGCAGCAGCCCGGCCCCGAGCCACCGCTGTGGACCTGGGGATCGGCGCCGTAGAGCAGACAGCCGCAGTCCTCGTGATGAAAGGGGCCGGCCCCCTCGGCCTCCAGCAGCTCGGCCAGCAGGCCGCTGCCCACCCGGCCCAGATCGCCGGTGTAGATGCAGTCCAGCTGGGCCGGGCGGGTGCCGGTATCCTGCAGGTAGCGCAGGAGGGTGGCGGCTGCCGCTGGGGCCATGGCCGCCCCCATGTTGTTGATGTCTTTGACCTGGTAGTCCTGCACCCGCCCGAAGGTGACGGCCCGGACCCGGACCATCCCGGGGCCGGCCTGATCCGCCGGGCGGAGCAGGCAGCAGCCCGCCGCGGTGGCGGTCCACTGGGCGGTGGGGGTCCGGACGGCCCCGTAGCTCAGCGGGGTGCGGAACTGCCGCTCGGCTGCGCAGAAGTGGCCCGAGGCCATGGCCAGCAGGCTGTCGGCCATCCCGCCGGCGCAGAGGGCGGCCCCCAGCCCCAGCGCCTCGGCCATGGTGCTGCAGGCCCCGAACAGCCCCGTAAAGGGGATGCCCAGCTCCCGCATGGCATAGTTGGAAGCGGTACACTGGGCCTGCAGGTCCCCGGCCAGGGCCAGACTGACCGACCCTTCGGCGGTGCGGCCCTTCTGGAGGCAGAGCCGGGCCGCCCGGAGCTGGAGGGCCCGCTCGGCGGCCTCCCAGCTGTCCTGGCCGAACAGGTTGTCCCGGCTCAGCTCGTCAAAGCAGTCTGCCAGGGGGCCTTCGCTCTCCTTCTTGCCGCCCACCGCCGCGTGGGCCGCGATGACCGGCGGCGCCGGGAAAACCAGGGTGTCGCCATGCCGTATGGCCATCCCGCTTCACTCCTTCCTGTCTGTGGGGCGGGGGAAAGATGCCCGCCGCCTTCTTTCTGCAATATTTTCCCATCCGGGGGCGTATTCTCTATACGAGAGAGGCCAGCCAGAGGAACACCCCGTAGACCGCCGAGGCCAGGGTCCCGTAGACGATGACCGGCCCCGCGATGGTGAACATCTTGGCGCCGGTGCCGGGGACCCGGCCTTCCGGCTTAAACTCGATGGCGGCGCTGACCATCCCATTGGCAAAGCCGGTGATGGGCACCAGGCTGCCTGCCCCGGCTTTGGCCGCCAGCTTCTGGTACCAGCCCAGGGTGGTGCAGACCGCCGACAGGGCGATGAGGGTGCAGCTGGTCAGGGTGCCGGCGGTGTCGGCGTCGGCACCCATCGCCAGGTACCGCTGGCGGAGCAGCTCCCTCAGCAGGCAGATCAGCCCCCCGACGCAGAAGGCCCACAGGCAGTCCCGCCCGAGGGGGGAGGGTGGCCCGGCTTTCTTGACCCGGCGGCCGTATTCCTCAGGTGACATATTCATACACGTTCGCCTCGCTCTTCCTTGTACGGGGTTAGGGTGCCCGGCGGACGCCGTTATTATCCAGAGAAGAGAGGTTTTGATCCATGCAGCAGTCTACACCGCCCCTACCCCATGAACGTCCCCGCCCCGCCCGCCGCCGTCTGACCCGGGCCGAGATGCGCCGCCGCCAGCGCCGCCGCGCCGTCCGCCGGCTGGCCGCCTTTGTGGCGGTGCTGGCGCTTCTCGGCGGGGGGATCGGCTTCGGAGTGACCCGCCTGCGGGCCGCCCTTCTGCCCGACCCGCCTGCGCCCGAGGGGGATAACGTCCTGGTCAGCCAGCCGGCCTCTTCCGCTTCTTCTGCCGCCTCTGCGCCGGAAGAGGAAAACGGCGGGATGACCGCCGCCGAGGCCGCCGCCATCCTGGCCGACCCTCGGATGGTCCTGGTTAACCACAGCACTCCCATGCCGGAGGACTACACCTTTGACACCAAGGAGTGCGGTTCGGCCACAGCCATCAACAGCACCCTTCAGACCGAGGCCGCCGACGCCTTCCTGGCGATGCAGGCTGCCGCGGCCGCCGACGGGGTCACCATCTGGATGCAGAGCGGCTACCGGAGCGTCGAATACCAGACCACCCTCTACAACAACAAGACCCAGCAGTACCTGGACCAGGGGTATGATGAACCCACCGCCCGGGAGCTGGCCGCCGGGATCGTCAACCCGCCGGGCTACTCGGAGCACAACTGTGGCCTGGCCGCCGACCTGAACTGTCCGGCCTTCACTGCACTGGACACCGGCTTTGAGGAGACCGACGCCTTCGCCTGGCTCTGCGAGCACGCCGAGGCCTACGGCTTCATTCTCCGCTACCCCAAGGGAGAGGCCGCCGAGGCTGTCACCGAGATCACCTACGAGCCCTGGCACTGGCGGTACGTCGGCCCCGAGAACGCCGCCGCCATCAATGCCAGCGGCCTGCTCTTTGAAGAGTACATCGCCCAGCTGCAGGCCGTTGCCGCGGCGGGGTAAAAAAGGGATGCCGGGCTGTGAAAGTTTTGGACCGGATTGCTTTTTGCAGCACGATATGATAAGATGGGATTGGCTTTTTGCAAAGCTCTGTGATTGAAATACGCGCCTTTGGCGCAGACTGAATGAGATAAGGAATTTGTATGATGAAACGGAATATTTTGCTTTCGATGACCGCCCTTGCCCTCTGTGCCGCCCTGCTGGCCGGCTGCGGCGGCTCCTCTTCTTCCAGCAGCAGCGCTTCTTCGGCGCCGGCTTCGTCGGCCGCGGCGTCGTCCGGCACGGCGGAGGCCGCCGCCGGCGATGAGAACGGCAGCGACACCGCCGATCTGGACGCCGCTGTGGACGAGCTGCTGGCGGCCAACCCCATCTCCAATCAGTTCGAGATCGCGGCCATGAACATCGAGTATGACTTCGGCCTGGCCGCTGACGACGTGGCCGCCTACAAGGGGGTCAAGAGCAACGACAACGGCGACGCCGGCCTGGTGCTGGTTATCCGCCCCGCCGGGGAGAAGGCCGACGCCATCTGCGAGGCCCTTGAGACCTATAAACAGGACCAGGTGGCCTTCTACGGCAACTACGCCGAGTTCGGCCAGGCCCAGGCGAACGTCAAGAACGCCGTTATCTCGGGCTGGGATGACCTGGTGGTGATGGTCATCGCCTCCAATGAGGCCGGCGGCGACATCGCTGCGGCGGTGGACAGCGTCATGGAAACATACGCCCGGTAAATGCTTCTCTTTTGAGCCGGTGCCCTGCGGCATTGGCTCTTCCTTGACCTTTGCGGCATTTGCGGTATTTCAGCATGAGAACATGAGAAGGAGAAACCGGCTTTGATATTCAGTTCCATCATCTTTCTGTTCCACTTTCTGCCCTTCACCCTGGCGGCCTACTATATCGCCCCGGCCAGGGCCAAGAACACCGTCCTGTTTGTCTGCAGCCTGGTGTTCTACTGCTGGGGCGAGGTCCGCTTCTTCCCGGTGATGCTGGCCCTCATCCTCATCAACTACCTCTGCGGGCTGGGCATCGCCCACTTTGAAGGGCGGGATCACGTCCGCCGGGCCCTGCTGCTGGTAGCGCTGGTGGGCAGCCTGGGGATGCTCTTCTACTTCAAGTATGCCAACTTCGTCCTCGAGAGCGTCAACGCCCTGCTGGGGACAAGCTTTGCATCCATCGAGGGGATCAGCGTCCTGCCCCTGGGCATCAGCTTCTACACCTTCCAGACCCTGTCTTACACCATCGACGTCTACCACCGGGATGTGGGGGCGGAGAAGAACATCATCGACTTCGGCGCCTATGTGGTCATGTTCCCCCAGCTGATCGCCGGGCCCATCGTCAAATACCGGGACGTGGCGGCCCAGCTCCACGTCTACAAGCGCCGCTACACCATCCCCCAGATCGAGGAAGGGATCACCATCTTCACCTTCGGCCTGGCCAAAAAGGTCCTGCTGGCCGACGCGGTGGGCGCCCTCTGGACCGACATCATCGGGGTGGCCGACGACGCCTCCGTCACCTTTGTGGGGCTGGCCAACGCCTCCACCCCGCTGGTCTGGCTGGGGCTGCTGGCCTACAGCTTCCAGCTCTACTTCGACTTTTCGGGCTATTCGCTGATGGCCATCGGGATGGGGAAGATGCTGGGTTTTGACTTTCCCCAGAACTTCAACTATCCGTATATTTCTTCTTCCATCACCGAGTTCTGGCGGCGGTGGCACATGACCCTGTCCAGCTGGTTCCGCGAGTATGTCTATATCCCGTTGGGCGGCAACCGGAAGGGCCTCAAGCGGCAGATCTTCAACCTCTTTGTGGTGGAGCTGCTGACCGGCATCTGGCACGGCGCCAACTGGAACTTTATCTGCTGGGGGCTGTACTACTTCGTCCTGCTGGCCGTCGAGAAGCTCTTTCTCCTCAAGCGGCTGGAGAAAGGCCGTATCTGGCCCCACCTCTACACCCTCTTTTTTGTCATCGTGGGCTGGGCCATGTTCGTCGGCAACGACGCAGGGGTGGAGTTCGGGCTGTTGTTCCGGCAGCTGTTCATCCCCACCGGCGGGGTGTCGCCCCTTTATTTCCTGCGGAATTACGGCGTGCTGCTGGCAGTATCCTTTGTCTGCTGCACCCCCCTGATCGAAAAGCTCTGGGATCTGCTCAAAAAGCGGAGCTGGACCCGGGTGCTGACGGTGGGGCTGCTGCTGGTGGTCTCGACCGCCTATGTGGTGGGCAGCACCAACAGCCCGTTCCTTTACTTTAACTTCTGACAGGAGGCTACACGATGGAAGAAAAACAGAGCCTTGCGGCCCGTCTGCGGATGCTGCTGCACTACCCGGTGCTGATTTTGGGGGCGGTCTTTTTTGTCGGGATGTTCCTGCTGGACTGCGTCACCCCCGATCGCACCGTCAGCGAGCTGGAAAACACCACCTTGACCCAGCGTCCGGCCGTCACCGCCCAGATCTTGACCCCCCGGGGGCTGAATGATTTCTTCAATAACTACACCCAGTATACCAAGGACCAGATCCCCGGCCGGGACGCCTGGATCAGCCTGCAAAGCCTGGTGGAGACCATCCTCTTCCAGAAGACCCAGAGCGGCGGCGTCCTGCTGGGGGCAGAGGGGCAGATGTTTGACCGAACCTTCGGCCTTGTCTCGAGCGAGGAGCGGACCCTGCCCCGGAACATCGCGGCCCTGGCCTCCCTGGCGGGGCGGTACCCCGGCAAGGTCTACGCCATGGTGGTGCCCGGCGCGGGGAGCATCTACCCCGAGCGGGTCCCCGCCGGCGCGCCTTTGCTGGATGAGGAGAGCTACCTGGCCCAGATCTGTCAGGCGGTGGAGGAGGCCGGCGGCGTCTTTCTGCCGGTGGAGGAAGTGCTCGAGGCCCACAAGGACGAGTATATCTTCTACCGCACCGACCACCACTGGACCACCCAGGGAGCCTATTACGCCTACAGCCAGTTCTGTGCGCTGCTGGGGCTGCCTCCCTTCGACCTGTCCGCCCACACCGCCGTGGAGGTAGAGGACTTTTATGGCACCCTCTACTCCCGCGCCCGCACCTGGAACGCCCGGCCCGACGTCCTGACCTATTACGATCTGGATAATTCCATGACCATTTATACAGTCACCGGCCCCGGGATGCCCACCGAGGGCCAGACCACCGACCTGTATGACCTGTCCAGGCTGGAAGTCTACGACAAATACGCGGCCTTCCTCCACGGGAACAACGGCCTGAGCCGGGTGGAAGGGGACGGCGAGGGCAGCATCCTGGTCATCAAGGACAGCTACGCCAACGCTCTGGTGCCCTTCCTGACGGCCAACTACGGGGTGATCGACGTGGTCGACCTGCGGAACTACAACTACGGCCTGGACGCCCTCATCGCCGAGAACGGCTATGACCAGATCCTGGTGCTGTACAGCTTCGACAGCTTCAAGAGCGATCCCTATCTCTACCGGGCCGGCATCGAAGGATGAGAGGGGAACAGGCGTTCCTCTTTTCACAAAGTTTGATGCCAAAGATTAGATGGAACGCCTAATTTTCATCATTTTTTTCGAAGAAACTATTGAGCATTCTCTCACGTTGTGGTACAATAAGACTGAGCCCAAAGGTATGTGGGGGAATCTGTTTTGCGGCCGGGTGCGTCCCGCCGCGGCCTGAGAAGCAAAGGAGATTTTACCTATGGAAACTACGATTCGTTATCCCGACCATTTCGCCCCCGTTGCGGAGGACGAGATGGTCTATCTGAATGGCGGCAGTGTCGGCGACGTGGTCGAGGGCGCTGTGGACGCCGTCACCAGCGCCCTCGGTGTGCTGGGCACCATCGCCACCATCGTGGGCGTCTGCGTAATCGGCTCTAGCTACATCTGGGGCATCCAGCAGGCCAACAACTGGCTGGACGACAACGCCGAAGGAAACATCTTCACCATCCTTGGCAAGGCGGTGGACGACCTGGGCAACGATATGTCCCAGTCCCTCTCCCACTTCACCCGGGACCTGGTGGCAACGGTAGCCGTGGTAGGCCTTTGGCCCCTGAGCATCCCGCTGCTGATCCTTACCTAAACGCGCAGGATCCCGCTCAAAATCATGTTGCAAACGGCTGCATCCCCGCCCGGAGCCATAAGGCCGAAGGCCGGGGCCGCCGTTCACAATAGCTTGCTCTTTAGCAATGAAAAAAGGAGTATTGTTATGGAAATGACTGTTCGTATGCCCGCTAACTATAACATCATGACCGAAGATGAGATGACCTATACCAACGGCGGCGCGATTTCCGATTGGTACACCAGTCTGAGCATCGCCGGCGACGTGGTCGGCTGGGTTCTCACCGGTGCCATGGTCATCAACTGGCTGGATATGCTGAGCGGCGCCCGCACCTGGTACGCCGTCAACAAGACCGACAGCATCACCACAAACATCGAGAACGGCGTCAATGCCTGGGTCAACTACACCACCTCCTCGGCATGGAATGCTGTCCGCAGCATCGCTGCCACCATCACCTCGATCGGCGGTTCTGTCCTGATCGGCGGCATCAGCATCCCCTACGGCCTGATCGGCACCGCTGCGGCCTTCCTCACGGCCTAAGCAGGAGGGCTACACCAAAGACCTACATGGGCGGCAATTCCCCCAAGGCAGAGTTGCCGCCGTTTTGCAAAAGAGAGACCATCTGATCTTGCGGAGCGCAATGCGGCCCGTCCGGGATCGCTTTCGTTAAATATTTGAAAAAGGGGTATTATTATGGAAATTCGTATGCCTGCTAATTACAACCTCATGAATGAGGACGAGATGACCTACACCACCGGCGGCGCTGGTCTCGTATATACCGGCGTAGCTCTGGTAGCCAGTGCTGTAGCTCTGTACAACTGGATCGACCTGCTGCTGGGCGCCCGCCGCTGGTACGGCGCCAACCAGTCCGGCGATTTGGGGACTGATTTCTCGAACGGCCTGAATGCATGGATGGACTACACCACCTCCTCGGTCCTGAACTGCGTCCGCAGCGTTTTCGCTACCGCTGCTTCTATCGGCAGCCCTCTGGGCTGGGTTGTGACCGGTGTCGCTCTGGCTACTGCGTAAAGGGTACACCAAAAACTTACACAGGCGGCGGCTTTCCCTTCGGGGCGGGCCGCCGCCTTCTTTTGTCTGGCGATAAACGAACAGAACCCCGGTAACCAGAAAGGTTATCGGGGTCTTGCTGTGTAAGGCGTTTTATTTATTGAGGATATCCTTCAGCTTGCGAAAAAAGCCTTTCCGCTTTTCGTAGTTGTCCTCTTTCAGGGTGCCCTCGAACTTCTTGAGGGCGTCGCGCTGGGTCTTGTTAAGCTTCTTGGGGATCTCGACGTCGCATTTGACGTACATATCACCCCGGCCACGGCCGTTCAGGTACTGGACACCCTTGCCCCGCAGCCGGAAGGTGGTGCCGCTCTGGGTGCCCTCGGGCAGGTCGTACTCCACCTTGCCGTCGATGGTGGGCACCGTGATCTTGTCGCCCAGCACCGCCTGGCTGAAGGTGATGGGAATGGTGACCCAGATGTCGTAGCCGTCCCGCTGGAACAGGTCGTCGGGCCGGACGGTCACCATGACGATGACGTCGCCGGCGGGGCCGCCGTTGGTGCCGGCGTCGCCCATCCCACGGAGGGCAAAGCTCTGGTCGTCGTCGATGCCCATCGGGATGCTGACCTCGAGGGTCTTTTGGGTGGCTACACGGCCGCTGCCGTGGCAGACCTTGCAGGGTTTTTTAATCAGCTTGCCCTTGCCGCCGCAGCGTGCGCAGGGCTGCTGGCTCTGCATGACGCCGAAGGGGGTGCGCTGCTGCTGGATGGTGTAACCGCGGCCGCCGCAATCGGGGCAGACCTCGGGGCTGGTGCCGGGGGCCGCGCCGGTGCCATTACACTCGGCGCAGGTCTGCTGCCGGGTAATGGTGATGTTCTTCTTGCAGCCGTGAACTGCCTCGTCAAAGCTCAAGGTGATCCGCACCCGGATGTCCTGGCCCTTGCGGGGGGCGTTGGAGTTGCTGCTGGTCCGGCCGCTGCTGAACCCGCCGAAGCTGCCGCCGAAGATGTCCCCGAAGATGTCGTTCAGGTCCACCCCGCCAAAGCCGCCGAAGCCGCCTGCATCGCCTTGGCTTGCGCCATAATTGGGATCGACGCCGGCAAAGCCGAACTGGTCGTAGCGCTTCCGCTTTTCGGGGTTAGAGAGGACCTCGTGGGCCTCATTGATTTCCTTGAATTTTTCCTCGGCGGACTTGTCGCCGGGGTTATAGTCCGGGTGGTATTTCAGGGCCAGTTTGCGGTAGACTTTCTTGATCTCCTCATCCGTGGCCGACTTTGACACACCCAGGACCTCGTAATAGTCACGTTTTTCTTGTGCCATTCCAATCACCTCTCACCTGCCAGACGCTCTGGCTGTAAAACCAGCAAATGCCGCCCCGGAAACCGGAGCGGCTCTGCCTCCCTGCAGGATGCGTCCGGCCGGGGGGCCAGCGCTTCCCTTTCAGCCTGCGCCCCCCGCCGGTTTGGCCGG
>CAZEIG010000040.1:0-13073 GCA_964511805.1 uncultured Faecalibacterium sp.
AGCCATCCGCTTTTTGACCTCTTCCTCCCGCTTTTCGAGGGCCTCGATCTTTTTGTCCAGGGCGTTTTCCTTCTGGTCGATCCGGTTCTCCTGCCGGCTGATCTCAGCCCGGCGCTGTTTGATCTCCCGGTCGGCCTCGGCCTTCTGGGCATCGACGTCGGCCTTCATCCGGAAGACTTCATCCTTCGCCTCCAGGATGGCCTCTTTCTTCTTTTGATTTGCGGTCTTGATCGCCTCGTTGACCAGCCGGGTTGCCTCGGCTTCGGCGCTGCCGATCTGTGCTTCCGCGGTCTTTTTGCGGTAGTTGACCCCGCCAAAAAAGCCCGCAACAGCTGCGACAGCCATTGCAACGAGAACGATCACGACTGTTACAACAATCGTGGTCGTATTCATTGTCTGTTCTCCTCAAAATCAACACATTTGGAGATGCTGCAGCAGGGCGCGGGCAAAAACCGATTTCTATCTATAAGTGAGCCTTTGATCAAAAAAGACAACAAAACCGCACACAGGAAGAAAAGCCGGCGCGCGGGTCGGCGGTTTCCAATTTACAGTTTCAATCTTATAAATAATAACGAGCGGCCATCCGCTCGGTTCGTCTGTGGGCGGCAGGCCCCGCGACCAGCATCCTGAGGACAGTGCAGAAGCCTCCCGCTCCGACGTCGGGCTCAGCGTCGCGCTGTCCAAACTGTACAAGAGAGGAAGCCCCGGTCCCTATCCACAAACCGCCGCCGGCCGCCAACGCATTGCGTCCGGCAGGGCGGTTCAAACCAGCCCGGGATCCCTCACTGTTTATTCTTTTATTAGTTTACGAAACATCGGTCCGCTTGTCAAGTACAAGGGGGCGAATCCAGGCAGGATTTTTTTACCGTTCCTTGACACGCGGGGGAGGGGGAACGGCACCTGCCACAGATTGCATCTCCCCGCGACCTGTGGTACAATGTCTGGGTAGGCAATGCGCCATCAATAAAAATTTCTCAGGGCGCCCTGCCCTGCAAACAAAAGGAGCAATTGGATATGTGGACCGAACTGAACCGCCGCTGTGACACCGACATGGGCGACCACGAGGACGTGGAGCTGAACCCCTGCCAGATCGACACCTTTGTGGCCGAGCTGGTGGGCCAGGAAGATGGGCGGACCCTTTACTGCACCGCCTGCTGGACCCCCTTCATGCCCCAGATCTATTCCTTTTCGGTGACCGACGAATCCATCTACGGCTGGATCGTCGATTACGAGCGGGAGGACAACGGCCAGCTTGCAGCCATCCGCGGCCGCGGCGTCGTGAACTGCGAGGCCAACGAGGACTACGACGGCCCCTACGCCGAGCAGTTCCGCCAACTGATGCGGATGCTCTCCGACGCCGCCTCCAAGAGCGGCTACCGCACCGAGACCTACGACGCCTCGGACGACCTGGACAGCCTCTGATCGCCAGGGGTCCGCCCGTTTTCCACAAACTACAACATGGGTTAACTTTTTCTGCTGCCGGCACCCTCGTCGCCGGCGGTCGACCGACCGCTACCTTTCCACCGCCGAAAATGTCGGCTCCAGTGGTCAAATTCGGCTAGTCCACAAACAAAAAGACACGCACCCACATTTTTGCAAGGTGAATGCGTGTCTTTTTTGGTGCGCTCGTGGGAACTCGAATCCCAGGCCCTCTGATTAAAAGTCAGATGCTCTACCGACTGAGCTACGAGCGCATACCGCTATATTTGGCGCAGCGAACGGCCGGGCGGCGGCCGCACGGCGCAATGCTGCCCGATTATTTTACCACACCGTACTGCAAAATGCAAGGCCTGACGCAAAAAAAGAGCCTCCCGGACCCATGCAGGGTCCCGGGGGGGCCTTTTGCTGTTTGCAGTTGCCTTTTCTTTTTACCGCTGGCAGCGGTAGCAGGCTACGCGGTGGCCGGGCGCCGCCTCTGTCAGCTTGGGCCGGGCGCCGCTGCAGGCCGGGCAGGCCTGCGGGCAGCGGGTGTGGAAGACGCAGCCGGCGGGCGGGTCGAGGGGGGAGGGCGGTTCCCCGGCCAGATGGATCCGGCCGCCCTGCTGGCGGGGGTCGGGGCTGGGCACCGCACTGAAGAGAGCCCGGGTGTAGGGGTGGAGCGGATGGGCGAAGAGCTCTTCGGCGGGGGCCTCCTCGACCAAGTGGCCGAGGTACATGACGCCGATCCGGTCGGAGATGTACTTGACCACGCCCATGTCGTGGGCGATGAAGAGGTAGCTCAGGCCGTCCTCCTCCCGGAGCTGCTTGAGCAGGTTGAGCACCTGGGCCTGGATGGAGACGTCCAGCGCCGAGACCGGCTCGTCGCAGACCAGCAGGGCGGGCCGGAGAAGCAGCGCCCGGGCGATCCCGATCCGCTGGCGCTGCCCGCCCGAGAATTCGTGCGGGTAGCGGTAGAAGTGCTCGGGCCGAAGGCCCACCCGCGCCAGTGCGGCCAGGGCGGCCTGCATCCGGGCGTCCTTGTCCCGCAGGCCGTGGATCTGCAGTACCTCCATCAGAGCGTCCCCCACCCGCTGGCGGGGGTCAAGGCTGGTGTAGGGGTCCTGGAAGATCATCTGGACCCTCTGCCGGAAGAGACGGAGCTGCCGCTCCGGCAGGTGGGTCACGTCCTGGCCCAGCAGTGTGACCCGGCCGCCGGTGGGTTCCAGCAGGCGGATGACCGACCGGCCAAAAGTGGACTTGCCGCAGCCCGACTCCCCCACCAGGCCGTAGATCTCCCCGCGGCGGATCTCCAGGCTGACCCCGTCCACCGCCTTGACCTGGGCTTTTACCCGGCCCAGCGCGCCCCGCACCGGGAACCAGGCGGCCAGGTCCTCGGTCTTGAGGATGATCTCAGGGCTGGACATGGCTCACACCTCCCTCCTGCGGATCCCAGCAGCGCACCCAGTGGCCGGGCGCCGCCTCTGTCAGCTGGGGCGCCCGGGCGCGGCAGACCGCGCCGGCACGGGGACAGCGGCCGGCAAAGCGGCAGCAGCCCTGCGGCACCTGGTCCAGCAGGGGCACCGTCCCCTCGATCGAATGGAGGGGGCGGCTGCGGTCCCCGTCCAGCCGGGGGATGGACTGGAGCAGTCCCCAGGTGTAGGGATGGAGCGGCCGGTCGAAGAGCTCGCAACGGCCGGCCATCTCGACGATCTGCCCCAGGTACATGACGACGACTCGGTCGCAGACCCCGGCCACCACTCCAAGGTCGTGGGTGATGAGCAAAACGCTCATCCCGAGCTTCCGGTTCAGCCCGGCAAGCAGGTCCATGATCTGGGCCTGGACCGTCACGTCCAAGGCGGTGGTGGGCTCGTCCGCGATCAGCAGCTCGGGCGCGCAGGCCAGGGCGATGGCGATCATCACCCGCTGGCGCATCCCGCCCGACAGCTCGTGGGGATACTGGCGGAACCGCTGCTCGGGCGCCGGGATCCCCACCAGCCGCAGCAGCTCGACGGCCCGGGCCCGGGCCGCCGCGCGGCCCAGCTTGTGATGGACCCGGAGGGGTTCGCAGATCTGGCTGCCCACCGTGAAGACCGGGTTGAGGCTGGACAAAGCGTCCTGGAAGATCATCGAGACACGGCTGCCCCGGATCTCCCGCATCTTCTTTTCGGGCAGAGAGAGTAGCTCGGTCTCCCCCAGCCAGACCTCGCCGCTGTAGCCGGCCTCCCGCTTTTCGTCGTAGAGGCGGAGGATGCTCTGGCTTGTGACGCTCTTGCCGCAGCCCGACTCCCCCACCAGCCCGAGGATCTCCCCCTTCCGGATGGAAAAGCTGACCCCGTCGACGGCCCTGAGGTCCCCCCGCCCGGTGTGGAAGCAGGTCGTCAGTCCGCAGACGCGGAGGGCGGTGTTTTCTTCTCGCATTTCTAGCATCGAAACCTCCTTCCTCAGCGGGACAACGGGTCGAGCATATCCCGCAGGCCGTCGCCGAACAGGTTGAGCCCCAGCACCGACACGGCGGTGAAGAGGCCGGGGTACAGGATGAGCCACCAGGCAGTATAGATGTAGGTGCGTCCCTGGCTGAGGATGCTGCCCCAGCTGGGCACGTCCGAGGGCACCCCCGCCCCCAGAAAGCTCAAGGTGGCCTCGGTGATGATGGAGAGGGCGAAGGCGAAGGCCATCTGGACGATCAGGGCCGGCAGGGTGGCGGGCATGATGTGCTTCCAGAGGATCCGCCGGGGCGACGCCCCCAGGCAGCGCATGGCCTCCACATAGGTCTGCTCACGGGCGGAGAGGGCCGCCGAGCGGACGGTCCGGGCGATGGTGGGGATGCAGACGATGGTCATGCTCAGGATGACGTTCCGGATGCTGGGGCCGAGGAAAGCCATCAGACAGATGGCAAAGAGGGTGGAGGGGATGGCGCTGAGACCGTCACAGATCCGCATCAACAGCCCGTCCAGCAGCCTGCTGCGGCAGGCATAGAGGCCGATCAGCAGGCCGGCGGCCCCGGCGATGACGCTGACGGTGAAGCCGACAGTCAGCGAGACGCGGGCGCCGTAAAGCACCCGGGTAAAGACGTCCCGGCCAAGGTCGTCGGTGCCGAAGGGATGTTCGGCCGAGGGGGCTTTGAGCCGGAGGGTGAGGTCCTGGGCCAGCGGGTCCCGGCCACCCGCCAGCAGCGGGGCAAACAGGGCGGCCGCCACCAGCAGGACCACCACCGCCAGCCCCACCAGGGACATCCGGTTTTTGAGGAAAGCGCGCAGCCGGATGCCGCGCTGTTCCCTTTCCAGCCTGCGGCGGAGCCGGTGCAGCTCGTCGTGGGCCGGCGCGGCGGCCGGCTTTGTGATCGTTTGCATCTTCTCTTCCCTCCTCAGCTGATCCGGACACGGGGGTCGATGAGGCCGTAGACCAGGTCCACGGCCAGGTTGATAAAGACGTTGATGAGGGCCACCAGAAGGACGATGGCCTGGATGACCTCATAGTCCCGCTTCCCGATGGAGGTGACCATCAGGTTGCCCAGCCCCGGGATGTTGAAGATGGTCTCGATGACTGCCGCTCCCGAGAAGGCCCCGATGAAGCTCTGCCCGATGACTGTCAGCACATTGACCAAAGTGTTCCGGAAGGCGTGCCCCGCCACCAGCCAGCCCTCCCGGACGCCCTTGGCCCTGGCCATCCGGATGTAGTCGCTCCGGAGGACTTCCAGCATACTGGCGCGGGTCATCCGGACGATGAGGGCTGCGTACATCAGCCCCAGCGCCACCGCCGGCAGGGTGATGGATCGGATGTGTTCCGCCACGCCCCCCGACCAGGGGACGTAGCCGGTCAGGGGGAACCAGCGCAGCCGGACGCAGAAGAAAACCATCAGCCCCAGCGCCACCAGGAAGCTGGGCACCGAGATGGCCGCCAGGGAGGTCACCGAGATGGCGGCGTCCCCGGCGCTGCCCCGGAACCGGGCCGCCAGCATCCCCAGCGGCAGGGCAAAGACCAGGCAGATGGCCATGGCATAGAGGGCCAGGTTGACGGTGGGGAGGAAGCTGTCCCGCAGCAGATCGGCCACCGGCTCGCCGGTGCCGTAGCTGGTCCCCAGATCCCCCCGGAAGAGGTCCGCCAGCCAGCGGAGGTACTGCACCGGCAGCGGGTCGTTGAGGCCCATCTGCTCGGTCAGCCGCTCGACGTCCTCCAGGGAGGCGTTGCTGCCGAGGATGGCCATAGCGGGACTGCCGGGGGCCAGGTGTACCAGCGAAAAAATGATGAGGGATACCACCAGGAGGACCGGGATGACCGACAGTAGGCGCTGGACCAGGTATTTTTTCATGACAAGACTCCTTTCAACAGCGGGCGGGCCGGACGGAACGGGAAGGGCCGCCCGCGCCCGGAATGCGGCGGCAGGCGGCCCTTGCGATGCGTACCGTTGTTACAGGTCCATATAGATGTTGCAGAGCCGGACATCCCGGTCGATGGTCAGGCCGTGGAGCTTGGCGCTGTAGGCGCGGTTGCCCAGACAGCTGCCGGCGTTGAGGATGGGCAGGTAGTCCCAGCAGTAGGCCTGGGCTTCCTCCCAGGCACTGGCGGCCTCCTCCATGGTGGCGGCGCCGGACATCTCCTCCATCAGGTCCAACAGGGTCTCGTCGTTGGTGCTGCCGGGGTAGTCCGGGGTCAGGCACGGGAGAGCGTTGGGGGCGACGATGCTCAAGGTGAGGGCCATGAAGATGTCGTAGTTGGCCGGGTCGGCCCGCAGCTGCAGGTAGGTGGCGTAGTCCACGCAGTTGACCTCGCAGTTCATCCCAGCGTCCTGGAGGTTCTGCTGGAGAACCAGCGCGGCGTTGTTGATCGAGTTGTTGGGGATGCTGAGGATCCGGACGGTCTCGCCGTTGTAGCCGGCCTCTTCAAGGTAGCTTTTGGCCAGCTCGGGGTCGCAGAGGTCGTACTGGTCGCTGCCGGCGTCGTTGTACCAGAGGCCGGAGTTGCTGGTCATGTAGCAGCTCACCGGCTCAATCAGGTCCTCGCCCAGCACGGCAATCAGCATATCGGTGCAGTTGGCGGCGGCGTTGATGGCCTTCCGGATGTTGTTATCGCTGCAAATGCTGGCGGGATCTTTATTGAAAACGCCGTACAGGATGCCGCAGGGGAAGGTAGACAGTACCAGCGTGGGGTCCTGCTCCACCAGAGACAGATTCTCGGGCCCGACGTCGTTGGCAAAGTCGTATTCCTCCGAGACCAGCCCGGCATAGTGGGTGGAGACCTCGCTCACATAGTAGTTGTAGATGTTCTTGGTGTAGGCGTGCTTGTACCCGGCTGCGCCGTCGGCGATCTCCTCGGTGGTGTCCGGCAGGTAGTAGGGGGTGTAGTCCTCGAACCGCTCCACCCGGATGTACTGGTTGTGGACGATCTCGGCCAGGATGTAAGGGCCGGTGCCGATGATCTCCTGCATAAAGCCGTTCTCGTCCTCGTTGGCGCAGGCGGCCGCGGTGGTGATGGAACAGGGCTGGGAGGCCCCGGCCATCATGGTGGGCAGCAGCAGGATGGAGTGGTCGGCCTGGATCTTGACGGTAGTATCGTCCACCTTCTCAAAGCGGGCGTCGCCGGTCACGCTGCGGGCGTTGGCGTAGGACTCGATCCAGCGGTTGCAGCTGGCCACCACATCGTCGGCGGTCATGGTGCTGCCATCGTGGAACTTGACCCCCTGCCGAAGCCGGAAGGTGATACAGGAGGAGGCGTCGCTATATTCAAAGCTCTCGCAGAGTTCGGGCACCGGCTCGCTGTTGGCGGTCAGAGCCACCAGGCTCTCCATGACGGTGCCGTTGACAAAGGCGCCGAGGGTGGTGCATTTGTGGGGGTCGAAGGTGTCGGGCTCCTGGGTCTCGACACAGCGGACGGTGTCCCGGATCTGGGTCAGGTTCACTTCGCCGGACGCAGCCGAAGCAGCGCTGGAAGCACTGGACGCCTCCGAAGAGGCAGCGGTGGAAGACGAGGACGCGCCGCAGGCGGTCAGGGCCGCGGCGGCGGCTGTCAGCCCGGCAGCCGCCAGGAACGCGCGGCGGGAAATCTTTTGACGCATGGAAAGGTCCCTCCTATCAGTAGGTTGGAATGTTTTTTAAGGAAACAGTACGGCGGCAGGCGCCGGAGCGATGTATACCTGTATTACAAGCGTAAGTAAAAGTATACCCCTCCCACCGGCGGTGTCAAGTCTTTTGCGCCGGTTAGAGGGGGGATTGTAATAAAATCGGACCCCGCCTCATTTAACATAGACCGATAGCTTGGTGATATACTCGCTCTCGTCGTGGGTGGTGATATAGTCGTTGATGCAGAACTCGTAGGAGTCGGAGCAGACCGCCAGCCCCCGGTCCTCACAGAACCGGAGGAGCTTCTGATAGGAGCGCCCCACCGACAGGTAATCCCCCACATGGTAGATGCTGGCCCGGCGGCCGGCGGGCAGGCGGCAGACCCTCTCGGTCCGGCCGGTCTTTTCGATGGGGAGGAAGGCCAGGGCAGCCTCGGTGGGGCGGCCCGCCCGGATCCGGTCCAGCGGCACCACCACACCGCACTGGAAAAAGACCGGCAGTTTTTCCCGGAAGGCATCGGCAAAGCACTGCTTGGTGGCGATGCTGATCTCCCGCAGGGTGTAGGGGGCCGCCACCGGGCGGCAGAAGATGTACTGTTCCTCTGTCTCCTCCAGTTCTGGTTCGTTTTCGGCCTTGCAGCGGGAGCGGGTGGCCCCCATCTGTTCACAGCGGCTGCGCACCCGGCTGCGGATCAGCCGCAGTTCATCGATCCTGCCGTCGATCACCTCCAACTGCCGCCGGAGCATGGCCAGGCTGCTGTCCAGGTGATAGTTTTCCATGTGGGCCTTGACCTCCTGCAGGGAGAAGCCGATCTTCTTCATGATGAGGATAGTGTCCAGGTAGTCAAGCTGGCTGGCGCTGTAGCAGCGGTAGCCGTTGTCCGGGCTCACAAAGGCAGGGCGGAACAGCCCGATCTTGTCGTAGAAGATCAGGGTCTGTTTGGAGATGTTCTGGTATCTGGCCACTTCGCCGATCGAGAAGAGATTTTCCATCCGGACCCCCTTGACATTATAGTTACTATATCCCTTACAATAATATTGTAATGAATCCGCATCCGAAACACAAGAAGGAGTTCCTATGTCCCGCAAAGAATCTGTCCTGCACCATCTCCCCCGCCGCCTGCTGGCGGGCCTCAGCGCCCGCCGGGTGGGCCTGATCGTCCTGGGGGCGATGATCTGCACCTTTGGCATCCACAACATCCACCAGCAGACCGGCATCACCGAGGGGGGCGTCATGGGGCTGATGCTTCTGGTGGAGCACTGGCTGGGGGTCTCGCCGGCCTTCATCACCCCGGTGCTGGACCTGAGCTGTTACCTGCTGGCCTTCAAATACCTGGGCGGCCGGTTTATCAAGATCTCGGTGGTCTCCACCCTCAGCGTCTCCCTCTTCTATAAGCTGTGGGAGCAGTTCCCTCACATCCTGCCCGACCTGTCAGCCCATCCCCTGGCGGCAGCCCTGCTGGGGGCACTCTTTGTCGGCGTGGGGGTGGGCATCATCGTCCGGCAGGGCGGCTCCAGCGGCGGCGACGACGCCCTGGCCCTGACCATCTCCAAGGTCACCCGTTGGCGGCTGTCCCGGGCCTACCTTTTCACCGACCTGGTGGTTCTGGTCCTCTCGCTGAACTACATTCCCCCTGCCTGCATCGCCTGCTCGGTGGTGACGGTGACCCTTTCCTCCTGGCTGATCGACCGGGTCCAAGGCTTCACCTTCCGGCGGCCCGCCCGCAAACCACAGTAATCCCTTCACGCAAAAGCAGCGGCCCCCGCCCATGCCGGGCAGGAGGCCGCTGTTTTGTCATTCGCCGTCCTGTTTTTCTTTGCAGCAGGCCACAATGTGGCGGAACATCTGCTCCACCGCCGGGGCCATAGCTGAGGGGCGGGGCAGTGCCAGCCCCACCACCCGCTCTTCCGCCGGCTCGATGGGGAGGATCTGGATGTTAGCGCGGCAGTCCTTGATGGTCAGCCGGGGCAGGATGGACATCCCGACGCCGGCTTCCACCATGGCGATGTTGGCCATGTCGTCGATGACATGGCAGCAGCGCTGGACGCCGATCTTGTACTTTTTCAAAAAGCGGCGCATATCCGCATCGGTGGCGTCCCCCTGCACTACAAAATTCTTCTGGCTCATCAGGGCGGGGGTCATCACCCCGTCGGGGGGCGCAGGCCAGTCGGCCGGCAGCAGGGCCAGCAGCGGCTCCCGCAGCAGCTCGGTGAGGGTGAATTCCTCCTGGCAGCTGGACGCCAGGAAGCCGATGTCCACCTGGCCGCTCCGCAGCCACTCCTTGACGTCGTCGTAGGTGCCCTGGTAGACCTCCACCTCGATCTGCGGGTACTGGGTCTTAAAGCTCTGGAGGATGCCGGGCAGCAGATGGGTGCAGACCGAGCTGAAGGTGCCCAGCCGGACCTTCCCCTTTTCCAGGCCGTTCAGCCGTGCGATGCTCTGCTGCAGGGCCTCGTCGCTGTTCAGGACGGCCCGGATGGCCGGGTAGAGCGAGGCTCCGTAGCTGGTCATGGTCACGCCACTTTTGCCCCGGGTGAAGAGGGCGAAGCCCAGCTCCTCCTCCATCACGGCGATGGCGTGGCTGATGGCGGAGGGGGTCAGGTGGAGCTGCTGGGCCGCCTTGTTGAAGCTGCCCTGCCGCGCCACCGCGTCAAAGATCTCATATGAAAACAAAGTCATCCCAATACACTTCCCCCACTGTGAATCCTTTTCATCTTCTATGTGAAGACGATGAATCTTCTTATACTGAGTGTACTATCTCCCCCGCCCTTTGTCAAGCGGCAACCCCCTGTTTTGCCCGCTTACTTTTCTCGGAAGGCCTGCAGCACCTCATCCGCCCGGACGGCGGCGGAGGTAAAGCTGTTGTTTTTCCACCAGGCCGTCAGGCTGGCCGCGATTGTCAGTCCCGCCGTGATGAGGGACTCAAGCTGCGCGTCCTCGATGGGCAGCACCGGCTTGCCGGCTGCCGAGAGGATCTGGTTGGTCAGGGCCAGCAGAAGGCAGGCCGTGCGGGCGATGGTCCCGGTCGAGATCTTCATGGTTCGTCTCCTTTCGTTGTCATGTTCTTTCGTTCCAGGCTGCCGAGCCGGCGGTCGGCGGCCCTGAGCTTTTCCTCGAGGACGGGCACCCGCCGCGCAAAGTCGTTGTGCAGCCGCACCTCGCGGGTCAGCTCCTCGAGTTTGGTGTCGGTGACGGCCTGCTGTTTTTCCAGCTGGGCCTGCACCCGGTCGCCGGTCCTGGCGTTGCTGTAGACCACCCCCAGCAGGGCCAGCCCGCCGGTGATGGCGGCGCTCAGGACCGCCGCAAGGATCCCTTCCATCCCCTCACCCCCGCAGGCAGGTCAGGCCAGCCCGCCGGATGATGGTGGGGTAGTCCTTGTAGGCGCGGCTGATGTCCACATCCCCGTCGATCCCCTCCAGCCGGCCGGCGTTGGTGTACTGCCACATTCCGTGTTTGCGGGCGGGCCGGACGCCCCGCCAGTCGGCGATCCAGAGGTCATAGGCAGCCAGGGCATCCATGTCCAGCTCGGCATTGGCATAATATGCATAGGTGTAGACCATTGCATACAGCCCCCAGCCCTCGATAGTGCCGGCCGCGTAGGCCACCAGCCCGGTCAGGGCGGCGGCGGAGAGGGGTTTCAGCTTGTTGTCCTCCACGTCCACCGCGATGGGCAGCTCAAAGCTTTTGCCGGTCAGGGCCTCTTTGAGCTTGGCCAACTCGGCATCCGCCTCCCCTTTGGTCCGGGCGTAGGTGTAGTAGTAGGCCCCCACCGGTATGTCCAGCCGCTTGTATTCGGCATAGTTGCGCTCAAACGTGGGGTCGATGTAGATGCCGCCGAAGCTCTTGTTGGTGGATACCGTCTTGAGCCTCGCCCCGCCGATCTTTCCTGCAAGCCGCTCCCAGTCGATGGCCCCCTGGTAGCGGCTCACGTCAATGATGTCCTTCAATCCCTTACCTCCCCGGCGTCAGCCGCCCTTCCCGTCTTTTGCGCTCTGCCGTTCCCGCTGCAAGCCCATATCGATCCCCCCTTCCTCTTCTGATCTGCTGTCCCCATTTTCGCACACGGCGGCGCTTTCCGATAGAGCGTCTTTTTGACGGCCATATCCGGCGGTTTTTTCGTCCGGTTTTGTCCCCTCGCAAGGTATGCGTTTTTCTTATGCCGTCCCATAAAAGAGAAGTATTTGCTATTTCACAGCCAGCGTCCTATACTGATACCAGACAGGGAAGGGCTCCCTTCCACGGGAGGTAGAAACCATGCCGAAACGCGCTTTATCGCTGGTGTGCGGCCTGCTGGCGGCCCTGCTGCTGGTCGGCTGTGCCGGCGCGTCCCCAGGCACCGGCCCGGCCGGCAGTGCCGCGGCCCAGAGTGGGCCGGCCCAGCCTGCCGCATCCGCCGCATCCACAGAAACACAGGAGGAAACAGCTATGAAAATCCAGATCGAAGTCAACGGCCACACCTTCACGGCGACCCTCGCCCAGACAGCCGCCGCCGCGGCCCTGGCCGACATCCTGCGGGAAGGCCCCCTCACCCTCTCGCTGCAAAATTACGGCGGCTTTGAGAAGGTCGGCCCCCTCGGCGAGAGCCTGCCCGCCAGCGACAGCCAGACCACCACCCACGCCGGGGACATCGTCCTTTACCAGGGGGACCAGATCGTCCTCTTCTACGGCTCCAACAGCTGGAGCTACACCCGGCTGGGCCGGGTGGACAACCTGACCGGCTGGGCCGACGCCCTCGGCCACGGGGACGTAACCGTCACCCTCTCCCTGGCCGGCTGAACGCAAAAAGAAAAGCACCAGGAACCAACCTGTGGTTCCTGGTGCTTTTTTGGCGGAGTAGGAGGGATTTGAACCCTCGCGCCGGTCTCCCGACCTACGCCCTTAGCAGGGGCGCCTCTTCGGCCTCTTGAGTACTACTCCAGAGCAAGGTCTGCTGAAAATGATTCAATTAAAATGGCGGAGAGAGTGGGATTCGAACCCACGGTGCGTTTCCGCACGGCAGTTTTCAAGACTGCTTCCTTAAACCACTCGGACATCTCTCCTCGTGGGCATCCTGTACGCCGTACCCGAATGCTTATTCATGATACCAGTTTTGGGCGATGTTGTCAAGGGCTGTTTTGAAAAAATATATCTTTTCTGGCGGGCGGCCCCGGTCGGGGGCGTTTGGGGCCGGGTGCCGGGGCGGAGCGCTGTGCCTGCAACATCCCTCCATCCCGCACCCGGATTTTCGTGTTGACAGCGAGTTGCCGCAAAGGTAGAATCGTAGGCAGAATGCTTTTGTGAAATCCGCCACTTTATAAGGAGGTCGCTTATGAACGCTTCTCACCCTGAACTGCGCTGGCTGGAAGACCCGCGGGTCTTTGCGGTCAACCGGCTGGACGCCCACTCCGACCACAGTTGGACGGTGGAGGGGGCGGATCTGCGCCAGAGCCTGGACGGCCCCTGGCGCTTTGCCTACAGCGCCTGCCCGGCCGCCCGGCCGGCGGACTTCTGGCAGGAGGGCGCATCCCTCGAGGGTTTCGGCGAGATCGCCGTCCCCGCCCACATCGAGATGGAGGGCTACGGCCAGATCCAGTACATCAACACCATGTACCCCTGGGA
>CAZEIG010000041.1:0-12790 GCA_964511805.1 uncultured Faecalibacterium sp.
CTGCCTGAGCCTTTACAACACCACCGGCGACAAGAAATACCTCAACTTCTCCAAGGACTTCATCGACTGGTTCGTCCAGCCGGACGGCTCCATCAAGACCTACGACCCCGAGGAGTACAACCTGGACAACGTCAACCAGGGCAAGAACCTCTTCATCCTCTACGACATCTTTGGGGAGGAGAAGTACCGCAAGGCCATCGACGTCATCGACAGCCAGCTCAAGACCCAGCCTCGCACCAAGGAAGGCAACTTCTGGCACAAGAAGATCTACCCCTGGCAGGTCTGGCTGGACGGCACCTACATGGCCCAGCCCTTCTATATGGAGTACGAGACCCGCTTCAACAAGATGGGCGGCTGCATCGACAGCTACCAGCAGTTTATGAACGTCCAAAAGCATATGCGGGACGAAAAGACCGGCCTGTACTACCACGGCTATGACGAGAGCCGCCAGATGTACTGGGCCGACCCGGTCACCGGATGCAGCCCCAATTTCTGGCTGCGGGCGATGGGCTGGTTCATGGTGGCGATGGTGGACGTGCTGGAGCGGATGGACGAGCAGCTCTACAACGAATACCGCTCGATTCAGGCCATGCTCAAGCAGACCATCGAGGACATTCACAAGTACCAGGACGAGGAGACCGGGATGTTCTGGCAGGTCATCGACCACGGCGGCGAGGAGGGCAACTACCTCGAGACCAGCGGCACCGCCCTGTTTGCCTACGCGGTGCTGAAGGGGGTCCGGCTGGGCCTGCTGCCCAAGCGGATGACTGCCTGGGCCGAGAAGGCCTTCTACGGCACCTGCGACAAGTACCTGTCCAAGAACCCGGACGGCAGCCTCCAGCTGGACGGCATCTGTCTGGTGGCGGGCCTGGGTGGCGCCCAGCACCGGGACGGCAGCCTGGCCTACTATTACAGCGAGCCGGTGGTCTGCAACGACGCCAAGGGCGTCGGGCCGCTGATCCTGGCGTATACCGAAATGATCGCCGAGTAAATCCCCACCCACCCGCCCTTAGAGGAAATCCCCCTGGCCGGCAGGACCTTCTACCTGCCCGGAGACGGCGAGATGAAGTTGCAATTCTTTTACATCGGCGATCTGTGCAGGTTCATCGACGTACTGCTAGAGGCCAGGCCCGCCCAGCATATCTTCAATGTCGGGAACAGGGAACCGGTGTCCGTCCGCCAATGGGCCGGGTTCTGCTACCAGGCAGCCGGCAAAGAAGCGTCCTTCGTCAACGTGTATGCGGACATTGAACGACGGAATTATTTCAGCTTTTATGACTATGAGTATTACCCGGATGTTTACAGGCAGTATTCACTCATGCCCACCGTGACGCCCTTATCGGAAGAACTGCAGGCATCCTTCGCCTGGTACAAAGACAACGCCGACAAGGTCGTCCGAAAACCGCTGATGGCATACATCGACGGCCATTTGAGCTGACGGCGGCTCCGCACCCCTTCCCACGGTGCTGTCGCTGAACGTTTCCTTTTCTCTCCACAAAACACCAAGCCCCCGCCCTTCCTTTTTACAGGAAGGACGGGGGCTTTGCTCTATCTCGTGCAGGCGTATGATGCCCGTTTGTATTGTCAGGCAGCGGCCGGCGCTTCGGGGGCGGAGGGAGCAGCGCCCTCCGAAGCGGAGGCGGCGGCGGCGCGGCTGCCGTCGGCGGGGACAAAGCCGTCATCGGCACTTGGGGTGGAATTTGGGTACACGTCAGAGTAAACGGACGCATCGTCGGGGTATGCGGGGTAGGTCTCGATGCTGTCGTCGCTTTTGTCCAGCCAGACGCGGGTCTGTTCGGCCATCTGCTCGGCGGTCCAGTCCATCTGGGCCTGGTTCCGCAGGCTGACGCTCATGCTGATGGTCTCCTGAGGGTTCTCCCACTGGAATTCGATCCGGTCGGGCAGGGGCCCCTGCGCCTTGATGACCTCCATCACGGCGGCGCAGTCATCAGCGAAGTCCTCGACCGGCCCATAGGGGCCGTAGAGATCGACGTCCACATAGAAGTGGATGCCGGCGTTGTCCAGATCGTCGACGGCGGCGGGCAGGTCAACGCCGAAGTCGTTGTCGATGTGGACGTCTATGCCGTCCAGCCGGACATCGGGCAGGCTGTCCTGCAGGCTCTCATAGAGGGTGCGCTTATAGTCTGTGCGGAGCGCCCGGAGCTGGTTCTGGCGGGCGGGGTCCACCTGCTGCCAGAAGAAGATGGGCAGGAGGGTCAGGCAGAAGGCGCAGCCCATGATAGCCAGGCAGCCCAGCACCGCCAAAAAGTCGTATTTCCAGCGGCCGGGCCGGGCGGCGCAGATCAGCACCTCGGCGCCCAGGGCCACCAGGGCCAGCGGCGCGCCCACCTTGACCACCAGCAGCCAGTTGAAGGAGGGCAGGAAGTAGTAGCAGAGGAAGCAGATGCCCACCGCGATGAGGCAGAGGCCGAGGGTAAAGCTGCCCACCCGGCGGACCGGGCGTTCTTTTTCTTTGGGGGCCTGCGGGGTTTTGAGAGCCTTGGGGGCGGCCTGATCCTTCGGCGGGGTGCCGGCGGCGTCAGGGGCTGCGCCCATGGTCCCGGCGGCGGTGTCAGTCGCCTTGTCCGTCATGAGTGTCGTCCTCCTTTGCGGTATAGTCGTAGAATTCCTCGATCTGGTCGGGGGGCGTCTGTTTGGTCCGGGGGCCCTTCACCAGCCAGATGCCCAGGCCGATCAGCGCCAAGCAGACCGCCACGGTGGGCACACGGTCCATGATGTTGTAGAGCACACGGACCAGCCAGCTGTTGTCACTGCTCCAGTAGAGGTCCAGCAGGAAGTCCATCAGCAGGCCGTCGTAGAGCGAGTAGACGCCCACGACCACCAGCGCCCAGCCCAGAAGCTTGTGGCGGCGGCTGAGCAACCGTTCGAGGGTGACGTCGTGGCCCAAGTGGACCAGGTAGTCGTCGGCGGGGGCGGTGCCGGCCATCAGCTGAGCCCGCAGGTTGAAGGTGTCAAAGAAGCTGTACATCCAGGTCACGCAGACAATGCACAACCCGATGGCCTCCATCAGCCCGAACAGGGGCGCCAGCACAAAGCCGGCACAGCAGATCGCGATGATGGACAGCCCCCGTTTCATATAGCCCTGGTACATCTGCCCCGCCCCGGGGATAAAGGCAAAGCAAAAGGTAAGGATACCGTTCTTTTTCATGGTTCATCTCTCCCTGTCGTAGTATCAGTTGCCCTCGCCGGTCAGGCTGTTCCACAGCCCTGTCACGGCCTTATAGGCTTTCTGGGTCACACCGGGCTCCGGCCCGGTGAAGTTGGATTTCGGCACTGTATCGGCTGCGGGCGGCGCGATCTCCTCGGGGCGGTAGGTCTCGAGGGCGGAATTGCGGGCCAGCAGCAGCCCCATGTTGCCGCTGCGCCAGATGGTCAGCGCCAGCAGCGCCGCCACCGAGGCCACCGCCATCCGCCCATAGACGTTCTGCATCACCCGGCTGAGGACCGCCCGGCGCACCGGACGGGTCAGATCCTGCGGCGGCTCTTCCAGCACACTGCCGGTCAACAGCACGGTGTACCGGTCCGGGCAGCGGTCACAGTAGGACAGGTGCTCGGCCGCTTCCAGGCGGCCCAATTCATCCAGACGGCCTCCGCCAGGGTGTAGCCTTCCAGCAGGCAGAGCCTGCAGGGGGTCTTGTAAGGCTCCCGCAGGGCCAGGATCTTCCGCTCCAGTGCGTCGGCCCCGATGCTGGCCAAAGCCTGCGCCTCAGGCCCCTGGTCGGGCGGCGCGCCCGCCAGGGCCAGCACATCGTCACCGGGGGTACTCATCTTCCGCACCCAGCCGCTGCGCAGGTGGTCTTTGGCCTTGTTGGCGGCGATCCGGGCCAGCCACTGCTTTTCGTATCCGGCCGGGCAGCGGTCGGCGGCCCGCCATGCGGCCAGAAAGGTCTCCTGGGCCAGGTCCCGGGCCGTTTCGGGGTCGGGCACCAACTGGTGGCAGACCGTGTAGACAAGGCCCTGGTATTCCCGCACCATCGATGTAAATTCCTGCATTGTCATACCACTGCTGCCCTGCCTCCCTCCTTTTTGGATTTTTGAACGGCCCGTTCTGTCTACTAATACGAACGGGGGTCCCATTTTTCTGCCAAAATCAGAAAAGTTTTTCCCCGCCCATCTTCTACAATGTCAACGTCGGCCACGCCACCCCACCGGAGGTTTCCCGCTGGAGCTGACCTGCGAGATCGACTGCGAGCGGAAAACCCTCCGCCTGCTCGAGCCCGCCACCCACTGAGAATGCCGAACGCCCCGCCAAACCTGCCAAAACGGCAGGCCCGGCGGGGCGTTTTATGTATTTATTCCTGATATGGCAGGGCAGGGCCCATGTCGGTGACTTCCAGCACCTTGACCCCTTCCTGCGCCATGGCGGCGCAGAGGGCGGCGGGCAGGCCGGCCCGGCCCAGCTTGTCCTGGATGCAGAGGATGAGCTGTCCCCGGAAGCTGGCCACCTCGAAACCCACCGACGCGCCGTCGGGGGGCACCCAGACCTGAAAGTCCCGGATGTAATCCAGCAGGGCGGGGGGATAGTCCCGGTCGGGGCCGAGCGGGTCCCCCAGGTAGCTGATCCAGAAGTCCGCCGGGAAGTCGCCCATCTTCTCCCCCATGCTGAAGACACGCTTCTTGATCCGCATCGGGGCCTTGAGGGCAGCCACCCGGACCACCCAGCCCATCATCTTGGCCATCTGGGCAAGCTGGCGGGCCGGGTCGAGGTTGGCCCGCAGGTCGGCGTCGATGCCGGCGGCGATGTCGGCCAGCCGGACGCCTGTGCTGGCGTCCACCCCGTAGCGGAAGGAGGCCACGCAGTTATAGAAGGCGTCGGGGGCGCCCACTGCCCGGCGGGTGTCGGTGGAGTAGCAGTACTCCACCCGGTCACGCCCGATGCAGGGCCGCAGCGAGAGGCTGAGCAGCCCAAACAGGGCGCTGACCGGCTTGACCTGGCAGCGGAGGGCGGCGGCCACCAGACTCTCCTTGTCCAGCCGGATCAGGGTGCGGCGGAGCGTCCCCTCCTCCACCGGGACCGGCTCGATCTCGGGCAGGCCCTCCTCTCCAGCCGACGGGTCGTGGGCTAGCAGAGCGTCCATGTCGTAGGGCGGGGACGCGGGCAAGGGCGGGCACTTGAAGGCGGTGCCGTACCGCCGGTTGCAGTATTCCATCAGGATGCGGGTCAGAAAGCGGGAGACCCCGTGCCCGTCCGCCAGGAAGTGGAACCAGTCGAAATAGAGGGTAGCCTCCTCGCAGGAGACGTTGAAGAGATAGCCGTCCGTCTCCTCGGGCATGGCCCGCAGCCGGCTGTCCCGGCAGACGGTGAAGGGCCGGTCGTTGACCGTAAGGTATACATCCTGTTTTTCCCACACGATCGTTGAACGGAAGTATTCCGCTTCCGCAAGGGCGGCGTCCACCGCCTCCTGCAACAGGGCGAGATCCACCGGGTCCCGCAGGGCGTACTGATACCGGCAGTAGACGTTCTTGGCCCGGTAAAAGTACATGACCCCCTGGGGAACAAAGGCAGCGTCGTGAAGTCCTGTCATCGGTCAGCCCACCTGTGCGGCCAGATAGTCGGCCAGATCGCTGACGGTGACAAAGCTGCGCAGCTCTTTTTCGGGGATGCGGATGCCGAAGGTTTCCTCCAGGTCGGCCACAATGGTCAGGATCTCCATCGAGGAGAGGTCCAGGTCATCCATCAGGACGCTGTCCTCGCTGACCTCACCGGGACTGATCTCGGCCACATCTTCCAAAATGCCAACGATCTGGGCAATGATCTCGGTTCTGTTCATAGTCGCAACTTCCTTTCTGTTGTTCCTGTTCCGGCCGGCCCGGAGGCCGCCGGTCGTGGTTAGTTTGCCATCTGGGCCGCGGCGGTATGCGCGGTCAGTTCCGTTTCAGTTTCCCCACCGCCGTTCGAGGCAGGGGCTTGCCGCTGAATTCCATCGCCCCGATCCGCTTGTAGAGCGGCAGGGTGCGGTTGAGGGCTGTAATGTAGTCCCGGACGTCGGCCTGGCGTTCGGGCGGGCAGTAGATGCAGGCGGAGATCTTCTTCCCCTTCTCCCGGACCAGACACTCGTCGACCGCATCGCACCGGTGGAGCAGGACCTCCAGCTCTTCGGGGCTGACGTTTTCGCCGCTGTCCAGGATGATGAGGTTCTTCTTTCGGCCGGTGATGGTGTAGTAGCCGTCCTCGTCCACCGTCGCCAGGTCGCCGGTGTGAAGCCAACCCTCGGGGTCGACGGCTGCGGCGGTGGCGGCCGGGTCCTTGTAGTAGCCCAGCATGAGGCACTCGCCCCGGATGCAAAGCGCGCCCCCTTCCAGTTTATACTCCATGCAGGGGATGCCGTGGCCGGCCGTCGCGATGTGGCGGTCGTCCTGCGCCTCGTTGACCAGGCCGCCGCTGCCCGTCTCGGTCATTCCGTAGTTCTGCTCGATGAAGATGCCGTGGTCCCGCAGATCCCGCAGGGTCTGCTCTGAGAAAGAGGCCGAGCTGCACATCAGGATCCAAAGGGGACCCAGACGGTCCCGCCGGTCCCGGACGATGTCCCTGTGGAGAAGCTCGGCAATGGCAGGCACCACCGCCATCGACTGGCTGGGCATATCGGCCAGGTCCCGGTAGAAGCTGTGGGCGTCCCCCATGTTGGTGGCGGTACCGTAGAGGGGCCAGTGGAGGAGGTTGGCATAGGCCGCCATGTGGAAGAGGGGCAGGGTGGAAAAGTGGTTGAGCTGGAAGGTTGCCTCGTCCGCTCCCATCTCCCTGGCCCGCTCCACCATCGGGCCCCAGCTGCAGATGCTGTCGTGGCCGGTGACCATCAGGGCCCACTGGCTGAGCATGACCCCCTTGCTGCGGCCGGTGGTACCCGAAGTGAACATGATCATCGAAAGGGCCTTCGGGTCCTCGGCCTCGTGGAGGGCCGCCAGCGGGCGGTCCGCATAACCACCGATGGGCAGCAGCTTCTCCCCCCAGGCCGCCAGCAACTGGTCCCGCCAGGGGTAATCCCCGCCGTCCCAGAGGATGGCGTCCGGCTGGACCAGCTCCAGCTCATAGGAGAGCTCGTCCCAGCTCTTGTTCTGGTTGAGGGGCACCTGGACGGCCTCCGCCGCCAGCAGGGCCAGGATCTGGACGGCGTAGGGGTAGCTGTTCTGCCCCAGCAGGCAGACCATCCTGCCCTTGGCCCCGCCTAACGTCTCTTCAATGTAACCCGCCGCCCGGCGGATGTCGGCCGCATAGGTGCGGAAGGTCCTTGTCTCGATGCCTCCCTCCGCGCCGCGAAAGCGGAGGGCCGGCCGGTCCGGATAGACCTGTTCCATGTTTTCGATGATCAGCCGGTAGACGGTGTCCACCATGTGCGGTTCAAATCCCATGATTCCTCACGCCCCTATCCGTCAGCGCAGCAGCTTGCCCGCCGCATTCCGGGGCAGCGGCCCCTCCGACAGGTGGACCGCCGAGATCCGCTTATAAAGGGGCAGGGTGCGGTTCAGTTCGGTGACATAGGCCTGGACGGCGGCTTCCTTCTCCGCCGCGCTCTCCGGGCCGCCCTCGCCGCAGTAGACCAGGGCGCCGATCTTCCCGTTTTCTTCCCGGACAAGGCTCTCGGTGACGATACCGCACTGGTTCAGCAGCCCTTCCAGCTCCTCGGGGCTGATGTTTTCACCGCTGGCCAGGATGATGACGTTCTTCTTCCGGCCGGTCAGGAAGATATAGCCCCGCTCGTCGATCCGGGCCAGGTCCCCGGTGTGGAGCCAGCCCTCGGCGTCCAGCACCTCGACGGTGCCCTCGGGGTCTTTGTAGTAGCCCATCATGACCGAATCGCCCCGGATGCAGAGCTCGCCCTTGTCCAGTTTATACTCCCGCTTGGGGTCCTGCAGCCCCACCGAGTGGATGTCGGCCAGGCTTTGGGAGTTGTTCCAGGCGCCGTCGCCCACTGTCTCGGTCAGGCCGTACATCTGGCAGATGAAGAAGCCGGCACCCATCAGGTCGGACATCTGTTCGGCGTCCATGGTGGCCGCGCCGCAGGTCAGAACCTTCAGGCTGCCCAGCCGGTCGCGGCGGCACCGCTTGACATCCCGGTGGATGGTCTGCAGCAGAACCGGCACCACCGCCATGACTTCGCTGTCCATGGCGGCCAGGTCACGGTAGAAATGCTTGAGGTCGTTGCAGAGGTTGACGGTGTTCCCCATAATGGCCCAGGAGATGGAGCTGGTCAGGGCCGCCACATGGAACATTGGCAGCACCGAGAAGGAGCGGAACTTGCTGGTGTCCCAGCCGGTCTGCCGCTCGATGTCCTCAAAGGGCAGGCAGTAGAAGTCCATCGGGGCGAAGAGGTTCTTCTGACTCAGCATGACCCCCTTGCTGCGGCCGGTGGTGCCGGATGTAAAGAGGATGACCGAGAGGGCGTCCCGGTCCTCGCACTCGCCGCAGGGGTCGCTCCAGTCCGAAGTCCTGTAGCCGTCCAGGGGCAGCAGCTTATCGCCGTAGGCGGTCTGCAGGGTCGGCTCCCGGACGGCGAACTCGCCGTCGTGGATGATGCAGGCGGGCTCCACCAGCTCCAGCTCATACCGGATCTCGTCCCAGTTCTTCTGCAGGTTGAGGGGGACCAGCACCCCACCGGCCAGCATGACCGAAAAGAGGTTGACCAGGTAGTCGTAGCCGCTGCGGGCCAGCAGGCAGACCTTCCGCCCCTTGACGTCCGGCAGACGGTGGCGCAGCAGCCCCGCCGCCCGGCGGATGTCGGCCGCATACTGGCCGTAGCGGATGCTGACGACCCCCTCCTTCGCCTCGTCGTAGTACTGGATGGCGACCTTGTCGGCCTGGTCCGCCTCCATGTGGTTGACAAGCTGATATACCGTAGAGATCATCTTCTGTCTCTCCTCCCGTCCTGTCCCGCGCCAGCGCGTGGGGCTTTTCTTTTCATTATACAAGACGGCCGGGCCCATTGCAACCGCAAAACGGCCCGCCGCGCAGCTGAGCGTATACCTGTATTACAGGTCTTACCAACAGAATACCACGCTCCCGCCCGGCTGTCAATGCCCAAAGCCCGCCGGGGCCGGGCAGAACCGGCGGCAGAGCCGCCCTCGGCTGGATGCGCTTCCCTGCCGGGAAATCTTTCCTTTCGCTTGGATGGGACGGAATTTATGTTAGACTGGATTTCGGCAGGCCGCCGCGCCGGCTGTCCTTTTTCAACTGGCAGAAAAAGCCGATTCAAAATTGACAGCCGGGGGAAAAAGCATTATACTAGAATTGAACATTTTTTGTTATAATCTAGTGATAATCTACTGGTACGATACGTATAACCTGCTTTCCTTCCTTTTGCCGGGCCTGCCGGAAGGACTGCGTTTTTTGCGAGGAGGACCCCTTTGATGAAAGGAACCAAAACGCGCACCGTCAGCTCCCTGGGCATGTTCGACCTGTTCAAGGGCATCGGGATGGCGACCGTCATCTTCGTCCACACGGCCGAAAATTATTCCATCGACCTGGGCAGTGGGCTGTCGGTGTCCAGCTTTCTGCTCTTTATCTACCGCGAGGCCCTGATGTCCGCCTTCTACATAGCCAGCGGCTATGGTTTCCGGAAGCGGTCGCTTGGCAAATGCGTCCAGCAGCAGCTCAAGGGCATCCTGCCGCCCTTCCTTTATACGGCGCTGGCCACGGCGGGGCTGCATCTCATCCTGCATCACCACTACTTCGGCTCCTGGCCGGTGGCCGTGGCCGAAAGTGAAAAGGTGCTGGCCGGCTTTCTGCTGGGCCTGCCCCACACCTCCACCTATTTCGGGCTGAGCATCTTCTCCTGCGGGCCGATGTGGTACCTGTTGACCATGGCGGTGGGATGGATCATCCTGGACGTCCTGTTCAACGCCTTCCCCGAGAAGTACATACCCTACGCGGTGGCTTTCACCGCCATTCTGGGCTGGGGCACCTGCCTTGTGTGGGAGCTGCCCTTCTGCCTGTCCCAGGGTATGACCGTCGTGCCCTACCTCTATCTCGGCCACATCGCCAAGAAGCGCCGCTGGTTCGACCAGCCCCGGCTGCGCCGACTCTCCCTGGCCGCCATCGTCTGCATGGTGGTTTCGGCCGCAGGCGCCCTGTTGACCGGCACCACCGACAATATGTCGATGGGCGAGTGGGCGCTGGGCCCGGTCAGCATCTTTGTCAACGGGGTCATCGGGCTGTGGATCGTCTTCCTCTTTGTCCGGCTGAGCGCCCGCTGTGAGAACGCCCTGACCCATGCGCTGGAGGGGATCGGCCGCCGCTCGCTGAACATCTTCTGCGTCCACACCGTCGAGCTGATCGCAGTGCCCTGGTACCTCTTTGCGGCCTACTTCACCGCCAATCCCATCGTTGGGCTGCTGACCCAGTACGCGCTGCGGTGCTGTTTCATCGTGCTGGTCTGCCTGCTGCTGGAACTCCGCAAGCGGATCGTCCCGCCGCGGACCAAAAAGGCGCGGCTGGAACGCCGCCGCGCCCGCGTCCAGCGCTATGTAGCCCGTCATTGACCGGTTTTGTCTCAGGACCCACGTTCCTGACTGTTTGTGCGGCAGGGGCCCTTGTCCCTGCCGCCTTTTTATGTGACGTACATTGCAACGCCCCGCCGGTGGCCTGTCTGCGGCTTTTTCCACAGGATGATTCCCGGCCCGCCGGCCCGGGCAGAATACGGATATGAGGTGAATAGAATGGCCCCTGTAACCAAGCAGACCCCCGAGGCCCAGGCAAAGGCAAGGATCGCTGAGCTGGAAGAACAGCTCTCCCTTTCGGATCAGGGCGTATCCAAGCTGGCGCAGCGGTGCCTTGCGCTGGAGCAGCAGCTTGCCGCGCTGGAAGAGCACGAAACCTACGACAACATGACCCTGTTCCGCCTGACCCTCTACTTTGACGCGGGGCTGGGCTTTTCGGAGCAGAACACCTTTGCCGCGCCGGTGTCGGCCTATGCCCCTTCCAACCACACCGTTTCGGCCGTCTTTGAGCTGCCGCGGGAGGCCAAGGCCATCCGGCTGGACCCCGGCGAGCTGCCCTGCTATGTGGCGGGGCTGGCCTTGTCGGACGAGCGGCTGACCGTCCGGCCCGCCGCGGCCCTGCCGCTGGACGGGGACCGGGTCCTCTTTTTGAACTTTGACCCCCAGTTCTACCTGGACTGCCCCGACGGCCTGCCGGCCGGCACCCGCCTGGCGGTCTCCTACACCTACTACCCGCTCCAGCTGGGGGCCGACGATACCGTCTTTTACGCCATGCGCCGGGGCATCGAGCTGAGCCAGGAGAAGGCGGCGGCCTCGGCCGCTGCCGCCGAGGAGCAGCGGGCCCTGGCCCAGAACTACGGCGAGCAGCTTGCCGGGCAGGAGCGCCGGGCCGCCCATCTGGAAGAGCAGCTGGCGGCTGTCACGGCCGAAAAGGAGCACTTCCGCCTCTCTTACGAAGCGGTCCTGTCCAGCGCCTGCTGGAAGATCACCGCCCCCCTGCGGGCGCTTTTGGGTAAAAAATGACCGGATGTTCCACGAGGTACGTTATGTATTCCAGTTACAGTCAATTCCAGCAGTTCCAGCTGACCAGCCAGTCCTACCAGGAAACCCAGCGCACCTGGCTGGCCGTCTATGCGCCGGGGCGCTGCAGGGCGCTGGCCCACAGCATGGAGCTGCAGCTTCACCGGAAGTTCCGCCTGCTCCACAGCCTGGACGCCCCGCTGCCCCAAGGGCTGGACGGCGTGGTCCTGGTGGCCGAGGATGTGGAATGCCTGAGCACCACCCTCTCCTACTTTGCGGCTGCCCTGCAGGGCGGGGCCGACTTCGCCTTCTGTGACGCCGTCTTTGGCTTTGATGGGGATACCCTTGTCTACCGCGCCGCCGCCCGGCCCCAGGGCTGCAAGCTGGCAGTGCTCTCCCGGGGGCTGCTGCTCCGCTGCCGCGCCGCCGCCCGGGACCCCGACGACCCCGCCGCTCTGCTTACCCTTGCCATCCGGCTGGCTGAACGCCCCTGCCACATCCCCCAGGCCCTGGCCCGCTACCGCCGCCAGCCCGACGCGGCGGATCTCTTTTCCACCGGCGGCAAGTGCGCCCTTCTGCTCAGCCATGTGCTGGACATGACCGGCGCCCCCATCGTGCTGATCAGCGCGGTGCCGGTGCTGCAGCAGATGGGCTATGAGGTGGCCGTCATGGGGCCGGGGGACGGCGGCTCCCTCCCCCTCTTTGTGGAGGCCGGGGCCACCGTCGTCACCCACCCCGACTGTGTCAACAGCTCCCTGCTCTGGGGGCTGGCCACCGCGGCCGACCTGGTGGTGGCCAACACCATCGTCGAGGTCAAGGCCATCCGCGCCCTGAACGGTGCGCCGGTGCCGGTCCTCTGGTGGCTCCACGACGCCTTTGTGGGCTACGGCTATATCTCCCACCTCATCCCCAAGACCCTGGAGTCCAACATCCGGGTCTGCGCGGTGGGCAGCCACGCCACCGCAGCCATGCACGCCCACCGCCCCAACTTTGAGATCCGCCAGCTGATCTACGGCCTGCCCGACTACGCCCAGGAGACCTTTCCGGTCTACGACATCAGCTACACCGGTGGGCGGCCCCTCTTTGTCAGCGTCGGTGCCTTCGAGATGCGGAAGGGCCAGGACATCCTGGTGCGGGCCATCCGGCTGCTGCCCGACGAGGTCCGGGCCAGGGCGGCCTTCCTCTTTGTGGGCAAGGGGGCGGACAAGCGGCTGCTGGCCGAGGTCAGGGCCCTGGCCGCCGACTACCCCCAGAACGTCTTTTACGTCCGCCTGCTGACCCGGGACGAGATCAAGTCCCTGATGGACCAGTGTATCTG
>CAZEIG010000042.1:0-12574 GCA_964511805.1 uncultured Faecalibacterium sp.
AAACTGGCCGAGGTCTGGCAGAACAACAAGAAGACCCCTGCCATCGTCGAGTTCATCGACATCGCGGGCCTGGTCAAGGGCGCGTCCCAGGGCGCGGGCCTGGGCAACAAGTTCCTGGGCCACATCCGGGAGTGCGACGCCCTGGTCCATGTGGTCCGCTGCTTCGACGATGACAACATCATCCATGTGGTGGAGGACGTCACCAAGGCCGAGGCAGTGAACCCCATCTCGGACATCGACGTCATCGACTACGAGCTGATCCTCTCCGACCTGGAGGTGGTCCAAAACCGCGCCGGCCGGATGGCCAAGGCCGCCAAGAGCGGCAACAACAAGGGTGCCGCCGCCGAAGCCGCCTGGCTGGAAGAGCTGGCCGCCCACCTGTCCGAGGGCAAGCCGGCACGCAGCTTCGACTGGGAGGACCCCGCCCGTCAGGCCATCCAGCGGGAGATGGGGCTGCTGAGTGCAAAGCCGGTCCTCTACGCCTGCAACGTGGGCGAAGACGATCTGATGGAGGGGATCGAGAATAACCGCTACGTCCCGCTGGTGGCCGAGCGGGCCGCTGCCGAGGGGGACAAGGTCATCCCCATCTGCGCCCGCACCGAGGAGGACATCGCCGAGTACACCCCCGAAGAGAAGAAGGCTTTCCTGGCCGAGATGGGGATTCAGTCCAGCGGCCTGGACAACCTCATCACCGCCAGCTACGACCTGCTGGGCCTCATCTCCTTCCTAACCGACGGGAAGAAAGAGTGCCGCGCCTGGACCATTCGGAAGGGCACCAAGGCCCCCCAGGCCGCCGGCAAGATCCACAGCGACTTCGAGCGTGGCTTCATCCGGGCCAGCGTCATCAGCTACGCCGACCTGGAGGCCAACGGCTTCGACTACGCCGCCGTCAAGTCCAAGGGCCTGCAGCGGACCGAGGGGAAAGAATACGTCGTGCAGAGCGGGGACGTCATCGAGTTCCTGTTCAATGTGTAAGGAGGTGGGACGAATGGTCATCGGCATCATGGGCGCCATGCCCGACGAGGTGGACCAGCTCTGCGCCCGCCTGACCGGCGTCACCGTTGAAGAGTACGGCGGGGTCAGCTACCACTGCGGCAGCCTGGCCGGGCGGCAGGTGGTTGTCTGCTGCGCCGGGATGGGGAAAGCTAACGCCGCCGCCACCACCCAGGTCCTCATCACCAGATACGGCGCCGATCGGATCATCTTCTCGGGCATCGCCGGGAACATGACCACCAAGATCGGGATCGGGGACGTGGTGATCGGCGGCATCGTCCTCTACCACGACACCCAGCTGGATATGCTCAATCAGAACCCCCCTTACCTGACCGAATACCCCGGCGACCCTGAACTGATCGCCGCCGCCGAGGCCGCCTGCGCCGCCGCAGGCGTCAAGTACATCGTAGGGAAGATCGCCACCGGCGACCTCTTCATCGGGGACAGCGCCTCCAAGGCGGCCATCGAGGCCAAGTGCGCCCCCGATTGCGTCGAGATGGAGGGGGCCGCCGTCAGCCAGATCGCCGCCAAGAACGGCGTCCCCGCAGTCATCCTCCGGGCCATGAGCGACAACGCCGACGAGGACGGCCACGAGATACTGGTGGTCAAAAAGTTCAGCATCGCCGAATACGTCGCCACCGCCACCAAAATCGTCGCCGCGATGGTCGAATCCCTCTAAACAGACAGCGCCGCCCCTCCCGTGCGGGAGAGACGGCGCTTCAGCGTGTCGCTTGCGCGGCCCGCTTTGGGGGAACCCATTTCTGCCCGCATACGCGGGACAAAAATTCCTTCCCCCCTACTATTCCTCTCGCGCTTAGCCGGTTTTTGCGGCGTGGGACAATACCCGTTTGCAAAAGCCGAAGCGCCGCGCCAGCCGTGTTTTCGCTGTTTCGTCCACTGGACGCGCTCAACACAGCTGCCCTCTGGGGACAAAATTTTCAATCGAACCGCGCACTCGCCTGCGGCTCGCACACTCTCGCTTGAAAATTTCCCTGGAGGCGTCCCGCCCCGTACGCGCTTGTCGTCCGGGCGGGACTTTTTTGGTCCGTTCTGTTTTTACAAAAAATGTTCCAGCTTGAGCCGATTGTCCTCCTGAAAGTCCTGCAGCCGCTGCATCAGCCGTTTGGTGCCGGGGGCTGCGTTGGGATAGTCCTTCTGGCACTTGATGCAGTCCATCACCCCCTGACTGCTGCCCTCTGACAGCATCTCGGCCAGATTGCGGGTGGATTTGTCGGTCAGGGTCTTCATGCTGATCCCCATTTTGGTGTTGATCTTGGCAAAGGCGGACTGCCCCTGGGCCTGGCCGCCGCACGCGTCGATCCCGGCGTGAGCCTCCTGGCTGATCTCCTGGTAGCCGTTCCGCTCCCGGATCAGCTCGGCCCGGAAGCGGGCGTCCTCGGTCATGGGGAGGATCTGGGCCAGAGTGTTCTTCCCCATCTCGGTGTTCTGGACGACGGCTTCCAGCATATTGAGGTTGTCGTTTTTCTGCTGTTCCATACAAAAAAGCCTCCTTCTGCCCTTAGTGTGAGCGAAAAGGAGGCTTTTATTCGGCTGCAGTCTTATTCGTCCTGGGACGCGTCCCTGCCGCAGATCCGGTTGCCGCCGGCGGTGATGGCGGTGTGCAGCCGCCCGTCGCAGAGGCGGTAGAGGTTTTCCCAGCTGAGCTGGCCGTCGGCCAGCTCAGCGGTGCCCGCCACCCCGATAGAGAGGGTGAAGGAGACCCGGTTCATCATCCCGACGCCGGCCACGCACTCGCAGGGCATCCCGGCATAGTAGTCGCGGACCTCATCCTCCAGCTCTGGGGCGGTCATCCCCCGGCAGGCGATCAGGAAAACGCCGTCGTGCAGCCGGCAGACAATCCGGTTGTGAGGGTTGTCGTAGTGCTTTACCCACTGGTTGGCCATGGTGCAGATGATCTGATCCAGCGCCGGCTGGCCGTACTCATAGCGGAACTGGTCGGCCTTGTCCAGCGAGATCAGGGCCACTGCGGCCTGCTCGCCCGGACGAAGGCTTCCAGCGCAGAAAATGGTTTCGATGTAGCGGCGGTTGTACGCCCCGGTCAGGAAGTCATGGTTCATGTCCTCCCGCACCAGCTCCCGCTCACGCTCGGTCATCCGGTCCTCGGGCAGGGTATTGCCGGCCAGCGGCGCGCTCATCTGGATGCCATAATACCGCCCGTCCACCTGGATGCGGCGGCGGAGCACACAGCTCACCTGGCCGCCCCCCTGCTCATAGCTCACCTGCATGGCGTCATCCTGCCAGTGGTCGGCCTGCTCCTGCGGAAGCTCCACCATGCTGACGTCCTCAAAGACGGCCCGCAACAGCCCGGTCAGGCTGCGCAGATCCTGTTCAGTACATCCTTTTTCCATAAGCTGTTCCTCCGCTGTGCGCCGTGCCCCCTGCAAACAGGGGCAAGCCCTGGCGCGTTTACCCTCTCAGCCGCGCCCGAAGCGGCTGCATCATTCCCTCGGCCCGGCGGGCCATTTGCCCGCCAGCTTGTCTAAATAACTACAGTAGATAGATTATAGCACGATATCCGCAGTTTTTCCAGCGGCAGCGGTAACTTTCCGGTAAAATGGCAAATTTTTGTCATTCTGCCAAAAGATTTGCCCGGGTGCGGCAGCACACCTCGCACTCCTGCCGGATTTCCTCCGCCAGGGCCGCCGTCCCAAAGCCTGCCTTGGCCCGCCATGCCCAGTTGCCGCCCAGGCGGCCCGGGGTGTTCAGGTGGGCCTCAGCCCCCAGGCCCAGCCAGTCGTACATCGGGATGATGGCCCGTTCGGCCGGGGAGGACAGCGCCGCCCGGATCAGCGCCTGGCGGGCGACCGACGTCTTGAGGACCTCCACCTGGGCGGCCGTCGGCTTGCAGGCGTGGGTCATGTGGAGGTAGGCCGCGGCGTTCAGCTTTTCCGTCTTGGTGGCGCTGTTCTCCCACCAGTCGGTCAGGGTGGTGTTGTCGTGGGTGCCGGGATAGACCACGCAGTTCCGGATGTGGTTGTGGGGCAGGTATTCGTTGTCCCCGCCGGTGAAGGCAAACTGCAGCACCTTCATCCCCGGAAAGCCGCTGTTGGCCAGCAACTGCCGGACGCTGTCGGTCAGCTCGCCCAGGTCCTCGGCGATGATGGGCAAATCGTCCCCCAGGGTCCCCTCCAGGGCGCGGAAGAGTTCCATCCCGGGGCCCTTCTCCCACTTGCCGGTTTTGGCCGTGGCGCTGCCCGCCGGGATGGCCCAATAGGTGTCAAAGCCCCGGAAGTGGTCGATCCGCACCAGGTCGTAGATGCCGGTGGCGTGGCGCATCCGCCGGATCCACCAGGCGAAGCCGGTGCGGCGGTGGTAAGCCCAGTCATACAGCGGGTTGCCCCAGAGCTGGCCGTCCGCCGCAAAGTAGTCGGGCGGGCAACCCGCCACCCGGGCGAAACCGCCCTCGGCGTCCAGCTCGAACAGCTCGCCGCCCACCCAGGAGTCGACCGAGTCGGCCGAGACATAGATGGGCATATCGCCCAAAATCTTGAGCCCTTTTTCGTTGGCATACGCCTTGACGGCCCGCCACTGCTTGTTGAAGATGTACTGGAGGAACTTCCAGAAGCCGATCTCCTCCTCGTTTTCGGCCGCGTAGCGGGTCAGGGCGGCGGCGTCCCGCAGGCGGTACTCTCTGGGCCACTCGGTCCAGGGCTTCATCTTCTGCTCCGCCTTGATGGCCATGTAGAGGGCGTAGTCGTCCAGCCAGTCCTCATTGGACAGGGTGAAGGCGTAGTAGTCGTCGGGATAGTACATCTTGCAGTCGTACTTCCCCGCGCAGCCGTCCCGCCATGCCGCATAGGCGGCCCGCAGCAGCAGGTACCGGCCAGTGTACAGCGCGCCGTAATCCACCGTACAGGGGTCCTCCCCAAACGCCGCCTCTTCGAGCTGGGCGGCCGTCAGCAGCCCTTCCTGCCGCAGGGCCTCCAAGTCGATGAAATAGGGGTTGCCTGCGAAGGCCGAGCAGCTCTGGTAAGGGCTGTCCCCGTAGCCGGTGGGGCTGAGGGGGAGGATCTGCCAGATGCTCTGGCCCGCCGCCGCCAGGAAGTCCACAAACTTGAGCGCTTCCGCCCCGAAGCAGCCGATCCCATAGGGGCCGGGCAGGCTGGACACCGGCATCAAAATTCCACTTTCACGCATATTCCGTTCCTCTCTTTTAGCGTCATGTTACCGGGCGCAAATCTATTTCTTATGATAACACATCCGGCGGCTATTTTCCACAGGCAAAAAACGTGGTATACTAAGAAGGTTTCAAGTGGAATTCTTTCTGTGTCCAGCCGGATGCACATGTCGTCCGGCTGGACGGATTGCGAAAGCAGGTTGAGGTATATACCATGCAGCACACCGAACGTTTCTACGAGGCCGACGCCTACCGGACCGAGGCGTCCGCCCGGATCACAGCCGCCGAACCGTTGGCGGGGGGCGGGGGACGGGTCGCCCTTTCGGGGACCGTCTTTTACCCCGAAGGCGGCGGCCAGCCCGCCGACCGCGGCGCCCTGACCCTGCCCGACGGGACCGCCCTCGCCGTCACCGACGTCCACGAGAAAGAGGGGGGCATCTGGCACACTGTCGATGCCCTGCCTCCGGCCGCCCTCCCCGGTGCCGAGGTCCGCCAACAGATCGACTGGGCCTGGCGGTTCGACAAGATGCAGCAGCACACCGGCGAGCACATCCTTTCGGGGACCCTCCACCGGCTGTTCGGGGCCGAGAACGTCGGCTTCCACATCGGCAGCGAGTCGGTCCGGATGGACACCAGCGTCCCCATCAGCCCCGAGGGGCTCCGCCAGGCCGAGACCGAGGCCAACGGCTTTGTCTGGCAGGACCTGCCAGTCCAGATCAGCTACCCCGCCCCCGAAGAGCTGGCCCGCATGACCTACCGCAGCAAGAAGGAGATCGCCGGCCAGGTGCGGATCGTCACCATCCCCGGGGCGGACGCCTGCGCCTGCTGCGGCACCCACACCGCCACCACCGGCCAGGTGGGCCTCATCAAGATCGTCGCCGCCGAGCACTACAAAGGCGGGATGCGGCTGTCGGTCCTCTGCGGCGGGCGGGCCCTGGCCGAGATGCAGGCCATGCAGGCCCGCCAAGGGGAGATTGTGGCCGAGCTGAGCGCCAAGCCCGCCGAGACCGCCAACGCCGTCCGCCGGGTCCACGCCGAGCTGACCGCCCTCAAATACGCCCAGTACGGCCTCTGCGGCCAGCTCTTCGACGCCCTGGCCGGGGCGGTGGGCCCCGAAGCGGACGCCATCCGGGTGGTCCCCGGCCTCGACCCCGACGGGCTGCACCGGCTGGCCGTCCGGATGACCGAGGCCACCGCCGGCCTCTGCGCCGCCCTGACCCCCACCGAAAAGGGCTGCGGCTATTGCCTGGCCCGCCGGGAGGGGGACGTCCGCCCCCTGACCCGGGCCCTGAACGCCGCCTGTCATGGCCGCGGCGGCGGCAAGCCCGGCATCTGCCAGGGCAGCTGTGCCGCCGCCCCCGAGGCTGTGGCCCGCTTTTTGCTGGAAGCCGCCGGCTGGCCCATCGAATAACGACAAGGAGTACCAGATCTATGCGTATGCGTTTCAAGCCCTACGCGCGGGCCGAATTGCTCGCCGCCGACTTCCACATCCACGACCCCTACCACCTGCAGGGCCAGTGGCACGACCAGTTCCCCCGCCCCCGGCAGCCGATGGTCCTCGAGCTGGGCTGCGGCAAGGGGGGCTTCATCTCCCGGCTGGCCGTGGCTCACCCCGAGAACAACTACCTCGGCATCGACATCACCGACAAGGTCCTGATCCTGGCCAAGCGGAAGATCGAGGCCGCCTACGCCGCGGCCGGCCGCCCCATCGACAACGTCCGGATCCTCAGCGCCGACATCGAGCGGATCCGGAACATCATGACCCCCGCCGACACCGTCAGCCGGATCTACATCAACTTCTGCAACCCCTGGAGCAAGAACGCCTCCTCCAACAAGCACCGGCTGACCCATCCCCGCCAGCTGATCCAGTACCGGGCCTTCCTGCTGGACGGCGGCGAGATCTACTTCAAGACCGACGACGATGACCTCTTCCGGGACAGCCTGGGCTATTTCCCGGCGGCGGGGTACGAGATCACCTGGCAGACCGCCGACCTCCACGACAACGAACCGGTTTGGAACATCCGCACCGAGCACGAGGGGATGTTCACCGAGATGGGGATCAAGATCAAGGCCCTCATCGCCTGCAAGCTGCCCGGCGACGAGAGCGTCACCTGGGTAGAGCCCAAGCGCCGCGGCCAGCCCGACGAGCCGGACGCCGCCGAGTAAAGGGAAGGAGGTGCGCGCCATGCTGTTCGGATTCACCTTCTACCAGATCACGGCTTGCTTCCTGATCTACTCCTTCCTCGGCTGGTGCGTCGAGGTGGCCTATGCGGCCATCACCACCGGCAGGCTAACCAACCGCGGCTTTTTGAACGGGCCGGTCTGCCCCATCTATGGCTTCGGGATGCTGGCCCTCCTCTTTTTACTGATGCCGGTGCCGGACAACAATCTCCTTCTCTTCATCGGCGGGATCATCGTCCCCACCGCTATTGAGCTGTTCGGCGGCTGGCTGCTCTATAAGGTCTACCACACCCGCTGGTGGGACTACACCGACAAGCCCTTCAACCTCGGCGGCTACATTTGCCTGGAATTCTTTGTCTACTGGGGGCTGGGGAGCGTCTTTATCATGAAGCTGGTCCACCCCACCATCGCCGCCCTGGTGGGGATCGTCCCCACGACGGCCGGGTGGGTCATCCTGGCGGTCCTCTACCTGGTCTTTGCGGCCGACCTTGTCGTCACCGCCTTCATGGCCGCCGGCCTGGCCGACGAGCTGGAGACCCTGGAGCGGATCGCCGACGGCATCCACGAGGTCAGCGACGCCATGACCGGCCTGATCGGCACCACCGCCATGGACGCCGACCAGAAGCTGGACGAGGGCCGGCTGCAGATCAAGCTGGCCGGTGCCGAACTGCGGACCGCCGGGGAGAAGCTCTCCCCGCAGGAGATGCGCCGGGTCACCCGGGCGGCCCGTGCCAAGGCGGACGAGGCCATCGACGCGGCCCGCCGCAGCGGCGAGCTGGCCCGGCTGGCCGCCGCCGGGAAGATCGAGGAGGCTGCCGACCGCGCCGCCCGGCTCCTCCAGCTGGAGAAGCTGCAGGCCGAGCTGGAAGCCCGCTCGGAGGAGATTCAGGCCCAGCTGCAGGCCCAGGTCAGGCACAGCGCCCTGTTCGGGGCGGGCCGTCTGCTGAAGGCCTTCCCCCGGATGCGCCATGGCCGGCGGCATCTCTCCCTCGACGCGCTGCACGAGCTACTCCGCCGGAAGGACCGGCCCGGCAGCCAAAACGGCAAAGAAAAAGACCCATAAAAAAGCTGCCGCAAGCGGTTGACTTGCGGCAGCTTTTCATTGGTCCTAAAGATATCTCAGGTAAAATCCGACACGGACAGGACAAAGTTGACCTCTTTGTTGGACCGGCGGTAGACCAGCCGGAAAGTCTGGAGGTTCTCGGTGATCTGCCCGATGCAGGTGATGTAAGACTTGCCCTGGGGGATCTTGGCGTAGGTGGTCTCCTCCCGGGGCTCGCCGGCCAAGCCGGTGTAGCAGACGACGCCGAAATTGCCGTCGTTCAGGTACATCCCGTTGTTGTAGGCCCACAGGACCGTGGGCGCGTCCACCATCTGGTTGGCGTTGGGGTAGGTGCTCTTCTGTTCGTCGTCCTCTTCCATCACATAGAAGTACTCCCGGATGACCTCGTCGGTGTACTCCCGCGAGAAGAGAGTGATCCCCCGGCGCTTGTAGAGGACGATGTCCTCGCCGGTGCCGTTCTCCAGCTCAAGGAGGAGGTAGACGTACCGCTGGCCGTCGTCGGTGTAGAGCTGGTAGTCTACAGCCATATCGCTGTGGCTGCTGGCGGTGATCAGATAGGCCTGCGTGATGGCCATGGTAAAGGTCCCGTCACCCCAGCTGACCACTTCGTTCATCCCGTATTCGGCGTCAAAGCGGGTGCAGCCGCCCAAAAGGCTGGCCGATGCCAGTGCCAGTGTCCCGATGCCGACGCACCTCATAAAATTTCTGCGGGATATTTTGCAAGACATAGGATGTCCTCCTTCAACGTTTTGATACGCCGGCCTCACCGGGCTTTACAGCGCCGGAAAGCCGCCCCGGCATACGTCTGGGTATAATTTGATTTTATCACAGGGCGGGGCGGCCTGTCAATCAATGCCCAACATTTTTCATTTGTTACGTCTTTTTTTAGACATCCCGCCCCCTTTTCTGCCGGTGCTACACCGGCGGGGGATTTGCTTTTTGCACAAAAATCGAGCTGGTTTTTATGCATTGCTTTTTATTTTTTCTATTGAAGAAACGGCGCTGTTTCTGCTTTTGTGGCGCATTGTCAATGAGGAGGAATGTCTTTATGAAACACACCGGCCTGCATATGCCCGCCCACTACGCTTCGATCGAGGAAGAGAGCCTGTCCACCATCAACGGCGGTGGCAGCATCCTCTCCTTTATCTCCTACATCCTGAGCGGTTTCCGGATCAACTTCGGCTCCGGCAGCAACCACACCAACACCGACGCCACCGTCAGCACCAGCGGCAGCGGCTCGGTCCAGCACATCAACGTGGACACCACCCAGTCCACCGATTACGGCAACTGGAGCGCCAGCTTCAACCTGGGCAGCCTGTTCAACGCGCTGGTTCGCCTGTTCAGCTGAGTTTCAAAAAGCAGAACCGTCACTTCGCCGCTGCGTCGCATCCGCAGCGGCATTTTTTGCCCATAACATTGACTTTCCCCTGTAAAATAGGTACACTTTATTTTAACCAATGCCATAAGCCGCTCCGGCCTGCGCCGCAGGCGGCCGAAAGAAATGGAGGATACCTCTTTATGAAGATCGCACTCATCAACGAAAACAGCCAGGCCGCCAAGAACGGCATCATCGAGGCCGCCCTCAAGAAGGCCGTCGAGCCGATGGGCCACGAGGTGGTCAATTACGGTATGTACGCCGCCGATGATGCCGCCCAGCTCACCTACGTCCAGAACGGCATCCTGGCCGCCATCCTGCTCAACAGCGGCGCCGCCGACTATGTCGTCACCGGCTGCGGCACCGACGAGGGCGCCATGCTGGCCCTGAACAGCTTCCCCGGCGTCATCTGCGGCCATGTCGAGGACCCCGTGGACGCCTATACCTTCGCCCACGTCAACGACGGCAATGCCGTGGCCATCCCCTTTGCCAAGGGCTTTGGCTGGGGCGGCGAGCTCAACCTGGAGTACATCTTCGAGAAGCTGTTCGGCTTCGGCCACGGCCAGGGCTACCCCAAGGAGCGCCGTGAGCCCGAGCAGCGGAACAAGAAGATCCTGGACGGCGTCCGCGCCGCCACCTTCAAGCCGCTGATCGAGTGCCTGCAGAGCATCGACCAGGACCTGGTCAAGGGCGCCGTCGCAGGCGAGCACTTCAGCGAGCTGTTCTTCCCCGCCTGCAAGGACGAGGCCCTGGCCGCCTACGTCAAGAGCCTGCTGGACTGAGCTTTCGCCAAGCCGAGAAAGGATGACCGGGTACCATGCTGCATTTCCTCGAAGGTCTGACGGGCGGGATGGAGGCAGCCCTGGAGCTGGCCGTCCCCCTCATCGCCAGCATGGCCGAGCTGATCGGCCTGTTCATCATTGTGGTCAGCCTGCTCAGGACCACCTACCACTATGTGCGGGTGATGCTCTTCCATGACAACTTCGACTACCACCTGGAAATGAGCGCCGGCCTGGTCACCGCACTGGAGTTCCTGATGGCGGCCGAGGTCTCCAAGACCATCCTGCTGCCCACCCTCGACACCGTCCTGCTGCTGGTGGCCACCTTTGTCTCCCGCGCGCTGATGAACATCCTGCTGCGGGTGGAGATGCGCTCGGCCCGGGCCGAACACGCCGAGGCCATGCAGGACGAGGCCTTCCTGGCCCGCCAGCGCAAGCAGCAGGCCCGCCGGTTCGTCTGGCCCTGGCGGCAGGTTCAGGAGCCTGCCGCCCCCGAACACGGCCCCGCCGGGCAGGACCCGAAGGACAACTCCGAGCCGTAAACCCGCCGCAGGCCCGTCATTTTGCCAAAAAAGAACCACCTCTTTTTGACAGCTCTGTGAAATGCAACAAAAGCGCGATTTGCTTCTTGACATTTCATACAAACAGAGCTATACTTCAATTGTCGAAAGCAAAGGCGCTGACAGAAATGAAACTGTCAGCGCCTTTTGTTTTCCCCGCTCATCCTGCACGGCATCTTCGGAGAGAATAGAGGGCTCCCCGAAATGTGAGGCGCACCTGCCACAAGGGCGCAGATGTGCAGGCGTTCTCCTTCTTCTTTTTCTTTCCTTTTACCAGATGCACAAAGCAAAACGGCTTTTGCCCACCTTCTCCGACAGGGCAAAGGCCGTTTTGCTGTTTTTATCGGGAGGAAGCGGGGCCGTACTTGTCCAGCACCCGCCGGATCTCGTCCGCTTCCAGCTGGAGGCGGACCGGCCCGGGGGCCGCGTTCCCCTTCCGCAGGGGCAGCCACCAGGTGGACAGGCCAACCCAGTGCCCCAGCTTATACCCCGTGTGCGGCTGGCGGCCCACACAGGCAAAGCCGAATTTTTCATGGAAGCGCTCGCTGGCCGGGTTGGGGTCGGCCAGGAGGGCGTAGACGTTCCAATAGCCCTGCATCCGCAGCAGCTCGAGCAGCGCCCCGTAGAGGGCCGCCCCCGCCCCCACCGAGCAGGCGTCGGGGGCGCAGTAGATGGTGCTCTCGACGTCCCAGGCAAAGGCCTCCCGCGGGTGGTAGCGGTGGGCGCAGGCATAGCCCAGCAGCCGCCCGGCGCCGTCCCGGGCCAGCAGCAGCGGCGCGCGGGCCAGGGTGTCGTCCACCCACGCCTCATACTCCGCCAGGGTGGAGGGGGTGATCTGGAGGGTGGCGATCCGGTTGACCACATACCAGTTGTAGATCTGCAGGATCTCGGCTGCGTCGGCCCGGGTCGCCACCGACAGCCGGGGACGGGCGTTTTCGGCCCAGGCCGCGCAGAGAGCCTCTTTCCCGGCCTTGGGCAGCTTTTTCAGGGCCGCCTCCCGCCGAAGGGCTGCCCCCTTGTCGCCGCATGGCTCCAGATAGGCCAGGCTCTGGGCGTGGAAGGCCCGTGTAACCCGGGCGCCCTGCCCCGTCTTGTGGGCGTGGAGGCGAGCGGCGGGGTCGGTGGTCCAGCCGGTGTAGAGCTGTCCGCCCCCGCAGCGGACCATGTAGACATAGGCGGGGGCAAACGGTTCACAGCCGGCCATTGTTTTTCAGGACCAGCCGGCAGGCCGCCACTGCAGTCTGCTTATCCTTGGCAGTGATCAAAAAGCGGCTTGCGTGGCAGAAACTGATCCCCTCCAGCCCGCTGCGTGCCTCGATGACCTCCTGGGGCTGGCCGGCCCAGCCGGCCGGGAAGGGGAGCTTGGGCTTTTTGGTCCGGTGGTCGGTGACGCACTGGGCGCTCCAGCCGCCCCGCTGGCTGGGGTAGACGACAAAGAGGGCGTCGGTCTTGTACAGACCGTTCTTCCAGGGCAGGTAGCAGGGC
>CAZEIG010000043.1:0-12567 GCA_964511805.1 uncultured Faecalibacterium sp.
GACCCACTACCACGGGGATCACATCTTCGGGCTGCCGGGGCTGCTGCAGACCATCGCCTGCCAGGGCCGGACAAGGCCCCTGCTGCTGACCGGCCCCAAGGGGCTGGACAATTTCTGGGCCGTCATGCGGCTGCTGGCGGGGCCGCTGCCCTACCAGGTGGTCCCCACCGAGATCGGCCCCGACGGCCTCTGGTTCGAGGGCGGGGCCGAGCTCCACGCCGTCCCCACCCGGCATCGGGTGCCCAGCCAGGGGTATGCCTTCACCCTGCCCCGGGCCGGGCGGTTCGACCCGGACAAGGCCCGGGCGCTGGGTGTGCCGGTGCGGGACTGGAAAAAGCTGCAGCAGGGGGAGACGGCGACGGCCGCTGGCCGCGCCGTCCGCCCCGAAGAGGTCTGCGGTCCGGCCCGCCGGGGGATACGGGTGGTCTTTTCGGGGGACACCGCCCCCTGCCCGGCCCTTGAGGCCGTTGCCCGGGATGCTGATCTGCTGATCTGCGATGCCACCTATGCCGACGACGCCCTGGCCCCTGAGGCCGCCAAGTATGGGCACAGCACCTTCCGCCAGAGCGCCCGGCTGGCCGCCCGGGCCGGGGTGCGGCGGCTCTGGCTGACCCACTATTCACCCCGAATCGAGACACCGGAGGACTTCCTGCCCCTGGCGCAGGCGATCTGCCCGGCGGCCGAATGTGGCTTTGACGGCAAGCAGATCACCCTCCGCTTTGAGGAGGAAGAGCCGTGACCCCCCGCATCCAAGTCGACCCCGGCGCGGCGGCGATTTTGGCGGCGCTGGCCGCTGCAGGGCAGAAGGCCTATCTGGTGGGCGGATGCGTCCGGGACAGTCTGGCGGGCCGCACCCCCCAGGACTGGGATATCTGCACCGGCGCCCGCCCCGAAGAGGTCATGGCCCTCTTTGGGGAGAAGCGGTGCATCCCCACCGGCCTGCAGCATGGCACCGTCACGGTGAAACAGAACGGCGGGCTTTACGAGGTGACCACCTTCCGGGTAGAGGAGGGGTACTCCGACGGGCGGCGGCCCGACCATGTGGCCTTTGTGGCCGATGTCCGGGCCGATCTGGCCCGCCGGGACTTCACCATCAACGCGATGGCCTACCACCCGGCGGAGGGGTTGATCGACCCCTTCAACGGGCAGGGCGACCTGCTGGTCCGCCGGGTGGTGCGGGCGGTGGGGGACCCCGTCCGCCGCTTCGGGGAGGATGGGCTGCGGATCCTCCGCTTCTACCGCTTCGGCGCACAGGAGGAACTCTCCCTCGACCCTGCCACCGACGCCGCCGCCCGGGCCGGGCGGGACCGGCTGGCCTGCGTCTCGGCCGAGCGGATCTGGCAGGAACTGTACAAGCTGCTGGCCGCCCCCCGGCCGGGGCGGTGGATGCCGGCCGCCATCCTGGACCGGCTGCTGCCCGAACTCCGGGCCGAAGAGATGCCCGCCCGCTACCGGGAGAGCCTGCGGGCGGTGGACGCGCTCCCTCCCGACCCGCTGGCCCGTCTGGCGGCCCTGCTGGCCCCGGCCGGCCCGGCGGAGGCGGAGCAGGCGCTGGCGCGGCTCCGCTGCTCGGGGGCCCAGGCCGGGACGGTCCGCACCCTGGTAAAAGAGAGTGGCCTTCCCCTGAGCGGGGAGAGCCCCCGGCGGCAGGCGCGGCGGGTGCTGGCCCGTCTGGACCCGGCCGACGCGGCCCGCCTCTTTGCATTGCGGCAGGCTCAGACCGGCGAAGCGGGCTTTGCCGCCCTGGCCGATGCGGCGCAGGCGTTGCTGGCCGAGGGGGCCTGCTGCCGGACCGGGCAGCTCGCCGTCAACGGCCGGGACCTGCTGGCGCTGGGGGTCAGGCCGGGGCCGGCGGTGGGCCGGCTGCTGGCGGCGGCCCTGGACCAGGTCATCGAGGAAAAACTGCCCAACGACCGCGCCGCCCTGCTGGGCTGGCTCAAAGAAAAGGAAAGACTATGACAGATACGACCAGAGAACAATATGCCCGCACCCGGCTGCTGCTGGGCCAGGCGGGGATGGACCGGCTCCGGGCCGCCAGGGTGGCGGTCTTTGGGGTAGGGGGCGTGGGCGGCTATGTGGTCGAGGCCCTGGCCCGCAGCGGGGTGGGGGCGCTGGACCTCATCGACGACGACACCGTATGCCTGTCCAACCTCAACCGGCAGATCATCGCCACCCGCTCCACCCTGGGCCAGTACAAGGTGGACGCCGCCGCGGCCCGGGTCCGGGACATCGACCCCGGCATCACCGTCCGGACCTACCGGACCTTCTACACCCCTGAGACGGCGAATCAGTTCGACTTCACCCAGTACAGCTATGTGGTGGACGCCATCGACACGGTGACCGGTAAGCTGGCGCTGGTGATGCAGGCCCGGGCCGCCGGGGTCCCCATCATCTGCTCGATGGGGGCGGGGAACAAGCTGGACCCCTCCCGCTTCGAGGTGGCCGACATCTACGAGGCGTCGGTTTGCCCGCTGGCCCGGGTGATGCGGAGCGAGTGCCGCAAGCGGGGGATCGACCACCTGAAGGTGGTCTATTCGAAGGAGCCGCCCCTGGCCCCCCGGCCGGAAGAGCTGGAACCGGAAGAGGCTTCCGCCGCCGCATCCGGCCGGCCCGGCGCACCCAAAAAGCGGGCCCCCGGCTCCATCGCCTTCGTCCCGTCGGCGGCGGGGCTGGTTTTGGCCGGGGCGGTCATCCGGGACCTCGCGGGCTGCTGACCCTGCCCGCCGCCGATCTGCCTTGAAACATTGAGGATACACGACCATGCAGTACAAACTTTTAGCCAGTGATTACGACAACACCCTGGTCCCCTTTGGGGAAAAGCGGCCCCGCCCGGCCGTCGAGGCCGTCGTCCGGAAATTGCAGGCTGCGGGCGGGCTTTTCGTCCTCAGTACCGGGCGGGCCTGGGCGGCCATCCGGACCCCCGGCCAGCTGGGGGAGATCCGCTTTGACTATGCCATCACCTGCAACGGGGCCTTTGTGGTGGACCGCAGCGGCGCCACCGTCTATGAGCGCCCCCTCATCCCCGAGGAGATGTACGCCCTGGTGGATTTCTGCGAGGACTACGACTACCTGCTGCAGTTCAACTTCCGGGACGGCTACTACGCCTACTGCGGCTACGAGGGGCTGCGCAGCCGCTACGAGCGGATCGGCAGCCCCGGCCTTTGCTGTGTCGACGGGGAGGACCAGGATCGCCACCTCATCGATATGCCCCACGCAGCCTTCATGATCTGCCCCGAAGAGGCGGTGCCGGCCTTTCAGGAAAAGTACGGCCACCTCAAGCTCCACTTCATGCGGGTGGGCGGCCGCGGCGAGGACGGCTGGTGCAGCTACGACGTCGTCCGAGAGGGGATCGACAAGGGGGTAGGGCTGGCGGACCTCTGCCGGGCCATGGGGATCACCCTGGCCGAGACGGTGGCCGCCGGCGACTCTGCCAATGATGTCGGGATGCTGCGGGCCGCCGGCCTGGGCTGCTGCATGGCCAACGGCAGCCCCGACGCCAAAGCCGCCGCCGACCGCGTCATCGGGGACGTGCGGGAGGACGGCCTGGCCGCCCTCATTGAGGAAGTCTGGTTCGGCGGCCCCCGCGCCGAACCCTCCGGCCGGGACTTGGGGTCGGCCTGGGGCGGGGCCTTCAAAGAATGAGTTTCCCGCCGGTGTACGGCCCGGCCAGCCGCGCCCTGATTTTGGGCAGCTGGCCCAGCCCCAAAAGCTGGGCGCTGGGCTTCTACTACGGCCACCCCCAGAACCGCTTCTGGCCTCTGCTGGCCGCCCTGACCGGGGAGGTGGTTCCCGCCCGGGAGGACATCGAGGCCAAACAGTGGCTCATCCTCCGCCATGGGCTGGCCCTCTGGGACGTGCTGGAGAGCTGCACCATCGACGGCGCTTCCGACGCCTCCATCCGGGACGCCGTGCCGGGGGACATCGCCGCTTTGCTGGCGGCAGCCCCCATCGAGGCGGTATTCTGCAACGGGGCTGCGGCCCATAAGCTGTATACAAAGTATATGCAGTCGGTCAGCGGCATCCCAGCGGTCCGCCTGCCCAGCACCAGCCCGGCAAACGCCGCCTGGAGCCTTGCCCGCCTGCAGGGCGCCTGGGGCCGGGCGTTGGGACCTTATTTAGAAAGAAATGAAACAAAATGATTTCCAAGCTGTAAATTCTTTGTCCAAAGCCTTGCGTTTTTGTCAAAAGGCTTTATTATGGTAGTGATACAGTTTGAAAGGAGCGCACGCCATGAGTAAGATCATCCGCACCCAAAAGCCCAGCGTCCTGCCCTTTTACGCGGCAGCCGCGGCGGGGCTGGTGCTGGCCGCCCTGCTGCCGGTCTACAAGCTCTGGGCGCTGGCCGTTATGCTGGTGGGCGCCGGGGCGGCCTTTGTAGGGGCGCGGCGGCTCTGCCCGCCCCAGGTGATCGAGCGGGAGGTGCCCTTCCACACCGGCAGCGGGGACGTGGACCAGATGCTCACCGACGTCCAGCAGAAGCTGGACGCCCTTCACGCCCTCAACGAGGCCCTGCCCGACCCCCAGCTCTCGGCAGCGATGGACCGGATGGAAAAGGCCGGCCGCTCGATCGTCGAGGTGGTGGAGGCCAGCCCCGCCAAGGCCAAGCAGGTCCGCCGCTTTGCCAACTACTACCTGCCCGACGCCGTCCATGTGCTGGAACGGTACGCGGCCATGGCCCGGCAGGGGGTCCGCGGGGAGAACGCGGCTTCGGTCCGCGCCGAGGTGGAAAAGAATGCCGGCGCCATCGCCTCTGCCTTTGAAAACCAGCTGGACGCCCTCTATGCAGCCGAGAGCATGGATCTTTCGGCCGATCTGGCTGTGCTGGAGACCATGATGAAAAGCGAGGGCCTGCGGAAGTAACCCACACAAAGCACCCCGCCTGCCCCACAAGCCGGCCGGCGGGGAAGAAAACTTGCAATTTTGGGTATTCTTCACATTGAGAAAGGACGGAATCTGTAAATGGCAGACAACAACACCCTGAACTTTGATCTGGACGCGCCCGCCGTCCCCACCCTGACCCTGGACCCCTCGGCCGAGCTGGGGGCCGACGCCCCCGCCGAGGAGAAGGAAGCCCCCGCCCCGGCCCCCCAGGAACAGGTCCGTCTCTCCCCTGAGGAGCAGAAGATGGTGGACGACTTTGCCGCCAAGATCGACATCACCAACAGCCAGCAGGTGCTGCAGTACGGCGCGGCCAGCCAGAAGAAGATCGGCGACTTTTCGGAGGCGGCCCTCTCCAAGGTGTCCATCAAGGACCTGGGCGAGGTGGGCGATATGATCACCGACCTCATCACCGAGCTCAAGAGCTTCGATGCCACCGAGGAGGAGAAGGGAATCTTTGGCTTCTTCAAGAAGAAGTCCAATCAGCTCAACCAGCTCAAGACCAAGTACAACAAGGTGGAGACCAACGTCGAGAACATCCAGTCGATGCTGGAGAGCCATCAGGTCCAGTTACTGAAGGACATCGCCATGCTGGACAAGATGTATGACCTGAACATGGCCTACTTCAAGGAGCTGTCGATGTATATCGTCGCTGGCAAGAAGAAGCTGAGCGAGGTCCGCGCCGGCGAGCTGCAGCAGGCCATGGACAAGGCCAAGCGCTCCGGCCTGCCCGAGGACGCCCAAGCGGCCCGGGACCTGGCCGACCAGTGCGAGCGCTTTGAGAAAAAGCTCTACGACCTCGAGCTGACCCGGAACATCAGCCTCCAGATGGGCCCCCAAATCCGGCTGCTGCAGAACAACAACACCATGATGGCCGAGAAGATCCAGTCCACCATCGTCAACACCATCCCCCTGTGGAAAAACCAGATGGTGCTGGCCCTGGGCCTGGCCCACAGCCAGCAGGCCATGGAGGCCGAGCGGGCCGTCACCAACATGACCAACGAACTGCTCAAGAAGAACGCCGAGGCCCTCAAGCTGGGCACCATTGAGACGGCCAAAGAGAGCCAGCGGGGCGTGGTGGACATCGAGACCCTGCAGCAGACCAACAAGAGCCTGATTGAGACGCTGGACGAACTGAACAAGATCCAGTCCGAGGGCCGCGCCAAGCGGAAGGCCGCCGAGCAGGAGCTGACCCGCATTGAGGACGAACTGAAACAGAAAATGATGGAGATCCGCAGCTGATATGGCGAACGCAGACTTTGAACCGAACAAGACGGCCCCCGGGGGCTTTGACGCCTCCAGCTACCGGGCCGTGGACCCAGCAGAGGACGCCCCCGCCCTGACCCCCCTGCAGGAGAAGCTGGCCGGGCTGGAAAAGGCCCTGCCCGCCGCCCTCCGCACCCGGGCCGCAGCGCTGGTGCTGGCGGCGGTGGTCCTGGCGGCGTCGGCGGTGGGGCTTGGCGGGGCCAAGCTCCGGGCCAGGTACAACGAGGCCGCCGGCTGGTACACGGTAGGGGTAGCGGCCGACAACGGCTACACCCTCAGCGACGAGCTGAACGAGCGGGCCTATACCGCCGCCAACATCATCACCACCGCCCTCAACACCCCCGGCCTTGGGGCAGACGCCTCCGCCGTGACAGGGGCGCAGCAGGCCCTGGCGTCCTTTGAGGACTGCCAGGCCCGGGTGGCGGACGGTAGCGCCGGGATGGGAGAGATGTACGACGCCGACGAGGCGCTGGACTCTGCCGTCAACCTGCTGTACGGGGAGATGCAGGTCCTGGCCGACGACCCCCTCAACATGGGGGCCGTCCAGACCCAGTACGGGCGCTTCAACAGCGCGGGTACCGTCCTCGGCAGCCTGCACTATAACGAAGCGGTGACTGAATATCAACAGGAAACCGGCGGCGTCTGGGCCAGCGTGCTCAAGGGGCTGTTCGGCATCGGAGAAATCGAGGTGTTCGGATGAAACAGTTCCTGAAGAGACTTTCCGCCTGCGCGGTGTCCCTGGCGGCGGCTGTGGTGGTGCTGGTAATGCCGGCGTCAGCCGCCGTCACCCTGCCCGCCCTGCCGGCTGACCAGTGCGTGGTGGACGACGCGAACGTCCTCTCGGATGAGACGGCCGCCTACATCGACCAGCTGAACGGCCAGCTGGAAGCCAACTGCTCGGGCGCGCAGATCGGAGTGCTGACCGTCCAGTACACCGGCAGCGCCACCACCGAGGAATACGCCCTCGAAGCCTTTAACGCCTGGGAGATCGGCAGCAGCAGCGAAAACAACGGCGTACTGCTCCTGCTGGTGATGGAGTCCCCCCTCTACACCGACGGGGACTATTACCTGACCTACGGCGACGGCTTCCGGAACACCACCATCGACCGGCAGGCCTCCACCCTGTCCCAGACGATGGAGGACAGCTTCGCCGCCCGGGACTATGACACCGCTGTCCGCACCTGCGCGGCGGCAGTGGCCGATACCATCGCCGACATCTACGGCGTCAGCCTGGACGGCGCCGGCGGCGGTTCTGCCCCCCAGCAGGAGGAAAGCTGGCTGGTCCGCATCCTTAATGCCGTCATTCTGGTCTTTCTGGTGGGGCTGCTGCTGGTAGTGGTCTTTATCGTCATGATCGCCCCCATCGGCCGCGGGCTGGGTCTGATGTGGGGGCCCTTCCTCTGGGGATACCATCCTGGCCCCCGCCCGCCCCGGCCCCCCAGAGGGCCCCACAACCCGCCTCCCCACAACCACTGGAACGACCGCGGCCCTCGTCCACCGAGAGGCGGCGGCTCCAGCCATGGCGGCGGCCGCGGCCGCTGAGCGCATGCCATCCCTTGCAACAATGGAACAACGGAGTGAAAAAATATGGAGATCATCATAGTCATCATCATCGTGGTGGTGCTGCTCGCCATCCTGATGCCCCGCGGGCCCCGCGGCCCGCATGACGGCCCGCCGCCTCCCCGTGGTGGCGGCTTCTGGGGCTGGCACACTGCGCCTCGTCCCCGTCCACCCAGACCTTCCCGCCCGCCGATGGGCGGCGGGCCCCGTCCTCCCAGAGGGGGCGGGCCGCGTCCCGGCGGCAGACCCGGAGGCGGCGGTTCCCGCGGCGGTTTCGGCGGGATGGGCGGCGGCAGAAGCCACGGCGGCGGTGGCGGCCGCGGCCGCTGACCCTTGCCCGCGCCTGAAAAAAATAAGTTCCGCCCGGACGGTATGCACGTACGGGCGGAACACATGCAGGGAAATTTTACCCGGAGAATGTGCGAGCCGAAGGCGAGTGCGCGATTCCGGGTAAAATTTTGTTCCCCCTAAAATAAGAAAAATATCCCCGGCACCTGGCTGCAAAACGCAGGGATGCCGGGGATTTTTGCTGTGTTTGTGGGGGGTTACTTGGTGCCGTAGATCCGGTCGCCGGCGTCGCCCAGGCCGGGGACGATGTAGCCCTTCTGGTCCAGGCACTCGTCCAGGGCGCCCAGGTAGATCTGGACGTCGGGATGGGCGGTACGCATGGCCTCGACCCCTTCGGGGGCGCCGATCAGGCCGATGAATTTGATGTGCTTGGCGCCGTGCTTCTTGATCATCGAGATGGCGTCGATGGCGCTGCCGCCGGTGGCCAGCATGGGATCAAGGACCAGGACGTCCCGCTCGTCGATGTCGGCGGGCAGCTTGCAGAAATATTCCACCGGCTGCAGGGTCTCTTCGTTGCGGTACAGACCGATGAAGCCCACCTTGGCGGCAGGGATCAGGGTCAGCATACCGTCCAGCATACCCATGCCGGCCCGCAGGATGGGCACCAGGGCCAGCTTCCGCCCGGCCAGGACCTTGGTCCTGGCCATGGTGATGGGGGTCTCGATCTGGACCTCCTCCAGGGGCAGGTCGCGGGTAGCCTCGTAGCACAGCAGGGTGGCGATCTCGCCGACCAGGTCACGGAACTCCTTGGTACCGGTCTGCTTGTTCCGCAGCAGGCTGATCTTGTGCTGCAGCAGGGGATGCTCAACGATCATCGGGTTCATAACAACACTCCTTTGCAAGGTATGGTAGATGGATGGGACGGGGCAGTTCAGCGCTGCTCAAGGGCCATCAGCTTTTCGATCCGTTTCTGGTGCCGGCCGCCCTCGAAGGGGGTGGCCAGGAAGAGGTCCACCAGCTGGCAGGCCAGGCCGGGGCCGACCACACGGCCGCCCATGCAGAGGGCATTGGCGTCGTTGTGGCGGCGGGTGTACTCGCAGCTGAAGCTGTCCGAGCAGCAGCATGCGCGGATGCCATTGACCTTGTTGGCGGCCATGCTGATCCCTACGCCGGTGCCGCAAAAGAGCAGGGCCTTGTCGCACTGGCCCGAGACCACCGCCTCGCAGGCGGGCAGGGCCATGTCGGGGTAGTCCACGCTGTCGGTGCTGTGGGTGCCGAAGTCGATGTAGGGGATGCCGGCCTCGTCCAGATGGGCCCGGACGGCCTCTTTCAGTTCAAAGCCGCCGTGGTCGGCGGCCAACGCGATGGGTTTTGCCATGAAGAATACCTCACTCACTCGTTTGGGGTTGCGTCTCGGCGGCCAGCCGCTCGGCCCGTTCCCGCTCCGCCTGGCTCAGCCGGTGGTAGTCGGGCAGCAGAGCCTCGGGGGGAACGGCAAGGCCGTCCCGGGCCATCCGGCGGGCAACCAGGGCCACGCCGGCGGCACGTCCGCCGCGGAGCGCGGCAGGCGCCGGCAGGATGCCTTCTGCCTCGCTATAGATATTATAACACAGAGCGGCCCCGTCACCAACAAAAAAGAGGGGCTTTTTGCAGATTTTTACCAGATCGGCCAGATCGGCGGCGGCCCGGGCGGCGTCGTCCAGCAGGCGGGCGTGGGTCTCGAGGTCGAAAGCGGCGGAATAGACCTGCCCCCGCCGGGCGTCCAGGGCGCAGATAACGGTGCCGCGGCCAATCTGACCGGCGGCCAGGGCCTCGAGGGTGGAGACCGGCGCACAGGGGGTGTTGCGGGGGAAGGCCAGCCCCTTGACCGCCGCCAACCCGATCCGCAGCCCGGTGAAGCTGCCCGGCCCGGCGTTGACCCCGTAGAGGTCGATGTTGGCGCAGCTTAGCCCGCAGAGCTTGAGAGCGGTGTCGATCATCGGCAGCAGCGTCTCGCTGTGGGTCAGCCCGCCGTCAAAGTAGACCTCGTACAGCAGGCGGTCGTCCCGCATCAGGGCCACCCCGGCGGTCTTGCCTGCGGTGTCCACGGCAAGGATGTTCATAGTTCCACCCCCTCGATGGTGATCTTGCGGGTGGAGGCGTCCAGCGGCTGGATGTCCACCCGGATGGGATGTTCCTGATCCAGCAGGGGGGCGAGGTTCTCGCTCCACTCGGCGGCCACCACGGCCCCCTGGTCCAGATAGTCGTAGAACCCGGCGGCGGCCAGGTCGTTCTCGGTGTAGATGCGGTAAAGGTCAAAGTGGGCCATCGGGCGGGGCCCGCGATAATAGTTGACGATGGCAAAGGTAGGGCTGCTGACCGGGTCGGTGCAGCCCAGCCCCGCGGCCAGGCCGCGGCAGAAGGCGGTCTTGCCGGCTCCCAGCCCGCCGGTAAAGGCGACCAGCGCCCCATCCGGCAGGGCCGCAGCCATCCGGCGGCCCAGGGCCTCCGTCTCCTCGGGGGAGCGTGTGATGAATTCAGCCATGAATGGATACCTCGCACAGAAAAATACGGCAGCCGGCCAAAGGCTGTCACATTCAGTATAGTATAAATCGGGAAAAAGTGCAATCTGCCAGAGCGGCCCTCTGTGACTGAGAGGGCAAAATGGAGAGCCGTCACAGCCTCCCTCTGCCGGGCGGTGACGGAGAGGGTCATCCAAGAGAGCTCAACAAAAAATCCCCCAGTCTCGTGACCGGGGGATTTTTGCATCTGGTTTCGGCGCACAGTGTGCCGTTTTTGGTTGGTGTGGGGCCGTTTTACGCCGCCGCACTGCTTTCGGCCAGGTCGTACAGCACGGCTGTGTCGTCGCCGTGGATGATGGCGAAGGCCGCGTAGCGATGGGGGCGGGTGCCGCCCTGAGATAAGTACCAGTAGACGTCGTCGGCGCCGTAGGCCGCGGCGGCGGTGTCAACGGCCTGGAGGATGTTGTCGCCCATGATGAGGCGGTTGACGGTGCCCCAGAGGATGTTGCGGGCGTAGATGGCGTAGACGTTGTTGACAAAGCCAACCACGACGCTGGCGCCGGCGTCCAGCAGGGCGGTGGACATGGACAGGTCAAGGATGTTGTTGCCGCCGAAGAACTCGCAGGTCTCGGAGAAAACGATGGTGCCGTTCAGCTCGCCGTTCCGGTAGTTGTCCGAGAAGAACTCAGGGGTGATGCAGTAGACGCCGTTCACCTTGATGACCCGGTGGGTCAGCAGATCGATGCCGTAACGCAGGTCTTTCCAGAAGTCGGACTCCTCCCGCAGGACCAGGATGGGGGCGGTGTGGGTCCGCTCAAAGATGAACCAGCCGGTGGTGTAGGTGTAGTAGGCGCCGTGGCTGCTGAGGATGCACAGGTCGTAGTCTTCCATTCGCTTGAGGTCGGCCAGGGTGACGTCGGTGTCCAGGGTGGTGGCGAGACCGTGCTCGTTCCAGGACTCCTGCATAATGGTATAGTAGGGGTAGCGGCTGGAGTTGACGGTGTCGTCAAAGGCGTAGTAGATGATGGCGTTGCCCAGGGGCATGACGTTATTCTCGGCGTCCAGCTCGCTGGAAAGATCCAGAGGCGCCGGGTCGAAGCCGGCGTCCTCTTCGTCCCAGTCCCGCAGCAGGATGCCGCCCAGTACGCCGCAGTTGTAGGTGAAGGAATACATGGCGTTTTCCTCGTCGTAGTAGATCGACTCGGCCTGGATCAGCCCTTGAGCGGCCAGGTCGTCCAGCTCGGCCTGAGCGGCGGCCTGCCGCTCTTCCTGGGTCATGGCGGCGTAGGCGTCGCTGTCCACAAGGGCGCCGACGGCGGCGTCGGCCTCGGCCATCTGGGCGGCATCAGCATTGGTCAGGGTCTCGGCCGGGGCCGTGCCGGCTTCGGGGCCGGCGGCGCTGGCCGCGGGGCTGGCCAGGGCCAGCAGAAGAGAAAATGCGCAAAAGGCGCAGGGGATGCGCCGGAAACGGTACGAACGGTTCAGATACATTTTTTATCCTCCCAAATCGGGCAGGCCGGAAAGACCCAGCCTCCTGCCCCCATTGTAGAAGGGCGGGGCCGCTTTGTCAAGAATCGAAGTTTTATTTTGCAAAGCTGTCACATATTGGGCCGGCGTTTGCCTTGCACGAACCCCGAAAATGTGGTATACTGATCTGAACGCGGCGCTATGCCGCCCAAACCTGCGAAAGGTGGTGTTTTCGTGCTTGAAAGCATTCGATTATATGCCAAACGAACGGATAAAATGTATCTGTTTTTCTGCCTGTTCAGCAGTGCGATGGCGGTGCTGATGCTGGCCTCCTGGGCGGTGGAGCAGGGCAGCGGCTTTGCGGTGGACGAGGTCACCGGCCAGATCACCGGCATTGGGGATTTCCGGCAGGCGCTGGTGCAGGCTGTGGCGGCCGGGGGCGGCGTCCTGATCGCCCTGGCCCTGTCGACGGTGGACTACCGCAGCCTGGTCAAGATCTGGCCCTTTCATGTGGCGGTGACCTGGGGGCTGGTGCTGCCCACCCTCTTCATCCACAACATGACGGTGGGCCCGCTGACCATCGGCTACAACGCCGGCGACACCGACA
>CAZEIG010000044.1:0-9972 GCA_964511805.1 uncultured Faecalibacterium sp.
GGAACTGGTTTGCTTGTTCTGGATATTGTTGATATTTGGTGGGATTGCTCTAAAGCCGCCGTCCGGCCAGGTAGATCGGGATGAACAGGCTGCCCAGAAAGCCGAACAGCCAGAGCTGCCGCAGCAGGCCGACGGGCAGGAGGGGCGTCAGCAGCAGGTTGCCCAGCGGGCATAGGACCATCGCCAGGCAGGCCCAGACCCGCAGCACCCGGAGGATGCGTGGCCAGTTCCGGTTGTTGAAGCTGACCCCCGGCAGGTTCATCCGGAAGGCGTAGTCGTAGAAGAAGCCCAGTTCGTACTGGTCGTAGAGGTCGGGCAGGCGGGTGGGGACCAGCAGCCAGAAGTACCCGCCAAAGATGGCCGCTAGGGCAAAAAGGGTGGGGGCAGTGTCCAGCGGCATCCCCAGCTTGTAACCGGCCCAGAGCAGTACGCCCCCGGCGGCCAGGCTGGCAAAATACCACAGTTTCTTCCACGGCCCTTCCTGCCAGGCACGGGGTCCTCGGTGGGGATGGAGAGGGTAGCGGATGGCCGTCTTGACCACCGCCTCGACGGTGTCGGGGGCGATTGGCTGGGCAGGCGGCAGCGGCGGCAGAGCAGCAGCTCGGTTACCGTCACCCCCAGCGCCTCGGCCAGGGGAATCAGCAGGGCGGTGTCGGGGATGCTCAGCCCCCGCTCCCACTTGCTGACCGCCTTGTCCGAGACAAAAAGTTTTGCGGCAAGCTGCTTTTGGGTCAGGCCCTGCTCTTTCCGCAGCGCAGCCAGGAACTGCCCAAAGGCCGCCTTGTCCAGTTCGTACATCCAAAGTCGCCTCCTTCTGCCGCCATCATAGCGGAAAAGGGGCCGCAGGTCAACCGACTGTTGGTGGAATCGGCGATGATACGCTTGGAATTTGTGGTCACATGGCCCGGTATTCGGTCACGCGGACGCTGCCACCGTTGTTCTGCGCAAAATGCAGGAGCTCCATCCGGTCAGAGGCGGCCTTTTCGCCGGCGGCGGGGTTCGGGCTCGACGGCCCAGTAATGGATGGCGGTCAAGCGCAGATGTATTCTGTACGGGGGAGAGCGTGTAAAATCCCGTTCAAATTTTTTTGAAATAAAAGGATAAAACCCTTCCGCGCCGCTGGACGAAAGTGCGGGACGGGATAATCTTTTGCTTTTTTGGATACGAAAAGAAAAATGCTTTTTTCGCTTAACTGCGGCGGCGGCAAGAAGAGGGGAAAGCGTTGCGCTTTTTACCAAAAAGGGCTTGACAAACACGGGCAATCTGCTAAAATATCAGTAAAATTATTTTTTCTAAAATATTTTAGATAAAATGATTTGACAAAAACCGACCGTGCATATTACAACACATTGGTAAAGGAGAAATCACAATGGACTTCGAAAAGATTAAGGAAATTATCGTTGAGACCCTGAGCTGCGACGCCGACAAGGTGACCATGGACGCTAGCCTGAGCGAGGATCTGGAGGCCGACTCCCTGTCCGCCGTCGAGCTGTCCATGGCCCTGGAAGAGGCCTTCGGCATCGCCATTGCCGACGAGGACCTGCCCAACATGAAGACCGTTGGCGACCTGTACAAGTACCTGCAGGACCACGCTGACGAGGCTGAGAAGGCTGAGTAAGTGCCCGCCGCTTTTGGCGAGATATCCCGATTGCTTGTGTACTGAAAGGAGCCTCTATGACCAATCAGGAGATACTGGAGCTGATGGCCCGGTTTGATGCCAGCGGCCTCACCTCTTTCAAGCTGCAGACCAAGGACACCGAGCTGGAATTCGGCAAGAACGTCACCCTGGCTGCGCCGGCCGCGCCCGTGCCGGCGGCTGCTGCTGTCCCCGCGCCCGCTGCCCCCGCCGCCCTGGCCGTGCCGGACGGCAAGTGCATCACTGCCCCCGTCGTGGGGACCTTCTACGTTGCCCCTGCGCCGGACCAGCCCCCCTTCGTCCAGGTGGGCGACCATGTGAAGAAGGGCCAGACCGTCTGCCTCATGGAGGCAATGAAGATGATGAGCGAGGTTCAGGCTCCGTGCGACTGCGTCATTGAGGCTGTCCTGCAGGAGGACGGGGCTCTTGTCTCCTTTGGCGACGCCCTGATCCGCTACCGGGAAGGGTGAGAGGATGCTCAAGCGAGTTTTGATTGCCAACCGGGGCGAGATCGCCCTGCGGATCCTCCGCGCCTGTCGTGAACTGGAGATCGAGCCGGTGGTGGTCTATTCGGCCGCCGACGCCGAGGCACTCCATGTCCAGCTGGCCGAGGAATCCTACTGCATCGGCCCGGCCCGCGCCGCCGACAGCTACCTGAACATGAACGCCATCCTGACGGTGGCTAAGGGCGCCAGCTGCGACGCCATCCACCCCGGCTACGGCTTTTTGAGTGAGAACGATGCCTTTGCCGACGCCTGCGCCGAGGCGGGCATCGCCTTCATCGGGCCGTCGGGGGACGTCATCCGGGCCATGGGCAACAAGGCCGCCGCCCGCAAACTGATGCAGTCTGCGGGGGTGCCGGTGGTGCCCGGCTCGGACGGGGCCGTCGCCACCGCCGAGGAGGCCAAGGCCATCGCCGACCGGATCGGTTATCCCGTTCTGATCAAGGCGTCCGCCGGCGGCGGCGGACGGGGGATGCGCCGGGTCTTCGAGCCCGACCAGCTCATCCCCCTCTTTGAGGAAGCCCGCAGCGAGTCGGTCGCCTGCTTTGGCAGCGGCGAGATGTACCTTGAAAAGCTGATCCTCAACCCCAAGCACATCGAGTTTCAGATCATGGCCGACAAGTTCGGCCATGTCATCCAGCTGGGGGACCGGGACTGCTCGATCCAGCGCCGGAACCAGAAGCTGCTGGAGGAATCCCCTTCCAAGGCGCTGACCCCCGAGCTGCGGGAGCGGATGGGCGCAGCCGCCGTGGCCGCCGCCCGGGCCGCCAGCTATGAGAATGCCGGCACCATCGAGTTCGTCCTCGATCAGGAGGGGAACTTCTACTTCATCGAGATGAACACCCGTATCCAGGTCGAGCACCCGGTCACCGAGTTTGTCACCGGGATAGATTTGGTGCGGGAGCAGATCCGGATCGCCGCGGGGCTGCCCCTCTCCCACACCCAGGACGAGATCGTCCTGCGGGGGCACGCCATCGAGTGCCGGATCAACGCCGAGGATCCCGCCAAAAATTTCCAGCCCTGCCCGGGGAAAATCGACTTCCTCCACCTGCCGGGCGGCTGCGGCGTCCGGGTGGACACCGGCCTCTACACCGGCTGCACCCTGCCGCCCTACTACGATTCCCTGATGGCCAAGCTGATCGTCCACGCGCCCACCCGGCTGGAGACCATCCGCCGGATGCGCCGCGTGCTGGAGGAGCTTATCATCGACGGGCCGGCCAACAACGCCGACCTGCTGCACCAGATCCTCTACCACCCCGACTTTGTCCGGGGCAGCTGCACCACCAGCTTCCTGGATAAAAATCTTGACACCCTGCTGGTCTGGAGCCGGACAGGGGATGAGGAGGGCAAAGAATGAGCAACGTATTCGCCAAGCGGCGGCACAAGCTGCTCTCCCTCAAGGCGCTGCGGGACTCGGGCACGGTGCTGGCTTCCAACACCGAGGAAAACTGCTCGTCCTGCGGGCGGCCGGTCTTCCGCCGTGACCTGGTGAAGAACCGGTATGTCTGCCCCCTGTGCGGCTGCCATCATCCCATCGGCGCCTACTACCGGCTGAGCCTGGTACTGGATGAGGGCAGCTTCCGCGAGATGGACGAGGACCTGATCTCGAACGACCCGCTGGACTTCCCCGGCTATGAGGCTAAGCTGGAAAGCACCCGCCGCCGCACCGGCCTGGGGGAGGCGGTGGTGACCGCCACCGGCCGGATCGATGGGACCAAGGTGGCCGCCGGCGTGCTGGACAGCCGCTTTTTTATGGCCAGCATGAGCGCCGCCGTGGGTGAAAAGATCACCCGCCTGATTGAGTATGCCGATAAGAACAAGCTGCCGCTGATCCTCTTTTCGGCCAGCGGCGGGGCCCGGATGCAGGAGGGGATACTCTCCCTGATGCAGATGGCCAAGACTTCCGCCGCCATCGAGCGCTTTTCGGAGCATGGCGGGCTGTACATCTCGGTTCTGACTCACCCCACCACCGGCGGCGTCACCGCCAGCTTTGCCAGCCTGGGGGACATCATGCTGGCCGAGCCGGGCGCCCTGATCGGTTTTGCGGGACCCCGCGTCATCGAACAGACCATCGGCGAAAAACTGCCCGAGGGCTTCCAGACGGCGGAGTACCTGCTGGAGCACGGTTTTCTGGACGGCATCGTCCACCGCGTCCGGCTGCGGGACACCCTGATCCAGCTGCTCAGGCTCCACGGGAAAGGAGGGGACAGCCGTGGCAAATGATCTCACCCCGGCCCAGCGGGTCGCACTGACCCGCCATGCCGACCGGCCGGGCACACCCGACTTCATCTCGGCCCTGTTCACCGATTTCTTTGAGCAGCGGGGCGACCGCCGCTCGATGGACGACGGGGCTGTCCTGGGGGGCGTCGGCCTCTTCCACGGCAAGCCGGTCACCGTCATCGGCCACCGGAAGGGCCGCACTCTGGAGGAACACGTCGCTTACCACTTCGGTATGCCCTCCCCCGAGGGTTACCGGAAGGCCCAGCGGCTGATGGAGCAGGCGGAGAAGTTCCACCGGCCCATCGTCACCTTTATCGATACCGCCGGGGCTTACCCCGGCCTGGAAGCTGAGGCCCACGGCCAGGGCGAGGCCATCGCGGCCACCCTGGCGCTGTCCTCCCGGCTGACGGTGCCGGTGGTTTCGGTGGTCACCGGCGAGGGGGGCAGCGGCGGTGCCCTGGCGCTGGGCGTGGGCAACCGCGTCCTCATGCTGGAAAACGCTGTCTACTCGATCCTCTCGCCCGAAGGGTTTGCCGCCATCCTCTGGAAGGATGCCTCCCGCGCAAACGAGGCCTGCGAGGTCATGAAGCTGACCGCCGCCGACCTGCTGGAGCTGAAGGTGATCGACGGCATCATCCCCGAGCCGGAGGGGGGCGCCCACACCGACCCCCAGGCCGTCTATCGTGCACTGGACGAGGTCCTGCTCCGGGAACTGACCGCCCTGTCCAAGCAGAGCGGCGGCGCCCTGGCCGCGGGCCGGTACAAGAAATTCCGGATGATGGGCGCTGACGCCCTGAGAAAGGAGCGCCTATGAGTGGGATCAAGCTGGTCAGCACCGGCTCTGCCATGCCTGTGCAGGAAGTGACCAATTTTGACCTTGAGAAAAAAGTGGATACCAGCGACGAGTGGATCTTCACCCGCACCGGCATCTCCTCCCGCCGGTACTGCACCGGGGAGGAGACCCACCTGGGCCTCTGCATGGCCGCCGCAAAGCAGGCGCTGGACCGTTCCGGGCTGGCCTCTGACCAGATCGGGGTCTGCCTGGTGGCGACCCTGACCCAGGACACCCTGACCCCCTCGACGGCCTGCGTCCTGCAGAAGGAGCTGGCCCTGCCCGAGGACACCGTCTGCTTTGACCTGAACGCCGCCTGCGCCGGCTTTGTCTACGGTCTGCACACCGCCGAGTGCCTGCTGGCCGCGTCGGAGCGGAAGTACGCCCTGGTCATCGGCTGCGAAGTGCTCAGCCGGACCACCGACTTCACCGACCGCAGCACCTGCGTCCTCTTTGGGGACGGGGCAGGGGCGGCCGTCGTCGAGTGGCGGACGGACTACCCCTCCATCTGCGCCGTCATGGGCAGCCGTGGCAACCGGGAATCGCTGTATATCCCGGGGGTCAACACCGGCGCGCCCAGCTACATCCATATGGACGGGCGGGAGGTCTACCGCTTTGCGGTGGACGTCCTGCCCAAATGCGCCTGGGAGGTGGCTGGCAAGGCCGGCATTTCCCTGGACGAGGTAGACCGCTTTGTCTTCCACCAGGCAAACCAGCGCATCCTGGACCACGCGGTCAAAAAGCTGAAGATCGACCCCGCCAAGTGCACCGGCAACATTGCCCGCACCGGCAACACCTCGGCCGCCAGCGTCCCGCTGCTGCTGGACGAGCTGGTCTGCACCGGGGCGCTGCGCTCGGGCCAGAAGGCCCTGTGCGCCGGTTTTGGCGGCGGCCTGACCTGGGCCGCCGCCCTGCTCGAGCTGGTCTGAGAGGGCCATGACGCCCGGGGCCCGGCTGAAAGGTCTTTGGTACTTTGGGCTTTTCAGCCAGGCCCTACTAGAGTTAAAGGAGTTTTACATGAGGATCAATGAGCTTCTGGGGACTGAGTTCCCGATCATTCAGGGCGGCATGGCCAACATCGCTACCGGCGCCTTTGCCGCTGCCGTCGCCAATGCCGGCGCACTGGGCCTGATCGGCTCGGGCGGTATGGACGCCGATGCGCTCCGCAAGGAGATCCGCACCGCCAAGGAGGCCACCGACAAGCCCTTCGGCGTCAACCTGATGCTGATGAACCCCCATATCGACGAGCTGGCCAAGGTCGTCATCGAGGAGGGGGTCAAGGTGGTCACCACCGGCGCCGGCAACCCCGGCAAGTACGTCCCCGCCTGGAAAGAGGCCGGGATCAAGGTCTTCCCGGTCGTGGCGGCCCCCATCCTGGCCAAGCGGCTGGAGCGGTATGAGGTCGACGGCTTCATCGCCGAGGGCACCGAAAGCGGCGGCCATGTCGGCGAGATGACCACCATGGCCCTGGTGCCCCAGGTGGTGGACACCGTCAAGGCCCCGGTCATCGCGGCGGGCGGCATTGCCGACGGCCGTCAGATGGCGGCGGCCTACGCCCTGGGCGCCTGCGGCGTCCAGGTGGGCACCTGCCTGCTGGTCAGCGAGGAGTGCCCCATCCATCCTAACTACAAGCAGGCCCTCATCAAGGCCGGCGCCAACGACACCGTTGTCACCGGCCGGACCACCGGCGCCCCTGTCCGGGTGCTCAAGAACAAGATGGCCCGCCAGTACCTCGAGATGGAGAAGGAGAATATGCCCCTGGCCGAGCGTGAGAAGCTGACCCTGGGCTCCCTTCGCCGGGCCGTCTTTGACGGCGACCTGGACACCGGCAGCTTCATGTCTGGCCAGGTGGCCGGTATGCTGCACGAGATCCGGCCCCTGCGCCAGATCTTTGAGGAGCTGATGACTGGCTGTGAAGCCACGCTGAAAGGACTCGAGGGATGAAGCTCGCCTTTTTGTACGCAGGCCAGGGCAGCCAGCACCCCGGGATGGGCGCCGACCTCTACGAGGCCTACCCCGAGTACCGGGCCGTGCTGGACGGCGCCAAGGTCGATTTTGACCTCAAGACCGTCTCCTTTACCGACCCCGACGGCGTCCTCAACCAGACCGAGTACACCCAGCCCTGCATGGTAGCCTTTGCCGTCGGGATGACCGCCATCCTCTACAACAAGGGCATCCGCCCCGACTATGCCGCCGGGCTGAGCCTGGGCGAGTATTCCGCCCTGACCGCGGCGGGGGTCTTTGCCCCCACCCAGGCCGTCGAACTGGCCGCCTTCCGGGGCAAGGCGATGGCTTCGGCCGCCGCCGGCGTCCCCTGCGGGATGACCGCCGTCCTCGGCCTCGACCGGGACAAGCTCCGCCAGGCCTGCGAAGCGGCCTCTGACGCCGGCGTGGTCGAGATCGCTAACTATAACTGCCCCGGCCAGCTGGTCATCGGCGGGCATAAGGCCGCCGTCGACAAGGCTACCGGCATCGCCAAGGAGCTGGGTGCCAAGCGCTGCCTGCCCCTGAAGGTCAGCGGCCCCTTCCACACCTCCCTGCTGGCCCCCGCCGGGGACGCGCTGCGGGAGAAGTTCAAGACCGAGCCCTTCGGCCAGATGCAGTTCCCCGTTTTGTTCAACTGCCTGGGCCATGAGATGGGGGATGGGGACACCATCCCTGCCCTGCTGGAAAAGCAGGTCCAGTCCTCGGTCTATATGGAGGACACCATCCGTCGGCTGGAAGCCCTCGGCGTCGATATGATCGTCGAGATCGGCCCCGGCAAGATCCTCAGCGGCTTTGCCAAAAAGACCGCCCCGTCCGTCAAGACCTGCGCAGTTGAGACCTGCGCCGACATCGACGCCCTCTGTGCGGCGCTGAAAGGAGAATAATATGGGCAGCATGACAGGAAAGACCGCCGTCGTCACCGGTGGGTCCCGCGGCATTGGCCGCGCCATCTGCCTCGAGCTGGCCCGCCGCGGCGCAAACGTGGTCTTCTCCTACGCGGGGAACACCGCTGCCGCCGAACAGACCCTGGAGGAGCTGAAGGCCCTGGGCGTCGAGGCCCGGGCCATCCAGGGCGACGTGGCCGACCCCGCCGCCGCCAAGGCCCTGATCGACACCGCCGTCAAGGAGCTGGGCGGGCTGCACATCCTTGTCAACAACGCCGGCATCACCCGGGACGGCCTGGCCATGGCCATGAAGGAAGAGGACTTCGACGCGGTCATCCGCACCAACCTCAAGGGCGCCTTCCTCTGCATGAAGGCAGCCGTCCGCCCCATGATGAAGGCCCGCTACGGCCGGATCGTCAACCTGAGTTCGGTGGTGGCCCTGCGGGGCAACCCCGGCCAGATCAACTACTGCGCCAGCAAGGCCGGCGTCATCGGGATGACCAAGTCCCTGGCCAAGGAGCTGGGCGCCAGGGGCATTACCGTCAACGCGGTGGCCCCCGGCTATATCGCCACCGATATGACCGCCGCCCTGCCTGACGCCGCCAAGGACGCCATGCTCTCCACCATCCCGGCCAACCGCGCCGGCACCCCGGAGGATGTGGCCGCTGCGGTGGCCTTCCTGGCATCGGAGGAGGCCGGCTACATTACCGGCCAGGTGCTGGGCGTCGACGGCGGCATGGGAATGTGAGGAGGAAGCTGATAAGATGGAAAGACGCAGAGTAGTTATCACCGGCATGGGCACTGTCAACCCCCTGGGTCACGACCTAGCCGGGACCTGGCAGGCCGTCCGGGACGGGGTGTGCGGCATCGGCCCCATCACCCAGTACGACTCGTCCGCCCAGAAAGTCCATCTGGCCGGCGAGGTCAAGGACTGGGACCCCACCACCGTCATTGATAAGAAGGAAGTCCGGCACATGGCCCGCTACTGCCAGTTTGCAGTGGCGGCGGCCAAGGAGGCCATGGCCGACAGCGGCCTGGAGATGTCCGCCGAGGAACCCACCCGCTGCGGCGTCATCGTCTCCAGCGGCATCGGCGGCATCGCTACCACCGAGAGTGAGCAGACCCGCTGCCTGACCCGCGGCTTTGACAAGGCATCCCCCTTCTACATCCCCTCCAGCATCGCCAACATGGGCGCCGGCCAGATTGCCATCCAGTTCGGCCTGAAAGGGATGTGCAGCTGCCCGGTGACCGCCTGTGCAGGTGGCACCAACGCGGTGGGCGACGCCTTCCGCCACATCCGGGACGGCTACGCCGAGGTGATGGTCTGCGGCGGCGCCGAGGCCTGCGTCACCCCGCTGTCCATCGGCGGCTTCACCTCGATGCGGGCCCTCCACGTCGGGGATGACCCCGCCCGTGCTTCCATCCCCTTTGACGCAGAGCGCAGCGGCTTTGTGATGGGCGAAGGCGCCGGCATCCTGGTGCTGGAAGAGTACGAGCACGCTATGGCCCGCGGCGCCAAGGTCTACGCCGAGGTGGTGGGCTACGGCGCCACCTGCGATGCCTATCATATCACCGCCCCGGCCCCCAATGGCGAGGGCGGCGCCCGCGCCATGCAGCAGGCCCTGGACGACGCCGGCGTCGCACCGGCGCAGGTGGACTACATCAACGCCCACGGCACCTCCACCCCGCTGAACGATTCGGGGGAGACTGCGGCCATCAAGACCGTCTTCGGCCAGCACGCCTATGAGCTGGCCGTCAGCTCCACCAAGTCGATGACCGGGCATATGCTGGGCGCCGCCGGCGGGCTGGAAGCCATCTTCTTGGCCATGGCCCTGCAGGACGGCTTCATCCCCGCCCCCCTCCACTCCACGGTGCCCGCCCCCGCCTGCCACCTGGACTATGTCCCCCACC
>CAZEIG010000044.1:9982-12427 GCA_964511805.1 uncultured Faecalibacterium sp.
CAACGAGGGCCGCAGCGCCGATCTGAAGTACGCGCTGTCCAACTCGCTGGGCTTCGGCGGCCACAACGCCTGCGTCCTGTTTAAAAAGTGGGAGGGCTGAACCAATGATGAAGTACAATTCCGACGAGATCGCCAAGATCCTGCCCCACCGCTATCCCTTCGCCCTGGTCGACCGGATCGTCGACGGCGAGGAGGGCAAGTGGGCCAAGGGGATCAAGTGCGTCACCGTCAATGAACCTTTCTTTCAGGGGCATTTCCCCCAGTACCACGTCATGCCCGGCGTCCTGATCGTCGAGGCGATGGCCCAGGTGGGCGGCGTGGCCCTGCTGTCCATGCCGGAGAACAAGGGCAAGCTGGCCCTCTTCGGCGGGATCAAGAACGCCCGCTTCCGCCGCCAGGTGACCCCCGGCGACGTGCTGGAGATCGAGTGTACCCTGACCAAGCAGAAGGGCCCGGTGGGCATCGGGCAGGCGACGGCCAAGGTCGACGGCCAGGTGGCCGCCGTGGCTGAGCTCACCTTCGCCCTGGTGAACGGGCCCGTGGAGACCTGATGACAGGCACCCGGGCGCGGCGTAGGCCTTATGGGAGGAGCGGTATGCTGGAACAGATTGTCAAAACGGCATATAAGGAGTTCACACTCCGCTATTACCATGAGCTGTTCGCGCGCTTTCAGGACCAGGAGACGGGGCTGACCGCGACCGAGATCTTTGCGGCCGAGGCCATCCGCGCCCTGGGCACTCCGACAGTCAACGAGTTCGCGGCTTTCATGCACGTCTCGACCCCCAACGCGGCCTACAAGATCAACAGTCTTGTCCGGAAAGGCTACGTCGAAAAGACCCGCTCCGCCAAGGACAAGCGGGAGTATTTGCTCCACGTCACCCAGAAGTACGAGACCTACTGCGGCGCGGGGGACCGCGTCCAGGCGGCTGTGGCCCGGATCCGGGAGCGGTTCACCCCCGAGGAGTGTGCCAAGTTCGGCGAGATGCTCTCGGTCATCAGCGAGGAGCTGCTGCCGGTGGAGGACGGCGTGCTGGAAAAGGCTGCCGCCAACGCCCGGCCCGGCGCCCCTGAGGCGGCCCCGGCCGCAGAAGCCGCCCCCAGGAACGCCAAAGAGGCGTCCGAGGGGCCGGCCGGCGCTGCCGGCAGCCCCGAATAACCCCCAAAAAGCCAACAGGGCTTGCCGCCTGCAGGACGCGGGCGGCAGGCCCTTTGCTTTTCTGGGTTGGCGCTCTTGTCGAAAGCGGATTTCTATGTTATAATTTTATCGCCTGCCCATACTGAGACAAAAGGGCAAAGAACGACAGGGGGTGCGCAAAAGGTGCAGATCTATCGCAACGGCGGCAAACGGGCGCTGGACTTCGTCCTGGCGCTGGAGGGGACGGTCTGCCTGTCCTGGCTGCTGCTGGGGCTGGCGGTGGCTATCAAGCTGGACAGCCCCGGGCCGGTCCTCTTCAAGCAGAAGCGGGTGGGGATCCACAAGAGCCACTTCTGGATCTACAAGTTCCGGACCATGCGGGCCGACACGCCCCACGATATGCCCACCCACCTGCTGGCCGACCCCGACCAGTATATTACCCGGGTGGGCCGGTTTCTGCGCCGCACCAGCTTGGACGAGCTGCCCCAGCTGTGGAATATCCTCAAGGGTGACATGGCAGTGATCGGCCCCCGGCCGGCCCTCTGGAACCAGTACGACCTGCTGGCCGAGCGGGACAAGTACGGTGCCAACGACGTCCGCCCCGGCCTGACCGGCCTGGCCCAGATCCACGGCCGGGACGAGCTGGAGATCCCCGAAAAGGCCCGCCTGGACGGGGAGTATGTGGCCAACATCACCTTTGTGGGCGATATGAAGTGCTTTTTCAGGACCGTCGGGGCAGTTCTGCGCCACGACGGCGTGGTGGAAGGGGGGACCGGCGCCCTGCACCACCAGCAGGACGGCCCCAAGTAGCCGCCCGGACGCATATGGAGAAGAATCAACCAGGATAGACGGATGTGAGGGTAAGAGATATGATTACCATTGACGAATTGAAGGTCCAGCTGGCCGAGCATGGCAAGGCAGTGCAGGACCTGGAAGAAGCGCTGGCCATCGACGCCAGCAAGAAGCGTGTGCAGGAACTGGAGCATACCATGACCCGGCCCGGCTTCTACGATGACGCCGAGGCCAGCAAGAAGGTCTTTGACGAGGTGGGCGACCTGAAGGCCAAGCTGGGCCGCTTTGAGAAGCTGCAGGGCCTCTATGAGGACGCCGAGACCATGCTGGTGATGCTGGAAGAGGAGAACGACCCCGCCCTTGTCCCCGAAGGGGAGCAGGCGGTGGAGGCGGTGGGCAAGGCGGTGGACGAGCTGCAGCTGATGACCATGCTGAACGGCGAGTACGACCACAGCAACGCTATCCTGACCTTCCACGCCGGCACCGGCGGCACCGAGGCCCAGGACTGGGCCCAGATG
>CAZEIG010000045.1:0-9729 GCA_964511805.1 uncultured Faecalibacterium sp.
ATGTTTTGCATGAATTTTTCTTGCATCACCTACTTGACTTCATACCATTGGACTTTTTGTTCTTTATTCTATTCTGCCAGCAGTTCCCGCAGGTGAGCAGCGTAGAGGGCCTGTACCTCTTCCACTGCCCCGAGTCCCCGGAGGGTGCAGTCCACGGCATAGCCGTCCCGGGCGAGGATGTTCTTCCAGCTGTCCTGCTCTGCCCCGGCCATGTCGTTCCGGACGTGGTCCCCGGCCACCAGCATCAGGGGGGCCAGCCGGACCCGCTCGGTCTTCCTCTGCCGGAGGACGGGGCGGACCTCCTCAAGGGTAGGCCAGCCCTCCACCGTCCCCACACAGATGTCGGGGCGGCCGTCCAGTCCAAAGACAGTCTGCAGGGCCGGGTAGACCAGGTTGGCGAAATGGGCCGAGCCGTGGCTCATCAGGACCACCGCCTGCCCCGGCGCGGCGGGGTACAGCCCTTCCACCACCCGGGCCAGGGCCCGCAGGTCGCCGGTGGAGGCCAGCAGGGGCCGGCCCACCCGCAGCCGGGTGAAATCACCCGCCACAGCCAGGGCTTCCGCCCTCAGTTTATCATATTCCACCCCACAGAGGAAGTGGGTGGGCTGAACGGCCACATCTTCGCAGCCGGCGGCCCGCAGTTTTGCCAGAGCCTCGGGCAGGCTGTCCACCCTCTCGCCCCGGGCGGCCAGCGCCCGGCGGATCATCCCGCTGGTGAAGGCCCGGGCGAACACCCGGCCCGGCGCGGCGGCGACCAGCGCCTGTTCCACCGCGGCGATCTCCTGCCGGGCGACCGGCACGGTGGTGCCAAAGCCGACGCAGATCAATCCCTGTTTCATAGACAGTTTTCCTTTCCGTTGGGACGGCCGGGGCGGTAGAGGACCGCAAGCTGGCCGTCAATCTCTTCCACACGGGCTTCCACCTCGTAGACTTCCCGGATGAAGGCGGGGGACAGGAGGTCTTTCGGCCGCCCGCTGCCCGCCGGCCGCCCGTCCTTGAGGGCGTAGAGCCAGTCGCAGTAGGCCGCCGCAATGTTCAGGTCATGGAGGGCGGTGAGGACGGTCCGGCCCAGCCCCCGCACCAGCTCCATCGTCTCGAGCTGGTATTTGACGTCCAGGTGGTTGGTGGGCTCGTCCAGGATGAGGCAGGGGGTCTGCTGGGCCAGGGCCCGGGCCAGGACGACCCGCTGGCGCTCCCCGCCCGAGAGGGTGGAGAAGCTCCGCTTTTCAAAGCCCGCCAGCCCCACCGCCGCCAGCGCCCGGGCAGCGATCCGGTAATCAGCGGCGGTGTCCCGCTCCATCGCCCGCTTATGGGGGGCACGGCCCATTAGTACGATCTCCTGGACGGTGAAGTCGAAGGCATAGGCATTGTGTTGGGCCACCACCGCCATCTTTTGTGCAGACTGCCGGACGGTATACCCCTCCAGCGGCCGGCCGTCCAGCAGCACCGCCCCGCCAGTGGGCCGAAGGGTACGATAGATGCATTTGAGGAGGGTCGACTTGCCGCTGCCGTTGGGGCCGATGATCCCCACCACCTGCCCGGCGTGGGCGGCCAGGTCGATCCCCCTGAGGATTTTTTTGCCGCCGGGAGCCGCGCGGAGCTGTTTCACTTCGATCTTCATTCCCCGCCACCCCCAAAGCCATAGCGGCTGCGGGCCATCAGCCAGAGAAAGACCGGGGCCCCCAGCATCGAGGTCAGGATGCCCACCGGCAGCTCGTTGCCGGGCAGGACCACCCTGCACAGGACGTCCGCCCAGAGGAGGAAGAGCCCGCCCCCCAGCGCCGCCAGGGAGACCAGCCGCCGGTGGTCGGTGCCGAAGAGCAGCCGGGTGACATGGGGCACCACCAGCCCCACAAAGCCGATGATCCCCGCCGCCCAGACCGCAAACCCCACCATCAGAGCCGAGACGGTCAGGTAGAGGATGCGGCGGCGGTGGAGGTCCACCCCGAGGGTAAGGGCTGTGTCGTCCCCCAGCAGCATCAGGTTGAGGGTGCGGCACTGGGTCAGGAAGAAGGCCGTCCCCAGCACCGCCACACCGGCCACCACCCCGTTGACCGGCCAGCTGGCCGCCCCGAGGCTGCCCATCGTCCAGCGGACCACCTGGCCGGCAGCGTGGTCGGCATCAGCCCGGTAGATCAAAAAGCTCGAGAAGGCGCCGCAGACCGCCGACAGGGCCGACCCGGCCAGCAGCAGCTTGACAGCGTTGGCCCGGCCCCCGAGGTTTGCCAGAAAGACCACCGCGAAGGAGACGGCCAGCGCCCCCAGAAAGGCCATCACCCCCACATAGTTCTGTCCAAAGGCCGTCCCCACCCCCAGCAGGACGGCCAGGGCAGCCCCGAAGGAGGCCCCCGAAGAGACGCCCAGGACATAGGGGTCGGCCAGGGGGTTCTGGACGATGGCCTGCATCGCCACCCCGCAGAGGGAAAGGCAGACCCCCACCGCCGCCGCCAGCACCAGCCGGGGCAGACGGATCAGCCAGACCACGTCGTGGATGGCCGTGCCGGGGCCCCACCCCTCGGGGATGGGGACGCCCAGCAGGAGATGAGACAGCTCAAAGCGGATGACGGTGTAGACCTGGCCCACCGGCAGCCGGTTGGTGCCAAGGGCCACCGCCAGCAGCACCGACAGGGGCAAAGCCGCCGCCAGTAGGGCCAGCGCCAGGACGAAGGCTCCCCGGCTTTTCAGCCGGCCGCCCCCGGCGTTCTCCCCCTTCATGCAGCGTCACCGTACATCCCGGCGGCCAGGGTGCGGATGCCGTCGATGGTCCGGGGGCCGGCGGCGTAGATGTCCCCCAGCATGACCGGGTAGACCCGGCCGTTCTGGACCGCCGAGAGGCTGGCCAAGGCGGGGTCGTCCTGGATGGCGGCCAGCTGACTGGCGATGACGCTCTCGGGGTCGTCGCCGGAATAGGCCATGTAGACCACAAAGATGACGTCGGGGTCGGCGGTGACCAGCTCCTCCTTCCCCATCTCGCTCCCCTCCGGTTTGACCAGCTCGCCGCCCAGCTGGGTGACCATGTCCCCCGCCAGGGAGCTTGCACCGTAGTTCGAGATGCTGCCACCCAGCGGCTCGAGGACAGCCACCCGGCCCGGCGTCTCCCCTTCGACGGCGGCCAGGGTTTCTTCCACCGCGGTGCGCATCTCTTCCACCAGGGCCTCGGCCTTTTCCTCCACATCAAAAATTTTGCCGATGTTCAGAATATCGGCGTACTCGTTCTCGAGGGTGCGGGGGTGGCCGCCGGGGCGGGTGTTGCTGTTCATGTAGGTGGCGACCCCCTTGGCGTTCCATTCCGCCACATCCCCCAGGTTTTTCTCGCTGAAGAGCGACCCCCAGGAGAGGATCATGTCCGGCTCCAGCAGGGTGACCGTCTCCTTATCGGGGGCAAAAACATCTTCCTGGTAGTGCATCCGGGCAAAGCCCTTCTGCCATTCCGCCTTGACCTCATTGTCAAGGCCGTAGGAGGCGACGACATGGTCCTCCAGCCCGAGGGCGATCATGGTCTCGATCGACCCCTGGTAGACCGCCACCACCCGCCCAGGGGCACGGGTGTAAGTATAGCTGACCTCTTCCCCGGCGTAGTCGTAGTTGGTGATGGTGACCGGGTAGTGACCGCTGTCCGTTCCGGCTTCGGCCGCCGCGGAGGACGCGGAGGACACCGCTTCCGACGGGGCGGGGCTGCCGGCCGCGCTCCGGCCGCACCCCGCCAGCCCGAAAGCCAGCACCGCGGCCGCAAGGGCCGCTACGAACTGTCTGCGTTTCATCATGGGACAAACTCCTTTCGCCTGTACCGCGTCTGCGCTGCAAAAAGAAAACGCCCCTCTCATACCCCTATGAGAAAGGCATCCCACAACAAAGCACCTGCAAGGGGCCGGCGGCCCCTCCAAAAAACAGCGCACTCTCGGCCCGCAGCGTCCCGGCGGGGGCTGCGGGTCTGTTTTCCGTGCCGGCGTTTGGTCCGTCCGTGGCCCGGGTTCTGCCCTTCCGCCGCCGGACAGGCACCGGGCGGCGTGCAGTGTAAGCCACAGGGCAGGTCTTCCGGCTCGGGGGTCAGCGCCCGGAGCCAGCCTTCCCACGTTTTGAACGCAGTGAACATCTTTGACCCCGGCTCGCCCCATACGGCGGCGGTCCCGCACAGGCATGTAACCTGTTTCCCTATTCTCCCGGCCGGCCGCCGGCTGGCGGCCCCGGGCACCCTGCGGCGCTTTGTACCGTATAGGATAGCATAAACCCGACCCCGGCGCAAGGGCGTGGGAGCTTATTCTTCCCCGCCCCGGCGCTGCTGTTCAAAGACCTCGGCGATGAGGTCGTCGATGTCGGACAGGTAGGTCAGGCTGCAGGCGGCCCGGCGGAGGGCTGCCGCCCCCTTCAGCCCCTTCATATAGTGGATGGCCTGGGCCCGGGCCTGGGGCATGGCGGTGTACTCCCCTTTCAGCTCGACCATCTCCTCCACCTGGCGGCGGAGGGCGTTCATCCGGGCCTGGAGGTTGGGGGCGGCGGGGGCGGGTAGCCCCTCGATGGCGGCGTTGACCCGCTCGAAGAGCCAGGGATCCCCCAGCGCCCCCCGGGCGATCATCACCCCGTCGCAGCCGGTGGCCCGCAGCATGGCCAGGGCGTCGTCGGGGGTGCGGATATCCCCGTTCCCGATGACCGGGATCTCCACCGCCTCCTTGACTGCCTGGATGATGGCAAGGTCGATGCCGGGGGTGTACATCTGCGCCCGGGTGCGGGCGTGGACGGTGATGAGGTCCGCCCCCGCCTGCTGGCAGGCCTTGGCGCATTCCACTGCGGTGACGTGGTCGTCGTCCCAGCCCTTCCGCATCTTGACGGTGACTGGGCGGGAGGTGTGGGCCTTGACTTGGGCCACGATCTCCCCGCAGAGCTCGGGGTGGAGCATCAGTTTGCTGCCCGCCCCGCCTGAGACGATCTTGGGGGCAGGGCAGCCCATGTTGATGTCGAGGAAGTCGAAGTCATACCCCTCGATGGCCGCGGCGGCCTGGCCCATGATCTCGGGCACCTCGCCGAAGAGCTGCACCCCGTAGGGCGCGCCGTTGGGCGACGCCTTCAACAGGCTGATGGTCTTGTGATCGCGGTATGTCAGGGCCCGGCTGGACACCATCTCGCTGACAGTGAACCCCGCCCCATGCTGGGCCATCAGCTGGCGGCAGGGCGCGTCGGTGAAGCCCGCCATCGGCCCAAACACCGCCCGGTGGGGCAGGACGACGCCCCCGAATTCCAGTTTTTCCATAGTCCTCCTCCGCAGAAAAGGCCCCGTCCGGCCGGCGGCACAGACGGGACCGCGTTTGTTTTATTCCCCCAGATGAATTCGATCCAGCACTCCTTCGGCCTTGTCCCGGGCCAGCTCGAGGTGGCGGGTCAGGGCGTCGGCCGCGGCGTCCCAGTCGCCGGCCAGGGTCGGGGCCAGGATGGCCAGGTGCTCTTCACAGGTCTCCTGCTGGCCGATCAGCCCCACCTTGCCGGTCATAATCCGGAAGCGGGTGTTCTGCCCGGTGATCGAGTCGTGGGCCGAGCGCAAATACCGGTTGGGCAGGGCGCTGATGAGCAGTGCATGGAAGGCGTCGTCCGACTCGCAGAAGTCGGGGATCTGCTCAGGGTGCCGCATCAGCTCGACGAACTTTTCCAGCCCCTCCCGGGGCAGCTGGGCGCCGTAGACCCGCAAAGCGTAGGGCTCTACCAGAAGCCGCACCTCAAAGATGCTGTTGACATCCTCGTCGGTGATGGGGGAAACCACCAGCCCCTTTTTGGGCAGGATGGTGATGAGGCCCTCCTGCTCCAGCCGGCCCAGGGCGTCCCGCATGGGGGTGCGGCTGATGTTGCCCATCTCGGCGCAGAGCCTCTGCTCGTTCAAAAACTGGTTGGGCGCGTATTCACAGCTCAGGATCTTTGCCTTTAAGTAGTTGTAAGCCTGCAGTTTCAGGCTGGGTTTTGCGTGGGTTTGTGTTTCTTTCATTCTTCTCTGCCTTCCATCTATTCCCTGCCGGCCCCTGCCATTCATGGGCAGGTCCTCCCCGTCCTGCATGGGGACATGACAGTATATTTTATTATTTCATAAATTCGGCCGGATTACAAGCGTTCGGGCAAGCTTTTGCGTTCATTCCACATTTTCCATAAAATTCTACTGATTTTTACGCAGTTTTGCCAGTTTTTGCAGCCAACTTGTCCAGACAAGCACAGTGATTTTCCGCTTGCACTCCGGGGCCGGAATGTTTTATACTAATAAAAATCTCTTACGACTTGCAAAGGAAGTGTACCCCCCATGGCACGCAGCAGCTATAACACCAAGACCCGGCAGCTCATCCTCGACTACCTCATCGAAAACCGCCGCCACGCGGTCAGCGCCGCCGACATCGTGGCCCATCTGGAGGCCGCCGGCGGCGGCGCCAACCCCACCACCGTCTACCGCTATCTCGACAAGCTCGCCGGGGAGCAGCGGGTGATGAAGTATGTGGCCGACAAGGGCGAGCGGGCCGTCTACCAGTACATCGACGAGGCCCACCACTGCCACCAGCACATCCACCTCAAGTGTACCTGCTGCGGCGAGATCTTCCACATGGACTGCGGCTTCATGGACGAGATGCGCCACCACCTGCTGGAAGAACACGGCTTCACCCTCCAGTGCGAGGGGAGCGTTTTATACGGACTTTGCCGCCGCTGCGCCGAAAAAGCGGCCAAAAATTCCGCCCCGGCGGTTGACAGCGGCCAAAAGCCGTGATACAATGCACTCATCAAAAGCTGTGACCGGGAAAAGTAGGACCCAACCGTCCCCTTCCAGAGAGCGCGGGCAGGTGTGAGCCGCGCAGGGGGCCGGGCCTGAACGAACACCTGCGAGCTTCCCCCTGAACCCGCGCCTCTTCCGGACGCGGCAGTAGGGTCGGACGGCGGCCGCGCGTTAGAGCGGCGGCGCTTTCAACGAGGAGAGCGCAGAGGGGCTGGCAGGGCCAAACTTGCCGGCAAGATAGGTGGCACCACGGATACGGCAGCATTCGTCCTAGCAAAGGATGAGCGCTGCCGTATTTTTATTTGCAAAAGGGGTAAGAAGTATGTGTTGTATCATGGGTTACACCGGGCACGACCTCAGTGCCGCCGCCTTCAAGGAATACCTGCTGCGGACCGTCAGCCGCGGCCCCGACGACCAGCGTGTGGTGGAAGGGCCGTTCGGGCTGATGGGCTTCGGGCGGCTGGCCATCATGGGGCTGACCCCCGACGGGATGCAGCCTTTCTACCGCGGGGCCGACTGCGTGGTCTGCAACGGCGAGCTGTACGGCTTCCGCTTTGAGAAGGAGATCCTCAAGCGGGCGGGGTACAAGTTTAAGTCGGACTGCGACTGTGAGATCATCCTCCCCCTCTACTACGAGTACGGGCTGGATATGTTCCGTCACATAGACGCCGAGTTCGCCCTCATCCTCTACGATTCCCGCAAGGACCGGCTAATCGCCGCGCGGGACCCCATCGGGATCCGTCCCCTCTTCTACGGCTACTCCAAGTCCAGCCACCAGATCGCCTTCGCCTCCGAGATGCAGAACCTGGTGGGCTGGTGCGACGACATCCGGCCCTTCCCCATCGGCAGCTACTACTGCGACGGCCGCTTTGTCCGCTACGAGGACATCGCCGACGTCCCCGCCCCCCACGCCGACAGGATGGAGGAGGTGCTGCGGAACATCCGTGAAAAGCTGGTCGCCGGGGTGGAGAAGCGGCTCGACGCCGACGCGCCGGTGGGCTTCCTGCTGTCGGGCGGGCTGGACAGCTCGCTGGTCTGTTCCATCGCGGCCAAGAAGCTGGGCAAGCCCATCCGAACCTTCGCCATCGGGATGGACACCGACGCCATCGACCTGAAATACGCCCGCCAGACCGCCGAGTACCTCGGCAGCGAGCACCACGAAATCATCATCAACCGGGAGATCGTCCTCAAGAGCCTGGAGGAAGTCATCCGGAGCCTCGGCACATGGGACATCACCACCGTCCGGGCCAGCGTCGGGATGTACCTGCTCTGCAAGGCCATCCACGAGCAGACCGACGTCCGGGTCCTGCTGACCGGCGAGATCTCGGACGAGCTGTTCGGCTACAAGTACACCGACTACGCCCCCACCGCCGACGCCTTCCAGCAGGAGAGCCAGAAGCGGATCCGGGAGCTGTACATGTACGACGTCCTGCGGGCCGACCGCTGCATCTCGGCCAACAGCATCGAGGCTCGGGTTACCTTCGGCGATCTGGCGTTCGTCCGGTACATCATGGCCATCGACCCCGAGATGAAGCTCAACCGCTACGGCAAGGGCAAGTACCTGCTGCGGAAGGCCTTCGAGGGGGACTGGCTGCCCCCCGAGATCCTCTGGCGTGAGAAGGCGGCCTTCTCGGACGCGGTGGGCCACAGCATGGTGGACGACATCAAGGAATACGCCGAGAGCTACTATTCCGACGAGGACTTCCAGATGCGGCGGGCCAACTATTCGGCCCACTGTATGCCCTTCACCAAGGAGAGCCTGCTCTACCGGGAGATCTTCGAAAAATACTACTACGACCAGGCCCGCACCATCGTCAGCTTCTGGATGCCCAACAAGGCATGGCCCGGCTGCGACGTCGACGACCCCTCCGCCCGTGTCCTGGCAAACTACGGAGCTTCCGGTATCTGAAAACCGGCTGGCATAACAGCGCCCCCGATTTTCCGTTGAGGAGAATCGGGGGCGTTTTATGCACAGATAAAGTTTATTTTAATACTGCACCGAAGTTGGCGCTGGTGACCATCCGGGCATAGCGGCTCAGCCAGCCGGTGTTGACGTTGGGGGCGGGGGCTGCGTAGCAGGCGCGGCGGGCGGCCAGCTCTTCGTCCGAAACCTCAAGGGTGATCTTGGCGTTCGGGATGTCGATTGAGATGGTGTCCCCCTCTTCGATCATGCCGATGGGCCCGCCCGAGGCCGCCTCGGGGCTGACGTGGCCGATGGCCGCGCCGCGGGATGCGCCCGAGAACCGGCCGTCGGTGATGAGGGCGACGGTGGTGTCCAGCTTCATCCCGGCCAGGGCCGAGGTGGGGTTGAGCATTTCACGCATACCGGGGCCGCCCTTGGGGCCTTCGTACCGGATGACCACCACGTCGCCGGGGACGATCTTGCCGGCGTAGATGGCGGCGATGGCCTCCTCCTCACTGTTGAAGACCCGGGCCGGGCCGCTGTGCTGCTGCATCTCGGGGGCTACGGCGCTCTGCTTGACCACGCAGCCGTCGGGGGCGATGTTCCCCCAGAGGATCTGCAGGCCGCCGCTCTCGCTGTAGGGGTTGTCGATGGGGCGGATGGCCTTCTCGTCCAGGATGCGAGCTCCGGCGATGTTCTCGCCCAGGGTCTTGCCGGTGACGGTGGGGACGTCGAGGTCCAGCAGGCCCTTCTTGGCCAGCTCGGCCTGCACGGCCGGGATGCCGCCGCCGGTGTAGAGGTCAGGCATATGGGTGGGGCCGGCGGGGGCCAGGTGGCAGAGGTTGGGGGTGCGGGCCGAGATCTCGTTGAAGAGGGCCAGATCGATCTCGACGCCGGCTTCGTGGGCGATGGCCAGCAGGTGGAGCACCGTGTTGGTGGAGCAGCCCAGGGCCATGTCGCAGGTCAGGGCGTTGCGCAGGCTGCGCTCGTTGATGATCTGGCGGGCGGTGACGCCGCGGCGGACCAGCTCCATGACTGCCATGCCGGAATGCTTGGCAAGCTGGAGGCGCTTGGAGTAGACCGCCGGGAT
>CAZEIG010000045.1:9739-10916 GCA_964511805.1 uncultured Faecalibacterium sp.
CTCGCACAGGCAGTTCATGCTGTTGGCGGTGTACATCCCCGAGCAGCTGCCGCAGCTGGGACAGCAGTTGCAGGTGCAGTCCTCCAGCTGCTCGTCCGAGATCATCCCGGCCTTGTAGGCGCCCACCGCCTCGAACATCTTGGAGAGGCTGACCTCTTCGCCGCCGTAGCTGCCGGCCAGCATCGGCCCGCCCGAGCAGACCACCGCCGGCACGTCCAGACGGCAGGCGGCCATTACCATGCCGGGAACGATCTTGTCGCAGTTGGGCACCAGCACCAGGCCGTCCAGCTGATGGGCCTGGCACATGGTCTCGACGCTGTCACAGATCAGCTCCCGGCTGGGCAGGCTGTACTTCATCCCCACATGGCCCATCGCGATGCCGTCGCATACGCCGATGGCGGGCATTAGAATGGGAGTGCCGCCGGCCATTCGGACGCCGGCCTTGACCGCGTCGGCGATCTTATCCAGGTTCATGTGGCCCGGCACAATCTCGCTGTAAGCCGACACCACCCCGATCAAGGGGCGGTCCAGCTCTTCGGGGGTGTAGCCCAGGGCGTAGAACAGGCTGCGGTTGGGCGAGCGCTCCGCCCCTTTCTTCACATTATCGCTTCTCATGGGAGTACTCTCCTTCTCTCAAAAGCAAACTGCCGGCCCCGGCGGCAGAACGCTGGGACCGGCAGACGGGTTTGTCCGGTTTCGGATTACTTCTGCAGCCAGCTCATCATGCTGCGCAGCTCGGCACCCACCTTCTCGATCGGGTGCTCGGCCTGCATACGGCGCTGGGCCAGGAAGTGGACCTTCCGGCCGCCCTTGTCGCTCATCTCGGCGAGGAACTCGGAGGCGAAGGTGCCGTCCTGGATCTCCTGCAGGACCTTTTTCATCTCCTTGCGGGTCTCCTCGGTGATGAGCCGCTTGCCGGTGCGGTAGTCGCCGTACTCGGCGGTATTGGAGATGGAGTAGCGCATCTTGGAGAAGCCGCCCTCGTTGATCAGGTCGACGATCAGCTTCATCTCATGGCAGGTCTCGAAGTAGGCCATCTCGGGGGCGTAGCCGGCCTCCACCAGGGTATCGAAACCGGCGTGGATCAGCTCGCAGACACCGCCGCAGAGGACAGCCTGCTCGCCAAAGAGGTCGGTCTCGGTCTCCTCGCGGAAGGTGGTCTCCAGGATGCCGGCGC
>CAZEIG010000045.1:10926-12416 GCA_964511805.1 uncultured Faecalibacterium sp.
GAGGCCGGCGCGGCCTGCGCCGATGCCGGAAGCGTAGGCCAGGGCAATGTCCTTGGCCTTGCCGGTGTAGTCCTGCTCCACGCAGATCAGGCTGGGGCAGCCCTCGCCCTCAGTGTAGAGGCGGCGGACGATGTGGCCGGGGCCCTTGGGGGCGATCATGATGACGTCCACGTTCTTCGGCGGGGTGATGGTCTTGAAGTGGATGTTGAAGCCGTGCGCAAAAGCCAGCGCCTTGCCCTCGGTCATATAGGGAGCGACCTGCTTGTTGTAGATGTCGGCGCACAGCTCGTCGGGCACCAGCATCATGACCACATCGCCGGCGGCAGCGGCCTCTTCGACCTCCATCACCTCGAAGTTATCGTGGCTTGCTGCAAACTCCTGCGCCTTGGCCCAGTGACCCGAGCCCTTCCGCAGGCCGACGACGACGTTGACGCCGCTCTCGGCCAGGTTCTCGGAATGGGCGTGGCCCTGGCTGCCAAAGCCGATGACGGCAACGGTCTTGCCGTCCAGCACACCCAGGTTGCAGTCGCTGTCGTAGTATTTCTTGATCGCCATAATAGCATTTCTCCTTTTACTTTGATTTGCTTATCTTCCCGGATAAAGCTATATATCTCCGTCCCCTCTCAGGGGCGAAAAACGTGTTCACTGAGGGCAGCGGGTGCCCGGCAGGGGGAACTGGGCCGCCCGGACCTCCTGGGGCGGCTTCTGCATATGCTGGTGCATCCCGCCCCGCTCCAGGGCGGTGACCCCGGTGCGGCACTGTTCGAGGATGGTGTAGCCCTCGAACATCCGCAGGAAAGCGTCGATCTTGTCCGGCTTGCCGGTCAGCTCAAAGACCATGCTGTCGGGGGACAGGTCGATGATCTTGGCCTTGTAGATGCTTGCGATCTCCCGCAGCTCGGCCCGGTTGGCGACGATGGCCGCCACCTTGAGGAGCAGCAGCTCCCGCTGCAGAGCCTTGTTGTCGTCCAGAACAAAGACCTGGCGGGTAACCTCCAGCCGGCGCGTCTGGAGCAGCAGCTGCTCCAAACGCCGGTCGTCGCCGAAGACGGTGACGGTGATCCGGCTGACGGTGGGGTCGTTGGTGGCCGAAACGGTCAGGCTCTCGATGTTGAAGCCCCGGCGGCAGAACAGGCTGGACACCCGTGCCAGGACGCCGGTCTGGTTGTCCACCAGCAGGCTGACCACCCTGCGCTGTTCAGAATTTCCCATGCTGGATACCTCCTTATTCCATCATGATGTCGTTGATGTCGCCGCCACCCGGGATCATGGGCAGGACCTTCTCGTCCTTGCCGATCATGCACTCGATCCAGGTGGGACCGTCGTTTTTGAGGGCCTCGGCGAAGGCGGCCCTGAACTCGGCCAGGTTCTCGCAGTGGTAGCCCTTGAGGCCGAAGCCCTCGGCCAGCTTGACGAAATTGGTCTGCCGGTGGGGGTCGGTCTGGGAGTAGCGCTTGCCGTAGAAGGCGGTCTGCCACTGGCGGACCATG
>CAZEIG010000046.1:0-12299 GCA_964511805.1 uncultured Faecalibacterium sp.
TCTTCGGGGTGGATATCTTGCTGTCCTATCGCCGCCATGGCTGTGCCGCCCGCCTGCTGGAGCGCGCCATCGCCGATGCCCGGGCCCAAGGCCGCAAGGGCCTTGTGCTGACCTGCAAGGAGCGCCTGGTCCACTACTACGTCAAATTCGGCTTCGTAAACGAAGGGTTCTCCCGGTCTACCCACGGGGACGCGGTGTGGTACCAAATGAGACTTGCCTTCTAAAAATAAAGCGTCCCCGTGGACGCAGATTTACAAAAATATCCCGCTCGGATGTGCATACCATCCGGGCGGGACATTTTTATGATAGCCCTGCGATAGCCGCGGCCAGTTTGGCCACGCCGGCCAGCACCATCACGAGGATGGGGTCCAGCTTGCCTTTCCGCAGCAGCACCAGGCAGAGGACAAAGATGGCCGCCAACACCCAGTCGGTGGACGCCAGGCTGACGGCCCCGCCGCCCCAGAAGGCCGACACCAGAATGGAGATGCCTGCCGAGGCGATCAGGGCTACAACGGCCGGGCGGAGGCTGCCCAGCACCCCCTGCAGAAGGGCCAGGCCCCGGTATTTGAGGTAGAGTTTGGCGATCAGGGTGACGATGACGCAGGAGGGGAGGATGCAGCCCGCCGTGGCCACAGCCGCCCCCGCCAGCCCCGCGATCTTGATCCCCACAAAGGTGGCCGAGTTGATGGCGATGGGCCCGGGGGTCATCTGGGAGATGGTGATAAGGTCGGTGAACTCGGCCATGCTCAGCCAGCCGTGACGGTCGACGATCTGCCCCCGGATGAGGGGGATGGCGGCGTAGCCGCCCCCGAAGCTGAACAGCCCGATCTGGAGGAAGCTCCAGAAAAGCCGGAGGTAGATCACGCTGCGCCCCCCTTTCTGCCCCGCGCCCAGAGGGTGCGCACCACACCGATGGCCCTGCAGGTCAGGACGATGACCACCACGTTTACATCAAAGAAGCAGGCCGCCGCAAAGGCCCCCAGCATGATGGCCATCGAGGGGGCGCTTTTGCTGTGGACAACGTCGTCCCCCATCTCCCAGACCACCGAGGCGATCACCGCGCCCACCCCCGCCTGCATCCCTTCCAGAAGCTGGCTGACGATGAAGTTGGTGCGGAACAATTCGTAAAAGACCGAGATGACCGAGATGATGACAAAGGGCGGGATGATGGTGGCCAGAATGGCCACCAGTGCCCCCAGTATCCCGGCCAGCTTGTAGCCCACCACGATGGCCCCGTTGACCGCGATGGCCCCCGGCGCCGACTGGGCGATGGCCACCAAGTCAAGCATCTCGTCCTCCTCGATCCAGTGGCATTCGTCCATGAACTTTTTCTTCAGCAGCGTGACGATCACATAGCCGCCCCCGAAGGTGAACGCGCTGAGGTAGAGGGTGGAGAAAAACAGCCTGCGCAGCACCTGCTTTTTGTCCTTCATGGGTCATCCTTCTTTCCTGTCCTGTTGTTTCCATATCTTCCGGCAAGAGAAGGATACCGCGTACAGGAGGAAAAGTCAACGGCCCCGGTCCGTCTTGCGGAAGGCGGGCGGAATATGGTACCATAAAACAGGATATGACAAAAAAGGAGGCCGCCGCCATGGATTCCAAAACAGAGATCCGCCGCCCGCCGCTCTTCCGGCGGCTGCCGCTGCGGTACAAGGTGGGGGCGCTGGCGCTGGGTGTGGTGCTGCTGATGCTGCTGGCCTGCCTGGTCACCGTCTGGCTGGTCACCCAGACCACCAACACGATGCAGAACATCCTGGCCGACAACCAGGCCAGCTATAACCTCCAGCAGGCGGTGGCCGAGGAGCGGCACAGCTTCCTGGATATGATCCAGACCCCCACCGCCGAGACGCGGGCGGCTTTTGCCGCAGCGGCGGCCGAGACTGCCCGCTGCCTTGAAGGGGTGCCCTACGATTACGCCCTGACCGGCGAGGCCCGCTTTGAGATCACCTGGACCATCCGCAGCAGCTACGAGACCTACAGCAGCCGCCGGGACGCCGTCCTGGCGATGGACCCGGCCAGCGAGGGGTACATCGCCGCCCTCTACGACGTATATTCGATGCAGGAGTACCTCGAGGGCTATTGCAGTGAGCTGACCGCCCGGGTTCTCCACGCCGGCAACGACACCTATACCTGGGAGAGCCGGTGGGTGCTCTGGCTGCCCTACCTGCTGGCCGGTGTCCTGTTGGCGGTGACCCTGGCGCTGGTCTTTGGGCTCTACACCGCCATGGGGAACCTGCTTCGCAGTCTGGGGATGCTGGCCCAGGCCTCCCGCAGCATCGAGCAGAACGACTTTTCCGCCCCCGACCTCAGCTGGGAGAACGACGACGAGATGGGCCAGCTGGTCCGCGCCTTCAACAAGATGAAGCACGCCACCCAGAAGAACCGTGCCATGGAAGAACGGCTCCACCGGGAAGAGCTGGAGCGGGCCGAGCTGGGCAAGCGGTTCGCCGCGGCTCAGTTCCAGGCGCTGAAAAACCAGCTCAACCCCCACTTCCTCTTCAACACCCTGAACACCATAGCCCGGATGGCCAAGCTGGAGGGCGCCCCCACCAGCGAGCAGATGACCCTGGCGGTCAGCAACCTGCTCCGCTACACCCTGCGGACCAACGACCCTCTGGTCCCCCTGGCCCAGGAGATCAAGGTGGTGGAGGACTATATGTACATCCAGCAGATGCGCTTTGGGGAGCGGGTCCGCTACCGGCTGGACTGCCGGGCCGACACCTCGGTGATGGTGCCGGTGCTGCTGCTGCAGCCCCTGGTGGAAAACGCCGTCCACCACGGCCTGTCCAGTCAGGAGGACGGCGGGGCCATCTGCGTCTGCATCCGCCGGGTGGAAGGGCGGATGCGGATCTCGGTGACCGACACCGGCGGCGGGATGCCCCCCGAGCGGCTGGCCGCCGTCCGCCGCGCCATGGTGGAGGGGGACAGCGCCAAGGGGATCGGCCTGTGCAACCTGGGCCGCCGGATCACCGGGATGTATGCCGACGGGTGGGTCCGGGTCTACAGCCGCCAGGGCCGCGGCACCGCCGTCATCATGGAGTTTGGCACCCTGCGCGAGTAGGTGAAAAAAGTGTTCGATCGGAAGGAGGAAACCGAAGATGTATCACATTCTGGTCGCTGAGGACGAGAGGATCGAGCGGATGGCCCTGGTCAAGGTGCTCTCCGACGCGCTGGGGGAGGGGTACGCCATCCACCCGGCTGAAAACGGGCGCCGCGCCCTCGAGCTGTTCCGCCAGTACCCCATCGGGGTGGCGCTGCTGGACATCGAGATGCCGGTGATGAGCGGCATCGATACCGCCCAGATCATCTACCGGGAGGCCCCCGACTGCGGCATTCTCTTTTTGACGGCCTACGACCGCTTTGACTATGCCCACAGCGCCATCCGGGTGCGGGCGCTGGAATATCTCCTCAAGCCCTACGACGACGAGGAGCTGATCGCTGCCGTCGAGTCGGCCATCCACCGCCCCGCCCGCACCCCCGCAGCCCCCGACGCCGACCCCCGCGCCGACGTGGCCGCGGCCGTCGGGGCCAGGATCCTCGACTACATCCACACCCACTACCAGCAGGAGATCTCGATGCAGGACGCCGCCCGGGCCCTGAACTATTCCAACCCATACTTCTGCCGGATCTTCAAGCAGCAGTTCGGCCGCAGCTTCACCGCCTACCTGTCGGCCTACCGGATCGACCGGGCCAAAGAGCTGCTGGCCCAGCCCAACGTCAGCATCAAGGATGTGGGGCGGCGGGTGGGCTACCCCGACGCCAACTATTTCACCAAGGTGTTCCGCCGCGTCACCGGGCAGAGCCCCTCGGGATACCGCCTGGCGCACCTGTAAAACCAAAACCGAACCCGAACGCAAAAGCCGGCCTTTCGAGCGGAAAAGGCCGGCTTTTCGCATTTTGTATAAACAATTCGGCCAACATTTGTAATATATGTTGGAGACCTTTTGTGTGGATGGCACAAAAGGTTAAAATCGTCCCCGTTTTGCGAAAATCTTACGATTTCGTCCCCCGCGCCCCGGCCGGTATAATAGAGCTGCAAGAAAAAGCGGCGCCGCACTTGGAAGATGTGCGGCCCAGAGGTATTACGGGAGGAGGTCTGGACATGGCGGAAGAACTGTTCCGCATGGAAGGAATCAGCAAAAGCTTCCCCGGCGTCAAGGCACTGGATCATGTGCACCTGGACGTCAACAAAGGCGAGGTGCTTGGCCTCGTGGGGGAGAACGGCGCAGGCAAGTCGACCCTGATGAAGATTTTGTCCGGCGTGTATCACGCCGACGAGGGCGAGATCTTCATCGAGGGCAAGAAGGTCAACATCGACTCTGTCGCCAAGGCACATGAGCTTGGCATCTCGATCATCATGCAGGAACTCAATATGTGCGGTCATCTGAGCGTGGCCGACAACATCTTCATCGGCCGTGCGCACAAGAAGGGGATCTTCATCGACGACGCCACCATGCACCGGGAGGCAAAGAAGATCCTGGACGATCTGGGCATCGACCTCAACACCTACACCCGTGTGGGCGATCTGAGCGTGGCCCAGCAGCAGATGGTCGAGATCGCCAAGGCCATCAGCTTCAACTCCAAGATCCTGGTGCTGGACGAGCCCACCGCTACCCTGACCGAGCGGGAGATCGATCAGCTCTTCGAGATCATCAAGCGGCTGCAGGCCAAGGGGGTCGGGATGGTCTACATCAGCCACCGTATGGCCGAGCTGGGCCGCATCTGCGAGCGGATCTCGGTCATCCGGGACGGCCAGTACATCGGCACCGTCAGCCTGAAGGATGTCTCAATGGACGAGCTGGTCAACATGATCGTCGGCCGCCCGCTGGAGGACAAGTACCCCAAGCACACCCGGAAGATTGGGGAGATCGTCCTCGAGGCGCGGAACGTCCATCGGGGCAGCAAGGTCAACGTCGACCACTTCTATGTCCGCAAGGGTGAGATCCTCGGCATCTCCGGCCTGGTGGGCGCCGGCCGCACCGAATTGATGCGCTGCATCTTCGGCGCTGACCATCCCCAGAGCATGGAGCTGTGGATGGAGGGCAAGCCCATCAAGGTTCACTCGGTCATCCAGGCCATCAACCACGGCATCGGCTACGCCACCGAGGACCGGAAGCGGGACGGCCTGGCCCTGGGGTTGGACGTCCAGTACAACACCAACATGGCCCACCTGCGGCAGCTGTCCCACTTCGGCTTTCTGGACGACAGGGCCGGCGCCGAAAACGCCCAGAAGTATGTCAACCTGCTCCACACCAAGACCCCCAGCATCCACCAGCTCTGCGGCAACCTGTCCGGCGGCAACCAGCAGAAGGTGGTCCTGGCCAAGTGGCTCTGCAACGACGTCAAGGTCCTGAGCGTGGACGAGCCCACCCGCGGCATCGACGTCGGCGCCAAGTACGAAGTCTACGAGCTGTTCAACCGGCTGAGCGACCAGGGCGTCGCCATCATCATGATCTCGTCCGAGCTGCCCGAGATCCTCGGCATGAGCGACCGCATCCTGGTCATCCACGAGGGGAGCATCAACGGCGAGCTGGACGCCAAAACAGCCACCCAGGAACAGATCCTGTACCTGGCCGCCGGCTACAACAAGCTGGAGGGCAAGCCCGCGCCCACCCTGGGCACGGCCGCCCGTCACTGATCTAACGGAGGAGATAGTATGCCTAGCAAAATGAAGACCGCCGGCAAGGGCGGGTTCAACGATCTCAACGCCGCGACCCGGCGGGCGATCTTTTCCCTCGGCGTCCTGATCGCGCTGTTCGTCCTGTTCGCGGTCATGTCGCCCGACAAGTTCCTGGCCGCCACCAACCTGCAGAACCTGCTGCAGCAGGTGGTCACCTACACCATCATCGGCTGTGGGCTGTCCTTCTGCCTGGTCTGCGGGGGCAACGATCTGAGCGCCGGCGCCTCGATGGCCCTGTCCGGCATCATCGTGGTCAACCTGCTCATTATGGGCCTGCCCCTGTGGCTGTGCATCATCCTCTGCCTGTGCATGGGCATCCTGACCGGCGTTATGAACGGCTTCTTCATCGAAATCCTCGGCGTCGTCCCCTTTGTAGCCACCCTGGCCACCCAGTGGGTCTACCGCGGCATGGCCAACGTCCTGGTCAACGGCGCCCCCGTCTACACCACCAACATCCCCTCTGAGACGGTCCAGCAGCAGTTCTACCTGCTGGGTGGCGGACGGATTGGCGGCGACGGCCTGCCCTACTCGGTCATCATCACCGCCGTCTACGCCGTCATCCTCGGCATCGTCCTGGCCAAGACCCGGATCGGCCGCCAGATCTACGCCTGCGGCTCCAACCTTGAGGCCGCCAAGCTCTCCGGCATCAACGCCGTCAAGACCCGTATGTTCGCCTACTGCATCTCGGGCCTGTCCGCCGCCATCTGCGGCATCCTGGTCGCCTCCCGTCTGTCCAGTGCCCAGCCCACCGCCGGCAACGGCTATGAGATGGAAGCCATCGCGGCCTCCGTCCTGGGCGGCATCTCGATCCTCGGCGGCGAGGGCACCATCCTCAACACCGTCATCGGCGCGCTGATGATGGGCGTCATCCGCAACGGCCTGAACCTGAACGGCGTCAACTCTTTCTGGCAGCAGGTCATCCTCGGCTTCATCCTGCTGATCGCCGTCGCCTCCCAGACCGCCAGCAAGGGCGGCCAGCTGGAGGGCATCAAGCGGATGCTCGGCCTGAACAAGTCCAAGTAAGCACCCCATCCCCGGTACACTGCGGCCCCACGTGCCGCTTTGCGAAGAAGAAAAAGGAGGACTTATTCCCATGAAACTCAAGAAGTTCCTGTCCCTGGGCCTGGCCGCCGTCATGGCGGCGGGCGTCATGGCGGGCTGCTCTTCGGGCAGCTCTTCCACCGCCGCCGGCAGCGCGGCCGGCAGTACCGTCGAGGCGGACGCCGGCAGCGAGGACCAGAAGACCATCTACGTCATCGTCAAGGTGTTGGGCAACCAGTACTGGAGCGTCCTGCAGGCCGGCGCCGAGCAGGCCGGCCGCGACCTCGGCTGCAATGTCGTTGTCGTCGGCACCGCCCTTGAGTCGGACATCGAAGGCCAGCTGACGCTGCTCCAGAACGCCGTCTCGGCCCAGGCCGACGGCATCGTCATCGCCCCGCTGGACTCGGTTTCCCTCAATGCCCCCGTCACCGAGGCCTATAACTCCGGCACCCCCATCGTCCTGGTGGACACTCTCATCAGCAGCGACAACTACAGCGCCGCCCTGATGACCAACAACGTCGAGGCTGGCAAGACCGCCGCCGAAGAGATGCTCCGCCGATTCCATGAGCGCGGCCTGAGCGAGGACGAGCCCGCCCAGGTGGCCATCCAGATCGGCTCCACCGGCTCCCAGACCATCACTGACCGTGTCAACGGCTTTACCGAGTACTGGAACGGGAACGCCCCCGCCGCCTGGACCATCCTCAGCGATGACATCAAGGTCAACGACGGCGATATCAGCAAGGCTGTCGGCTTCTGCCAGGACTACCTGACCACCTACCCTGACATCAAGGGCATGTTCGGCCCCAACAACGGCTCCACCGTCGGCTTTGTCACCGGCCTGACCGAGGCCAACCGCACCGACGTCACCATGGTCGGCTTCGACTTCTCGGCCGAGATCGAGACCATGATCCGCAGCGGCGAATTCGACGTTGCATCGGTGGTCCAGCGCCAGTACTACATGGGCTATGACGGCGTCCGCACCGCCCTCGAGCTGGCCAACGGCGGCACCGTCAAGGAAAAGACCATCGACACCGGCGTTATCCTGGTGGATGCTTCCAACGTGGACTCTGAGGAAGTCCAGAGCGTTATCAATCCCGAGGGCGCAGCGAAATAAGCCCGGTTTGACCGCCCGACCCCGTCGCTCAATTTGCTCCTTCTGTACACAGCCTCTCCCGGCGCACTCACGCCGGGGGAGCGCTGTGCATTCTGCGGGTTGACGGCGGCGGCAGGAACGGGTAGTATGGTGTCCTGAGGACTGAAAGGCAGATGGGGGTTACTATGAAACCGATCGACCGCGACCAAAGATGCAGGCCGGCGCTGGCGCTGGCCGCCGCCGCGCTGGCCGGCGCTCTGCTCGCCGGCTGTGCCGGCCAGGGGGCGGCCTCCTCTGCGGTAGTCCCCGAATATGTCTTTACCTACGCCGAGAACCAGTCCGCCGACTATCCCACCGCCCTGGGAGCCCAACGCTTTGCCGACCTGGTGCGGGAGGAGACCGGCGGGCGGATCGTCATCAACGTCTACACCGACTCCGAAAAGGGGAACGAGCCCTCGGTGCTCGAGCAGCTCCGCTTTGGTGGGGTGGACTTTGCCCGGGTATCGGTGATGTCCATGGCCGACAGCGTCGAGGCCTTCAACGTCCTCCAGCTGCCCTACCTCTACGACGACCGGGACCATATGTGGCGGGTGCTGGACAGCGGCATCGGCGAAAAGTTTTTGACCGCCCTGGACGGCAGCGGGATGGTGGGGCTGTCCTGGTACGACGCCGGCGCACGGCATTTCTACAACTGGGTTCGCCCCGTCGAGACCCTGGACGACCTGGCAGGACTGCGGATCCGGGTGGCCCAGAGTCAGCTGATGTATGACATGGTGCGGGCCCTGGGGGCCACGCCGGTCACTGTCTCTTACGAGGAAGTATACTCGGCGCTGGAGACACGCGCCATCGATGGCGCCGAGAACAACTGGCCCTCCTACCAGTCGGAGCGTCACTGGGAGGTGGCCCCCTGCATCACCCTGGACGCCCACAGCCGCATCCCTGAGCTGCAGCTCTGCGCCCAGAGCACCTGGAACCGGCTGTCCGAGTCGGACCGGAGCATTATCCTCCGCTGCGCCCGGGAGAGCGCCCTCTATGAGCGGGAGCTCTGGGCCGAGGCGGAGGCCAGCGCCCAGGAGAAGCTGCAGGCCAGCGGCTGCGTCGTCACCGAGCTGAGCGACGACGAGCTCGCCCGCTTCCGGAAAGCGGTGGAGCCCCTCTACCGCCGCTACGCCGCCGGCTACGAGTACCTCGTCTCCGAGATCCGCGCCATGGCCGACCCCTGACTCCACAGGGAGTGCCGGAACCAAACAAAAAACGCCTGCCGGTCCGACCGGCGGGCGTTTTGACGTCTTTGGCTGCGAAGCGGGCAAAAATGGTCCCCCCTAACCCTTTACCACCCCTGCCAGGCACTGCTCGATGAACTGGCGGGCGGCGCGGGGGCTGCGGCCGCCGGCGCGGATGGCGAAGGCCTCGCCCTTGGTGATGAGCTGGTCGGAGGAGATGGTGATTTGGTACTGGCGGGCCAGCTCCAGCAAAATTTTGCTGTAGAGGGCCTTGTCCGGGCGCTGGAAGGTGACGATCAGGCCGAAGCGGGCCGACAGGCTCATCATCTCCTGGCGGGTGTCGGCCTCGTGCAGGTCGTCGCCGCTGCGGTCCGAGAAGGTCTCCTTGACCAGGTGGCGGCGGTTGGAGGTGGCGTAGACCGCGATGTTGGCGGCCCAGCCCCCGGCGCTCCCCTCCAGGATGGCCTTGAGGGCGGCGAAGTTGTCGTCGTTGGCCGCAAAGCTCAGATCGTCGATGAAGAGGATGAACTTGAGAGGGTTGGCGGCCAGCCGGTCCATCAGGTCGGGCAGGAGGTAGAGCTGGTTCTTCTTGACCTCCACCAGCCGCAGCCCCTCGGGGGCGTACTCGTTGGCGATGGCCTTGACCGCGCTGGATTTGCCGGTGCCGGCGTCGCCGTAGAGCAGGACGTTGTTGGCCGGCAGCCCTGCCAGCAGGGCCTTGGTGTTGGCGATAATCTTCTCCCGTTCCCGCTCGTAGCCGGGCAGGCCGGCCAGCCGCTGGGGGTCGGGGTGGCGGACCGGGGTCAATTTCCCATCGCCGTCCAGTACAAAGGCATGGTGGCGGGCGAAGATCCCGTAGCCCCGCCGGCCCATCTCGGCCAGCCGGGCCTCGTAGGCCGCGGCCAGGCCGGTGGGGTGGGCCGTCCACCGGGGCAGGAAGGCGTAGGGGGCCTTCTGGGCCGGGGTCAGCCGGGCGGCCTCCAGCAGGCCGTCCAGGGTGAGAGCCGACAGCTCCTCCAGGAACTGCAGCTCGCTGTCCAGCGCCTGCGCCAGAGCGGGGGAGAGGGCCCCCCGGGCCGCACGGCGGGCGCAGATGTTCTCGCACTCCAGCACGGCGGTAGACAGGTGGCTGCTGAAGTCGTCGGTGTCGGTGTCGAACAGGGCCGCTTCAAAGCGGCCGGCCGCCTCGCAGACAGCCTGCTGCCCGGCGCGGGCGGACAGGGCCCCCACCAGAGCCGCATAGGCCGCGATGACGGGGTCCTCCAGCAGGCCGCGGAAGACCGCCAGCCCGGCCAGCCGGGCGCTGCATTCTTCGATGTTCATATCGTTTCCCCCTCGTTTTTCTCTCCGGGGCCGGCGCGTCTGCGCAGGCCGTACTTTTAAGTATACACGCCGGGGCCGCCGGCCGCAAGAGAATGAAGAATGATGAATTGATTTCATCTTGATGGTGAAAAAACTCGAAAAATATAATGATTGACAAGCCGCCGTTTTTCGGGTATAGTATGTTCCAACACAAACAAAATGCGCAGATGGGAACAAGTAGCCCACGGGTCCCCGCCCTCCAGAGAGCCGCCGGCCGCTGCAAGGCGGCGGGCGGGCCGTGCCGCCAAGTCCTCCCGGAGCAGCCTGCCGAAAGGCCCGCCCCCCTGCCGGGGCCGCCTGTTAAGCAGCGCCGGACGCACCCGTTACCGTGCAGGGCCTTAGTGGAGGCCCATGAGAGGGCGCGGACAAAGCCGCGTCAACGAGAGTGGTACCGCAGAGAACTTCAACAAGCTCTTTGTCTCTTGGTCAAACAGGGGGCGGGGGCTTTTCTTATTGCCTGCCGCCGGAGATTTAGTAAGAAGAAATAGGAGAGATCAACATGCTGCTCAACGGTTCTCAGATTTTTGTCGAGGTCCTCTGCGAGCAGGGCGTCGATACGATTTTCGGCTACCCTGGCGGTTCGGTCCTCAACCTGTACGACGAGTTGTACAAGAATGCCGACAGGATCACCCACGTCCTGACGGCCCACGAGCAGGGCGCGTCCCACGCGGCCGACGGCTATGCCCGCGCCACCGGCCGCACCGGCGTTGTGCTGGCCACCAGCGGCCCGGGCGCCACCAACCTGGTCACCGGCATCGCCACCGCCTATATGGACAGCATCCCGATGGTGGCCTTCACCGGGAACGTGGCCACCGACCTGCTGGGCCGGGACAGCTTCCAGGAGGCGTACATCGAGGGCATCACCATGCCCATCACCAAGCACAACTTCACCGTCCGCCGGGTCGAAGACCTGGCCGACACCATGCGGGCGGCCTTCCGGATCGCCCAGAGCGGCCGTAAGGGCCCCGTCCTGGTGGACATCCCCAAGGACGTCACAGCCAATAAGTGCGAGTTCACCCACCGCCAGCCCGAGCCCATCCGTACCGTCACCACCTTCAACGAGAACGAGGTGGCCTGGGCCGCCGAGATCATCAACGGGGCCGAGCGGCCGGTGGTCTACTTCGGCGGCGGCGTCCGGAGCGCGGCCAGCTGCCAGCCCCTGCGGGATCTGATCCACAAGGCGGGCATCCCCGCCACCTACACCCTGATGGGCGCGGGGGTGGTCCCCTACGGCGACCCCCTCAGCCTGGGGATGATCGGGATGCACGGCTGCTACACCGCCAACCGGGCCGTCAGCGAGGCCGACGTGGTCATCGCCATCGGCACCCGCTTTTCCGACCGGGTGGCCCTCAAGCCCGGCACCTTCGCCAAAAAGGCCACCATCATCCAGATCGACATCGACCCCAGCGAGGTCAGCAAGAACGTCGAGGTGGACCTGTCGGTCATCGGGGACGCGGCATACATCCTGCAGGCCATGCTGCCGATGGTCCAGCCGGCCGGGCACCCCGCCTGGCTGGAGCAGATCCGCCAGTGGCAGGCGATGGACTACCACCCGGTAGACGACGACAGCCGGCTGATGCCCCACCAGGTCATCGGGGAGATCTGCGACCAGTGCGGCCCCGAGGCGGTCTATGTCACCGACGTGGGCCAGCACCAGATGTGGGCGGCCCAGTATCTGCGCCACACCAAGAGCCGCGGCTTCATCACCAGCGGGGGCCTTGGAACCATGGGCTTTGGCTACGGCGCCGCCATCGGCGCCCAGATGGCCCTTGGGCGGGACCAGCGGGTGGTCATGCTGACCGGCGACGGCTCCTTCCACATGAACCTGAACGAGGCCTGCACCGCCGTCAGCTACAACCTGCCCATCATCACCGTCATCTTCAACAACCAGGTGCTGGGC
>CAZEIG010000047.1:0-12277 GCA_964511805.1 uncultured Faecalibacterium sp.
CTGGTGCCGGTGGGGCAGGATCAGACCCAGCACCTGGAGCTGGCCCGGAACGTGGCCCAGCGGTTCAACAACGCTTACAGCCCCACCTTCACCCTGCCCGAGGGCTATGTCACCAAGGAGGGTGCCAAGATCATGTCCCTGGCCGACCCCACCAAAAAGATGAGCAAGAGCGACACCAACGCCAACGCCTTCATCCTGCTGACCGACGACCGGGACACCATCGCCCGGAAGTTCAAGCGGGCGGTCACCGACTCGGAGGGTGTGGTCCGGTACGACCCGGCGGCCAAGCCCGGCGTCTCCAACCTGATCGCCATCTACCACATCTTCACCGGCAAGAGCATCGAGGAGATCGAGCGGGCGTTCGACGGCCAGGGCTACGGCGTCTTTAAGGAGGCGGTGGGCCAGGCGGTGGCCGATGGCCTGGCGCCCATCCAGGGCGAGTACAGCCGCATCCTGGCCGACAAGGCCTATGTGGACGGCGTCCTCAAGGAGGGCGCGGCCGCGGCCAGCCGAATTGCCGACCGGATGATCCAGAAGGTCTACCGGAAGGTGGGCCTGCTGCAGCTCTGAGCAGAAAAAAGGAAGAGATCCGCGTCTTTTCGGCCCGTCCTCCCGCTCTGTTCCGGCGGAGGGCGGGCCGTTTCTGCTTTTTACGCCACGGCGGCCCATATTGTGCAACACGGGGGGCCAACATTCGCCCCGTTTTGCCCGCCGGCGGGAGGAAAGGGCGGCGCTGAAAGTATTTTGTGTCGAACGGACGCGGAATTCTTGACGAAAGATGTTCCTTCCTGTATACTGGAAAAAACAGGAAATACAGCCTGTCCGCCCTGCTTTGGGGCGGCGTTTCCTGTCCGGAATAGGCGCGTTGTTGCGCACAAAAGGAGAAAAACATGAGGAAAGACAAGAGCACCGGCATCATCCGCGGCATCGACAACCTGGGGCGTGTGGTCCTGCCCAAGGAGCTGCGCACAGCCCTGGGCCTGACCTGCGACAGCAAGGTGGAGATCTTTGCGGAGGACGGTGCCATCATCATGAAGAAGTACGTCCCGTCAAAGGCCTGCGCCTTCTGCGGCAGGGTGGACGAGGACGCCGTCCTCTTTGAGGGGCGGTACATCTGCTCGGACTGCCGCACACGGATCGCGGCCATGCATTCATGATGATACGGAAAGGGGCGACAGCTCAGTGAGCACCCTGCGCTATCTTTCGCTCCCCTCCACCCGGGCGGGGGCGAAGCTGAATGTCCTGCTCTGCCTGCCGGAGGGGCGGCCCCGGGCCGTCCTCCAGATGACCCACGGGATGGCGGAGCACATCGGCCGGTATGAGGAGCTGGCCCGTTTCCTGACCCAGCGGGGGATCGCGGCGGTGGGCCACGACCATCTGGGCCACGGCCGGACGGCGGCCTCGCCGGCGGAATATGGCTACTTCGGCCGCCCGGACGGCAACCGGCTGCTGCTGGAGGACCTCCACGCGGTGACCCGCTGGGGCAAGGCCCTGCCAGAGCTGCAGGGGGCGCCCTGGTTTTTGCTGGGGCACAGCATGGGCTCCTTCTACGCCCGGCAGTATCTCTGCGAGTATGGCGGCGAGCTGGCCGGAGCGGTCATCATGGGCACCGGCTGGCAGCCCCGGGCCGCTGTCCTGGCGGGGCAGGCGCTCTGCCACATCCTGGCGGCCGTGAAGGGCTGGCACTACCGCAGCAAACTGGTGGACGGGATGGCCTTCGGCGGCTACAACCGCAGCTTTGAGCCGGCCCGCACTCCCCGGGACTGGCTTAACCGGGACCCCAAAGAGGTGGACCGCTACCAGGCCGACAGCGCCTGCGGCTTCTGCTTCACCCTGAACGGCTACGACAGCCTCTTTGCGGGGCTGGCCCGCCTTTGTGACAAAAAGCTGCTGGCCCGTGTCCCCAAAGACCTGCCGCTCCTCTTTCTGGCGGGGGCGGACGACCCAGTGGGGGATCGGGGCCGGGGCGTCGAGAAGGCGGCCCGCAGCCTGCGGGAGGCGGGCGTCCGGGAGATCGAGGTCAAACTCTACCCCGGCGCACGGCATGAGCTGCTGGTGGAGCTGAACCGGCAGGAAGTCTTTGCTGACATCGCGGCCTTCCTGGAGGGGCACATCGGCGGACAAGACAAACCAAACTGAAAAAGAGGGCCCGTCCCTGCCTGGAGGTACAGGCGGGGACGGGCCCTTTGGCTGCCGGGGATTAGTCGTCCTCTTCCGAGGGGGTCAGGCTGCGGATGCGGGTCTCGCTGGTCTTGATGAGGTTGAAGAGGCTGGAGGTATAGAGGGGGAACTCCCGAGTGAGGCTCTCGGTGGTCATGGCCAGGGGTTCGGTGTCCTCGAGGCCCTCGCCGTTCCGGATGCTGCCGCCGGACAGGAGGACCCGGACGTTGGCTTCGGCCATCCGCATGACGGCATCGGAGTAGCCGTCCCACTGCCCCTCGCTGACGCTGAAGAGGCTGGCTGCATTGTGGGGACCGCTGGTGTAGAGCAGCCGGAACATCTTGTAGACCGCCAGCATCAGGTAAGTGCTGATCTCGGTGACAAGGGCTTTGTTGTGGCACTGGCCCACCTTGGCGTAGAGGACATTCAGGCTGTTGGAGATCAGCTTTTTGTTCATGGTGGGCAGGACGCTGCCGTGGTAGACGTTGTCCTTCATCTTGTCGGGGTTGGGGATGTCGTCGGCGGTCAGGACGGCACCGGTACGGTCAGCGCTGCGGCCCAGCAGATAGTCGCAGGACACCCCATAATAATCCGCCACCCGGACCACGAAGTCCAGCCCGCACTCCCGGATGCCCTTCTCATAGTGGGAGAGGAGCGCCTGGGAGATGTGCAGGTCCTCGGCGGCCTGTTTCTGGGTGATGCCTCGCTCGGTGCGCAGCAGCTTGATGATACGGTTGAATTCCATGGATGATCCTCCCGGGCACAGGCGGCCCCGCATGGACGGCCGGCCCTTTCCTTTTCTTTCTACAACAACAGGTTGATTATACAAAAAGGAAAACGACTTGTAAAGGAAAAAATCGCCGAGATTTCGGATGCTTTTTCGTCGTTTTTGTCAAAAGGCTTGCCCTGCCCCCAGATATATGATAAACTTAACGGTACCCCCGCCGTATCTAGTGGATATGCGCGAAAAAAGACGAAAAGTTTTTTGGGGATACGGGGGCTTTTGATAGAAAGAGAGGCGCCTTGATTTGAAGACTTTTAAGCTGCATTTGATCCGCCACGGCCTGACCGCCGGCAACCTGGAGGGCCGGTACATCGGCGGCGGCACCGACCTGCCCCTCTGCGACGAGGGGCGCACCCAGCTGGCCGAGCTGCAGGCGCGGTTCGAATACCCGGCGGTGGACACCGTCTTTGCCTCGCCGATGCTCCGGGCGGTGGAGACGGCCAACATCCTCTTCCCCGGCGCGGCCCACCAGTTCACCGTCCACGACCTGCGGGAGGCCCACTTCGGCGTCTTTGAGAACCGTCCGGTCAAGGATCTGGTGAAGGACCCGAACTTCTCCCGCTGGATCACCCCCGGCTCCGGATTCACCCCCGAAGGGGCTGAGCCCACCGCCGACTTCCACCGCCGCTGTGGCGAGTCCCTGCTGAAGCTGTTCGAGTACATGATCCGGATGGACGTCGCCGAGGCCGCCTGCGTCACCCACGGCGGGGTCATCATGAGCATGCTGGCCCAGCACGCCCTGCCCAGCCGCCGCCCCGAGCAGTGGATGGCCGACCCGGGCTGCGGCTACACCGTCCAGACCGACGTCCAGTTCTGGATGCGGGACAAGATGGTGGAGGCTATCGACATTGTCCCCTTCGGCTACGCCGACACCCTGCGCGGCCAGGCCGAAACCGAGGAAAACGAATCCTACCAGTAAAAGAATGGATCATCCAAAAAGTCCCGTCCGGACGACATGCGCGTACGGACGGGACACATACAGGGAAAGTTTGCCCGGAAAGTGTGCGAGCCGAAGGCGAGTACGCGTTCCGGGTAAAATTTTGTCTCTGCTAATTGGCACTCATCTCGGAGCCCTGGCTGTCCCGCAGGATCAGTTCCTGGCCGGCGACGCTGCCCATCAGGGCGATGTAGCTGGTGCCGGGGCGGACGGACAGTGCCGTCCCGTCCGAGTTGTAGATGGCCAGGGTGGAGTTGACGCCGGGCATCCAGAGGATGCTCCAGACCGAGCCGCCGTTCAGGTAGACGCCGGCCCCCATGGTCAGGTCGTACCCCCAGGAATAGCCGTCGTCCCGGCGGGTGGGGGCGCTGTAGAGGATGAAGAGGTTATCAAAGCTGGCCTGTGCGCCGGTGTTGGCGTCGGTCTGGGGGGAGCCGTCGGTTCGGAACATCAGATACTGGTTGGATTCCGCGTCGTAGGTGAAGCTGGTGGAGGCGCTGGCCGAGAAGATGACCCCCACCGAGGACGCGCCCTCCCGGCCGCCGATGGGCTCCCCGAAGGGGAGAAGGGGCGGGAGCTGGGCCTCCGCTTCGGCGCCGCCGGAGGCGCTGTCGGCGGCGGGGACGGTCTCCTCCGCCTCAGCGGTGAGGGAGATGCCGGCGCTGTCGGCCAGGGCGGTGAGGAGGGAGCCGCTGGTGGTCCAGCTGGTCTCGTCTTTCTGGCCCCAGCTCCCCTCATAGGTGAAGCCGTTGACCCCCAAGGTCAGGGCGTCCAGTGGTGTGATCTCGTATAGGTCGAGGAAGTTGGCCGCGTAGACGCTGGCCCCCCGCTGGACCGGGATGGCCTGCTGGCAGATCAGGAGCTGAAGGTAGAGGTCCCGGCCCTGGGCCACCGGGCCGGTCTTGGGGACGGCCGCCAGGGCGGGGTAGACCAGGCAGAGGCTGGTGGCGCCCTCCCCCTCGGTGAGGGCCTCAAAGGCCACCGAGGCATCCCCGATGCCCCACTGGCTGGCGGCGTCCGCCCCGTTGTAGACGGTGACGGCGGCGGGGCGCTGGCCGGGCCAATGGCTGATTTGGCCGGTCAGGGGATCCAGCAGGATGGAGGCCTCCCGGGTGTCGGCGAGGTCAGTCTGTTCGGTCAGGAGGGAACAGGCCGTCAGGGCCAGGGCCGCGCAGGCGAGGGCCGCCAGCACCAGAGCGAACTTTTTCATGGTGAAGATCCTTCCAAATCAGGCGTTGTAGAGGAAAGCGTCCCGCTCGTCCTCATCGACGATGGCCAGATAGGTCCGCCCGCGGTTGAAGACGACCGGACGGTCCCCGTCGCTGACCTCCAGGGGCAGGTCGGGGGCCGGCTTGGACCACTGGCAGGGACGGACCCGGCCGCGGGTGAAGAGGTAGGCTTCACCGCCCGCGATGTACTGGACCTGCTGGACGTCCCCTGAATCGCCGGGATAGGCCGCGATGGGGGCAAAGCAGACCAGCAGGTTCTCGAAGGCCAGCTGCTGGCCGTTCAGCTCGTCGACGGCGTCCTCAAACTGGCCTGTCCGGGCACTGTACATCTGCATCCGGTAGACCCGGTCGGCCGGGCTGTAGCGGAAAGCGGAGCGGTAGCTGGCGGAATGGCGGACCCGGACCTCGCCGGCCTCCTCGCAGCCGTCCAGCAGCTCGATCTCGCCGGTGCGGTAGTCGGTGAAGGAGAAGAAGGTGGCGTCGTAGAGATAGGTCAGGTCGATGCCCGCATTCTCGGCGGCCTGGCGGATCTCAGGGCCTGAGGTGAACTCGGTGTGCTCATAGGCGACGACGCCGTCCCGGCTGTCGCGGTGGGCGACATGAGGATGGGTGGGGGTGCCGAAGTAGTTCTTGCCGCCGATGTTCAGCCCCGAATAGTTCCACTGGCTGACATACTGGGTGCAGAAGACGCTCTCCCCATCGTGGTAATAAAGGGCCTGCCAGGGCATGAGGAGCTGCAAAAACTGATCCCGGCCCGAGCGGAGAGGACCCAGCTCGGGGATGGCGTCCACATCGTTGTAGAGGGCGCAGAGGCGGCTGATGCTCCCCTCCACCTTCGACTCGATCAGGACCGACGCGGCCGACAGCCCCCGCTGGGGGCGGGCGTTCTGCCGGGCGCTGTTGCAGATGTTGTTGATCATCACCCCGATGATCCGGCCGTTGCCGGTCCTAGCCTCGCCGGTCAGGGAGTCGGCGTCATAGGCGGGCAGGGGCGGGGCGCTGGAGGACGCCAGCTGGGACGGCGCCGCCGAAGAAGCGGCCTGGGAGGACGCCGCCTGTGAAGAAGACGCGGCCTCCTGGCCGCCGAAAAGGCCCTGCAGCCATTCGAGGAAGCTGCCCTGGGCGCTGGCGCCCATCAGGGCGACCCCGGCGAGCGCTCCCGAACAGCGCAGCAGCAAACGACGGGTGATCTTCATCATCGATCTCTCCTTATCGCAATGGATTTGAGCGGGAAGGCGGCCCCGGCTCTCTGCCGGCAGAAGGGTGCGGCACGCAGAGACCGCGCACTGTATATCTTTCATTGTAACTGTTTTGTAGCCCTTTGTAAAGAGGAACTTCCTGCCGCAAAGGGGGAGGGGCGTCCCCGCCCATTTTTAGTCGTCCACGAATTCGAACAGCTCCTCGACCGGGGCGCCCGGGCTGCCCGGCCCGTTGACACCCGGGGCGGGGGTGTTATACTTACACCGGAACAGGGCCGCGGCCCGATGCATCACGGTTTTGACATCCACAGCCGCTTTGCCGGCCCGGACGGAAAGGAGCTTTGACGCCCGTAAGGGGATCGTCACCCCTGAGATGAAGGCCGTCGCGGCGGCTGCGGGGGCGGCCTTCATCTGCTGCGTCATCCCCCGCCGAACATCTGGCCCTCCCCAGCGGCGAGGACGTCAAACAGGGGATCATGGCGGGCCGGATCGCCGCCCATGCAGCCGACATCGCCAAAAAGATCCCCCACGCCTGCAAGATCCCCCACGCCTGCGGCCTGGACGATGCCATGGGGGACGGAGCTGGAGGAGAGCTGTTCGATGTGCGGCAAGTTCTGCGCCGTCCGCAGTATGAACAAGGCTCTCAACAGTACATCGACATCCTCTAAAAATCACCCCAACAGCGGAAAAGACCGCCTGCCGCGGCGTTCATGACCCGGGCAGGCGGTCTCTTTTTCAAGGTCAGGGCGTAAAAGGGGTGTCGGACATCTCGGCAAAGAAGTCGTAGATCTCCCGGCGGGGCCAGGACGCCCTGTCAATGACAGTTGCCATACAGAATTCTCCTTTATGAAAAGTGTGGATTCAGGCCGCCGTCCGGTCGGCGAGGTTTTGCCGCCGCAGCCAGGCAAGGGCGATCGCGCAGACGATCACCGACAGCAGGGAGCCCGCCGTGGCTGCGCAGCCCATCGGCAGCAGGGTGTCGGGGAAAAGCTGGGACATCAGGTAGGCCCCCGGGATTCGGACCAGCACGATGGACAGGGCATTGTGCAGGAAAGAGAGGCCTGATTTGCCGTAGGCGCAGAAGTAGCCGCTGCAGCTAAAGTGGACCCCCGCGAACATACAGTCCCAAATATAACTGCGGATGTACTGGCTGCCGGCCTCCACCACCGCCGGGGTGCTGTCGAAGATGGCGACGATGTTCCCGGCCGTGAACTGAACCGCGATCCCCACCGCCAGCCCGAAACAGAGGCAGGTCAGGATGGCATACCGCAGGGTTTGGGCGGCGCGGTCGTGCTTGCCTGCGCCGACGTTCTGGGCCGCCAGGGCCGACACGGTGGAGAGCATCGAGCTGGGCACCAGAAAGACAAAGCCGATGACTTTCTCGACGATGCCGACAGCCGCCGCGTCGTTCAGGCCGCGGTTGTTGGCGATGATGGTGATGAGGATGAAGGAGATTTGGACAAAGCCGTCCTGGAAGGCCACCGGCACCCCCACCTTGAGGATGGGGGCCAGGACGTTCCCCCGGGGCCGGAAGCAGGCTTTGCCCAGGGACAGGCCGGCTTTCTGCCGGGTGATGACTGCCAGCGAGACCACCACGCTCAAGGTCTGGGAGAGTGTGGTGCCGAGGGCCGCGCCGGCCGGGCCCATCCCCATCCCGCCGATGAAGAGGTAGTCCAGCAGGATGTTGGCGGCGCAGGCCACCGCCACAAAGTACATCGGGCTTTTGGAGTCGCCCAGCCCCCGGAAGATCGAGCTGATGATGTTGTAGGCTGTGATAAAGGGGATGCCGATGAAGCAGATGGTCAGGTACTGGATGGTGCCCTCCACCGCCTCCGCCGGGGTGGACATGACCGACACGATGGGCCGCACCAGGGCCAGCAGCGCCGCCGTCAGGACCACCGACACCGCCATGAAGAGGGTGACGCTGTTCCCGATGGCCAGGGCGGCCCGCTCCTTCTCCTGGGCGCCCACCGCCCGGCCGATGGAGATGGTGGCGCCCATAGCCAGGCCGACGATCATGACGGTGATCATATGCATCACCTGGCTGCCAATCGAGACCGCCGTGATGTCCGCCGTTCCGCTGAACTGCCCGGTGATGAAGAGGTCCGCCATCCCGTACAGGGTCTGCAAAAAGTAGGACAGCAGGTAGGGCAGCGAAAACCCGATGATGTTCCGGAACACGCTGCCCGTTGTGAGATTCTTTTCCATAAACGCACCCGGCCGCCCGTGCGGCCGCCTCCCTCTCGTGATTTTACTTTACTATCATAAACACAAGGGAGGACGCTGTCAAGGCCCCGGCGGGAAAAAAGGTGCTTACGCTTTTTCAAAGATCTGCATCTGCTGGCGGTAGGCGTGGACGAATAGATGATCTCGGCCACGGCCGTGATGGTCCAGGAGCAGACAAAGAGGAGGTAGAGGGACAGTATAGCGCGGCGCTGCCCGCCCATCAAGGCCCTTGCCCCGGGGGCGCAAATATGGTATCCTGAAAGTAAGAATCCACCAAGGAGGAAACCCGCCATGCTCAGTGAAAACACCCTCGCGCCTGACTTCACCCTGCCCGACGCCGAAGGCCGGATGTACAGCCTGTCCGATTTCCGCGGCCGGAAAGTGGTGCTCTACTTCTACCCCCGGGACAACACCCCCGGCTGCACCCGCCAGGCCTGCGCCTTCGGGGCGGCCTACGGTGCCTTCCAGGCGCGGAACACGGTGGTCATCGGGGTCAGCAAGGACTCCGCCGCCTCCCACCAGCGCTTTGCCGCCAAGTACGAACTTCCTTTCCTGCTCCTGTCCGACCCCGACCACGCCGTCCTCGAACTCTACGACGTCTGGAAGGAGAAAAAGCAGTACGGCAAGGTCAGCATGGGGACGGTCCGCTCCACCTACCTGATCGGGGAGGACGGCACCATCCTCAAGGCCATGCCCAAGGTCAAGCCCGACACCAACGCCGCCGACGTCCTGGCAGTGCTGGACGCCCTCGAAGCACAATAAGCAAAAGGAGGAAAACCGTTATGCCCTTCATCGACCTGCGCACCACTGTCCCCGCAGCCCCCGCCCAGCGGGAGGCTCTCAAGGCTGCCTTCGGCAAGGCCATCACCACCCTGCACAAGACCGAGACCTACCTGATGGTCTCCATCCAAGACGGCTTGTGACCTCTGACTGGGCGGCAGAAAGCTGGAGAAGGGGGCCTACGTCGCCGTCAGCCTCTACGGCGCGGCCTCTGCCGCCGATTACGACAAGGGCCGGCTCTGCGAGATCCTCGCAAAGGAGCTGGGCATCCCAGCCGACGCTGTCTATGTCACCTACCACTCCGTGAACGACTGGGGCTGGAACGGGCAGAACTTCTAAAGGCGCGGCTGCGCACCACAAAAGCCAAAGAGGCCCCGCCCGGACGCGGAATACCGTCCAGGCGGAGCCTCTTTCTTGTGGTGCAGTTTTCGATTACAGCTCGATGAGGAAGGAGATGCTGTGGTCTTCTTCGCCGCTGATGTGGTAGGGGGGCTCGACGTCGGCGCTCCAGCTGTCGATCCCGCCGACGCCACGGACGGCCCCCATGACGGTCAGGACGGTCCGGCTGATGGGGGGCAGCTCATCCTGGTGGGCGGCGCTCTCCAGCTCCTGGGCGGTCCAGGGCAGGGCCGAGAAGGCGAAAGGCCGATCGTCCGCCATCCGGACGGTCAGACAGGCGCTGGTGCGGCGGGCCTGGTCCTGGCAGTCGAGGGTCAGGGTGCGGGTGTCCATGTGGACGCCGCAGTCCTGGGGCACCAGATAGGCCGGGATGTGGGGCGTCTCGCTCCAGCGGCCGAACCGCCCGCCCTTATAGCGGTCGGGGTAGGTCTCGCCCGACAGGCCGGTCCAGCTGACCCGGGCGGCGGGCTGGGGGGTGGCGAAGCGGACGCCAAAGACCGGCAGTTCCGGTGCACCGGCCACGCTGTGGTAGACCGCGTCCACCCGCAGGGCGCAGCCGGTGACGGTGTAGCAGATGTCCGTCGTGACGCCCGGCACGGTGGGGAAGGAGAAGGTGTAGCGGATCCGGACCTGCTGGGCGGACTTTTCTTCCGCCTGCCAGCCCTCCAGCTTGGGGAAAGCGTCGGCGGCCATCCAGGCGGCGCTCCGCACCGGGAAGCCGCAGCCCTTGTCGTTTTCGGTGGCGGCCCGCCAGAGGGCGGGGCGGGGGGCGCGCCAGACCCATTCTCTGCCGTCCAGCCGGAGGGAGGCCAGCCCCCCTTCGGTGTAGGAGAACTGGAGCGCGAAGCGGTCCCCCTGCACCCCGAGGTTGACGTCCCCTTCGACGATGGTCAGGGGGCCGCCCTGCCGGAGGTCGGGCAGGCGGTAAGCGGCGGCGTCCCGGGCGTTCCGGGCATCCCAGGCGGCCCGACGGGCCGGGGTGTCGTACCAGTAGCGCAGGTCCTGGAGGGCGGGCTTTTCGCCGCCGTCGGCAAAGACGATCCCGTTGGCGCAGAAGGCGTAGTCGGTGGGCCGCTCGCCAAAGTCGCCGCCGTAGCCCAGCTGGGGCCCGCAGGGACCCTCCTGCCAGACGGCCTGGTCCATGTAGTCCCAGATGAAGCCGCCCTGGTACTGGGGGTATTCGTCGATGAGCCGGATGTAGCTTTCGACTCCGCCCAGGCTGTTGCCCATGTCGTGCATATACTCGCAGAGGATAAAGGGCTTGGCGGGCTTGCCGTCGAGGTAGGTCCGGATCTCTTCGGGGCGGGCATACATCCGGCTTTCCATGTCGCTGATCCGGTCGTAGGTGCGGCAGTGGAAGACCCCCTCGTAGTGGACCAGCCGGCCGGGGTCGTTCTGGTGGAAGAAGTCGCTCATGGCCAGGATGTCCTCCCCGGCGTAGGACTCGTTGCCACAGCTCCAGATCAGGATGGCGGTGTGGTTTTTGTCCCGCTCAAACATCGAACGGGTCCGGTCCACCACGCAGTCCTTCCATTCGGGCAGGCTGCCGGGGACGTTCCAGGAGGGTTCCACCACGCTCATCTTCTGCCAGGAGCCGTGGCTCTCAAGGTTGGTCTCGTCGATCATGTAGATGCCGTTGCGGTCGCAGAGCTGATACCAGAGGGTCTGGTTGGGGTAGTGGCAGGTGCGCACCGCGTTGATGTTGTTCCGGCGGAAGGTCTCCATCGCCCGGTACATATCTTCGGGGCCGATGGCGCGGCCTCTGGCGGGGTTCCACTCGTGGCGGTTGACCCCGTTGAAGACGATCCGCGCCCCGTTCAGCTCCATGATCCCGTTCCGCATCCCGAAGCGGCGGAAGCCGGTGTCGTAGGGGACGGTCTCCTGCAGGGTCCCGGCGGCGTCCGAGAGGGCCAGGGTGACCCGGTAGAGGACGGGGTGGTCATGGTCCCACCTCTGGATGCCGGGCAGGCGGACCGGTGCGCCGTAGTAAAAGCCGTCCCGCTCTTCCAGCGGCATGGGCGCATCCCAGAGGAGGCGGCCGTCCGGCGCGGCGACGGTGCAGCGGACGGCGCAGCCCGCCAGGCTGGCCCCGTCGGCGGCGCTCAGCCGGAGGCGGGGGGCCAGGACGCCGGTGTCGTTGTCCGCCTCAAGGCCGGCCTGCAGCCAGAGGTCTTCGATGTGGAGGGCTGGTTTGGCGTAGAGGTAGACGGGGCGGAAGATGCCGAAGAAGCGGAAGAAGTCCTGATCCTCCAGCCAGCTGCCGCTGCAGTTCTTGTAGACCTCGACGCAGAGGCGGTTGACCCCGTCGTGGAGATAGGGGGTCAGGTCGAAGTCGGCGGGGGTGAAGCTGTCCTCGCTGTAGCCGACAAAATGGCCGTTGCACCAGCAGTAGAAGGCCCGCTCCACCCCCTGGAAGGAGACGCAGACCCGCTTGCCCCGCAGCGGCTCGTCCAGGACGAACTCCTTGACGTAGCTGCCCACCGGGGTGTCATCCCAGGCAATTTGGGCGGGCGGCGGAAGTGGCGGCCGTCCCCGGGGTACATGGGGTTGATGTACTGGATCT
>CAZEIG010000048.1:0-12240 GCA_964511805.1 uncultured Faecalibacterium sp.
ATCATCTGGGGGATGGTGTACATGATCTCCTGGATGCGGGCGGCCATCTTGTCCTTCTCGGCGTCCAGGGCGGCCAGCTGGTCGGCGTCAGCCTTGACGGCGGCGTTGTTGGCGTCGATCTGGGCCTGCAGCTCGGCCTTCTTGGCCTCGTCGGTACACTTCTTGAGCTGGCCGAAGAGCGGGCCGTTGGCCTTGCTCAGCTTGTTCCGCTGGGCCTTGAGGGCCTCGGCGTCCTGCAGGCACTTGCGGTATTTGGCGTCCAGTTCGATGACCTCGTCCACCAGAGGGAGTTTCGCGTCCTGGAACTTCTTGCGGATGTTTTCCTTGACTGCGTCGGGATTCTCCCGGACGAATTTGATGTCCAGCATAGATGATTCTCTCCTTACTTTATCAATGTTCCCACGATACCGTTTGGTCGGGCTGGGGCGGCGGGGACAGCCCTTCCCTGTCATACTGGCCCAGCAGGTTGGCGAAGGCCCGCAGCTGGTCGTCGGAGTAGAAGCGGACGGTCAGGCTGCCCTGCCCGTTTTTATACTTCACCGACACCTCGTTGCCCAGCGCCTGGCGGAGGCTCTCTTCCACTTCCACCGGCAGCGCCTCCCAGGGGGGCGGCGCGGGGTCGGGCTTCTCCTCCCCTTCCTTAGCCAGGCGGCGGCAGAGGGTCTCGGCCTGGCGGACGCTGAGGGCGTGCTCGGCGATGAGCCTGGCCGCCTGGACCTGCAATTCAGGTGTGGGCAGGCCCAGGACCGCCTTGGCGTGGCCGGCGGTCAGGCTGCCGGCCTTGAGCAGTTCCAGCGCCTCGTCCGGCAGGTTGAGCAGCCGGAGGGTGTTGGCCAGGGCGCTGCGGCTCTTGCCCAGCCGCTGGGCCGCCTGCTCCTGGGTGAGGCCGCAGCGGTTCATCAGTTCCCGGATGCCGCAGGCCTCTTCGACTGGGTCCAGGTCCTCCCGTTGGAGGTTCTCCACCAGGGCCAGCTCCATGGCCTCCTGGTCCGACACGTCCTTGATGATGATCGGGATATCGCTCAGCCCGGCCAGGCGGCAGGCACGCCAGCGGCGCTCCCCCGCAATGATCCGGTATCCCCCCTCCGCCATCGGGCGGACGGCGATGGGCTGGAGCAAGCCATGCTCGGCGATGCTGGCAGCCAGCTCGGCCAGGGTATCCTCCTGGAATTCCTTCCGGGGCTGGCCGGGATCCGGCTCCACCTCCCACAGGGGGACGGTCCGGATGCCGTCGTCCGACTCCAGACTTGGCGCGGCGTCCTCAAACAGGCTTTCCAGCCCGCGGCCGAGGCCGCCTTTTCCTTTTGGCATGGTCTTCCCTCCCTCTTAACCGACGTTTTCCGTTTTCTTGGAGGCCGGCTTGGCCGCCCGGCGCCGGCGGGACGGCTGGGGGTCCCGGGAACGGTTCCGCTTGACGAACTCAATGGCCAGGTCCATGTAGGCCTCGCTGCCCTTCCCCTTGGGCTCGTAGTAGTTGATGGGCTGGCCGTAGCTGGGCGCCTCCGAGATCCGGATGGTCCGGGGGATGGTAGTCTGGTAGACCTTCTCCCCGAAGTATTTCTGCACCTGCTCCACCACCTGCAAGGTCAGGTTGTACCGGCCCGCGTACATGGTAAAGACCACCCCCTCGATGTCGAGGTAGGGGTTGTACTTCCGGCGAACCGTCTTGAGGGTGCTGATGAGTTCGCTCAGCCCCTCCAGGGCGTAATACTCGCACTGGATGGGGATGAGAATGCTGTCGCAGGCGCACAGGCCGTTAAGGGTCAGCAGGTCCAGGCTGGGCGGGCAGTCGATGAAGATGTAATCGTACTCCTTCTGGATGGGGGCCAGGGCCTTCCGCAGCCGGCTCTCCCGGGCGGGCAGGTCCACCAGCTCAAGGGCCGCGCCGGCCAGCCGGGTATTGGACGGCAGGACGTCGGTGCGGAAGCTGGTTTTCCGGATGGCGTCCTTTGCCTCGGCGGCGCCGATCAGCAGCTCATAGGTGCCGGTCTCGACGCTCCGCTTGGAGATCCCGTAGCCTGTGGTGGTGTTGCCCTGGGGGTCCAGGTCGACGATGAGGACCTTCTTCCCCAGTGCGGCCACACAGGCCGAAAGATTGATCGCGGTGGTGGTCTTCCCCACACCGCCCTTCTGATTTGCCACTGCTATGATCTTTCCCACAGACTGGCATCCTCCCTCGTATTCTGTTCCACGTGGAACATGGTTCTTCTATCTACGCCCCCTATTATAATACATTCCCTGCGGCACGTCAAATACCGACGGGCAGGCGGCATGGTCATTCTCCCAGCCGTCCACCAAGACGTCGGCCTCCTCGGGATGGCGCTCAAACCAGTTCCGGGCATAGGAACAGGTGACTCGGGCCTTGCAGCCGGTGGACCGCAAAGCGTCGGCGGCTCTCTTGACCAGCTGACCGGCCACCCCCTGCCCACGCAGGGACGGGTCCACCCAGGTATGGTCGATGACCACTGTCTCAGGCCCGCAGACCGGGAAGGTAATCTCCCCCAGAACCCTGTCGTCTTCAACCACTGTAATCTGATTGTCTATCGCTCTGTATTGCATTTGTCCAGCCTCCCTGTTTCTTGTATTTCCCGCAGGAGGTAGAAGGACTGGCGGCCCTCCTCCTCAAACGTTTCCTGGATGGCGAAACCGTTCTTTTCCAGCACCCGCACCGAGGCGGGGTTGTCGGCATAGACAAAAGCCCCCACCCGTTTCAGGCCGAACCGAGGTCCGGCATCGTTCAGGAAATGTTCCAGCGCCCGGCTGGCAATCCCCTGCCCCCAGCAGACCTTTTCAAAGATGCAATAGCTGACCATGGCGTCTGGGTCGGGCTCGGCGTGGATGCAGTAGCACCAGACATCCCCCACATAGACGCCGTCGGCCCAGACCGTCCGGCCATAGCTGTCCGCACCGGGAGCCAGGGATCGGCGGTAGTCCTCCAGGGCTTGCTCCACCGTCCGACTGCGCTGGGGAATCCGGGCCTGGATTTCCGGGTCCCGGGTGCGGGCAAAGTAGATGCGGACCTCCTGTTCGGTCCGGGGACGCAGTTCCAGTTCCATGGGCAATCCCCTCCTTTTCCTCCATAATACCAGACCCGGGCCCGCCGCGCAAGATGTTCCACGTGGAACCTTTTTTACCAAAAAGACCCCCGCGCAGACCGGAGGGTGGTCTGTGCAGGGGCCCTGGAATTGAAACCGTTTTGCGCACCCCACCTGGCAGAGGGCGGGAGCGGCCCGCAGGCTCAGCTCATCCCACGCCCCGGCTGGCGGGTTTCGGCTCCTGCCGAAAAGGCCGGCTCCGGGGCAGGGCTTGTCTGGGTTCACCTACCGGGGCTGGGGCCGGTGGGGATCCGGACGGTGTATTCTATGTAGCCGTCCCCTTCCTCCCGGTGGGCGGTGGCGGGGACGCCGTTGTCGGTCATCAGCCGGATGGCGTGGTCGATGGTGTTGACAAAGATCCGCACGTCCTTGACCATCGGCAGACGGCGGCGGGGCCTGGCGGTCTCCTGCTCGATCTCCTGTAAGAGCTGGGCCACATAGCGGTCGGCCGAACGGGCGTTCATCCGGTAGCGACTGATGTGGATGAGGGCCTCGCTGCGGCGGTTTTCGGGCAGACGGAGAACCGCCCGGGCGTGGCGCTCGGTCTAGCCGTCCTCGTAGTCCCGGATGATGGCGGGGATCCGCTCCATCCCGGCCAGTTTGCAGGCCCGCAGACGCCGCTCCCCTGCCACCAGCTCATAGCGGTCGGGCCCAGCCCGCCGGACTGTCACCGGCTGCAGCAGGCCGTTCTCCCGTATGCTGACGGCCAGGCCTTTCAGCTCTTCTTCGTCAAAGTGGCTGCGGGCTTGCCACGGCGACAGCTCGATCTGTTCGATGGGCAGCTGCCACACCTTGGCCGCCGTCTTCTTTCGCTCAAACACAGCCTCATCCCCCTTTTCTTTTCCACCAAAAAAGGCGTCGATGTGGAAAACCTCTCATAGAAAGATTACCACAAAAGCGCCCTGGTTTCCAGCAGAATCGTTCGCCGGGGTTCGCGTCCGGGCGTGGATTTCTGCCTTATTTCAGGGGGGACTTGGCAATTTTGCCGCCGTTTCTGGGGTATGCCGTCGGAGTCTGCGAAATCTTTTTGACCAGCAGAAGGCTGCGGGCGTCCCCGCCCGGCAGGTGGAAGGCCCGGGTCTCCCGGTAGGCGCCGCCCAGCTTTCGGATGGCTCCCTGGGCGGCAGCCAGTTCCTCCGCAGCCGAGGCTCCCTTCATGGCGAGGAAGCAGCCTCCCACCCGGACCAGCGGCAGACAGTACTCCGCCAGGATGGGCAGGGCCGCCACCGCCCGGGCCGAGGCCAGGTCGAACTGTTCCCGCCAACCCTTCCGGGCGGCCTCCTCGGCCCGCTCCTTGGCCAGCTCGACGCCAGTCAGGCCCAGGGTCTCGCAGGCGTAGCGGAGGAAGTCCACCCGCTTGCCGGTGGGTTCCATCAGGGTGAGTTCTAGCTCGGGCTTGTAGATCTTGGCCACCAGCCCGGGGAAACCCGCCCCCGCCCCCACGTCTACCACACGGCCGGATACCTCCGGTTGGCTGGCAAAGAGGAGACTGTCCAGGAAGTGTTTGTTCTCGATCCCCTCCGGGTCGGTGATGGCAGTCAGGTTGACTTTCCGGTTGTAGTCCACCAGCAGCTCGGCGTAGCGGTCCAGCAGGTCAAGCTGGACGCCGGTGAGGGTAATGTTCCACGTGGAACACTTTTCGGCGAGACGGTTCTTATCGATCATGAGGTACCTCCTGATTCTTCTGGGCTGCCGCCAGCGCAATGCTGAGCTGGGCCAGGTCGGACGGGGATACGCCGGGGATTCGGCCGGCCTGCCCCAGGCTGCGAGGCTGGATTCTGGCCAGCTTCTCCCGGGCTTCGAGGGTGAGGCCGGTCAGCCCCTCGTACCGGAAGCCTGGAGGGATGAGGGTCTTTTCCCGCCGGGCCATGTCCCGGATCATACGGTCCTGCCGGGCAATGTAGCCGGCGTACTTGATCTCGGTCTCCAGCCGCTCGGCCAGCATGGGGGTGATCCCCTCCCCCCAGCCGATCAGCTCCGCCACCAGCGGGTAGCTGATCTCGGGCCGGCGGAGCAGCTCGTCGGCCGGGCCGCCCTGCTGGGCCGGGGTCAGGTCGGCGGCCTCCATCGCCGCCTGCAGCGGCGCGGTCTTGAGGTGGGCTTGGTGGAGCCGGGCCCGCTCGGCCTCCAGGGCGGCCCGGGTCTGCTGGAAGCAGGCCCACCGCCCGTCGGACACAAGGCCGTATTCCCGCCCGATGGGGGTCAGGCGGCTGTCGGCGTTGTCCTGCCGGAGGGTCAGCCGGTACTCGCTTCGGCTGGTCATCATCCGGTAGGGGTCCATCACCCCCTTGGTGACCAGGTCATCCACCAAGGTGCCCAGGTAGCTGGACTGCCGCGGCAGGACGAGCTGCTCTTTCCCCAGGGCGCGGCGGGCTGCATTCAGCCCCGCCAGCAGCCCCTGGGCTGCGGCCTCCTCGTAGCCGGAGGTGCCGTTGAACTGCCCCGCACCGTAGAGGCCGGCCACCTGCCGGCTTTCAAGAGTGGGCTGCAGGGCGGTGGGGTCCACACAGTCGTACTCGATGGCGTAGGCGGGCCGGATGATCTCCAGTCGCTCAAATCCGACGATACTGTGGTAAAAATCATTCTGCACATCCTCCGGCAGGCTGCTGGATGCGCCCTGCAGATACATTTCCTCGGTGTCCTCGCCGCAGGGCTCGACAAAGATGGGGTGACGGTCCTTCCCAGCAAAACGGACCACCTTGTCCTCGATGGATGGACAGTAGCGCGGCCCCACCCCCTCGATCATCCCTCCGTAGAGGGGGCTGCGGTGGATGTTATCCAAAATGATCTTGTGAGTGGCGGGGTTGGTGTAGGCGATGTAGCAGTCCACCCGGTTGCGGACCGGGGCGTCGGTCATGAAGCTGAAGGGCTGCAATGTCTCCTCAGGGTCGCCGGGCTGGCGCTCCAGCTTGTCGAAATCGATGCTCCGCCGGTGGACCCGGGCGGGGGTACCGGTCTTGAACCGGCGGAGGGGCAGCCCCGCCGCCCGGAGGCTGTCGGTCAAGGCGTTGGCGGCGTGCATCCCGTCGGGGCCCGAGGCGTACCAAGCGTCCCCTACAAAGATCTTTCCCCCCAGGTTGGTGCCGGTGGCGATGACCACGCACTTCGCGCCATACTCGCCGCCCAGCCGGGTGACCACCCCCCTCACCTGCCCGGCCTCCACCTCGATCTCGACCACCTCGGCCTGATGAATGGCCAGGCCGGGGGTCAGCTCGAGGGCGTGCTTCATCCAGGTGTTGTAACGGCGGCGGTCGGTCTGGACCCGCAGGGCATGGACCGCCGGGCCCTTGCCCCGGTTGAGCATCCGGCTTTGCAGGGCGGTGGCGTCGGCGGCCAGCCCCATCAGCCCGCCCAGGGCGTCCACCTCCCGCACCAGGGTACCCTTGGCGGTGCCCCCGATGCTGGGGTTGCAGGGCATATTCCCCACCGCGTCCAGACTGAGGGTAAAGATCGCCGTCCGCGCGCCGAGGACCGCCGCCGCATGGGCTGCTTCGATCCCCGCGTGGCCCGCGCCGACCACGATCACATCATAATCTCCAAGATGGTTCATACAAGTCCTTTCTTCTCTCTTCCTCCGTCAGACAGGGGCTGCGCCTGTGCAGATCTCTTACCTTCGAAAGGATCAGGGAGAGGATGGTCCGGCCGCACAGAAAAAGCAGTCCGGCTTTCCAGGTCCCTGTAGTTTCGGAAGGCTTCCCCAAAAGGCGCTTTGCCGCCCACTTTTCCTCCCCTTTTAGACACACGGAAATCACTTCCCGACGCAGAACTTCTCGAACACCTCGTCGATGACGGCCTCAGAGGCGTTCTCTCCGGTCAGAGCATAGAGGGCGTCCAAGGCATCGTCCACGCAGACCGACACCGCGTCCAGCCCGAAGCCGGCGTCGAGAGCCTCCAGTGCGCCGGCGACGCCATCCCGGGCCCGCAGGGCTGCCGAAAGCTGCCGCTGCCCCGACAGGCTGGCCGCGTGGGGGTCGATCTGGGCGGTGCCCAGCAGCCGGGCCACCGCCGCCGCAATGACCCGCCGCGCTCCCTCCTCTTTGCAGCAGACTGGGATGACCATCGCAAAATAGGGCGCGATGGCCTCGGCATCGAACCGGGTAGGCAGGTCCTCCTTGTTCACCAGGGCGATGGCCCGGCACTCGGCGCAGCGCTGGGCCAGGGCAAAGTCCTCCCGGGTAATGGGCTGGGAGCCGTCAAAGACGGCCAGCACCAGCCCTGCTTCAGCCAGTTTGGCCCAGCTGCGACGGACCCCCTCGGCCTCCATCGGGTCGTCGGTCTGGCGCAGGCCGGCGGTGTCGAAGAGGTTGAGTCGGATGTCCCCCAGCTGGACGGCCTGTTCTACCACATCCCGGGTGGTGCCGGCGATGGGGGTGACGATGGCCCGGTCGAAACCGGCCAGCAGGTTGAGCAGGGTCGACTTGCCGGCGTTGGGCCGGCCCACGATGGCGCAGTCGACCCCCTCCCGAAGGACGGCGGCGGCGTTGTAACCGTCGATCAGCCCGTCCAGCCCCGCTTTGACCTGTCCGAGGGAGGCGCGGAGGGCCTCCGCCTCAAGGGCAGGGACGTCCTCTTCAGGGAAGTCCACCCAGGCGGTCAGGTGAGCCTGCAGGCTGGTCAGGGTCTGCTGCTCCCCCGCGATCTTCTTGGCCAGGGCGCCGCCTCGGGCCGCGTTGGCCAGGGCCGCTCCCTGCCGTCCCCCCGCCGCGATCAGGTCCATGACCGCTTCGGCCTGGGTCAGGCTCATCTTGCCGTTGAGGAGGGCGCGGCGAGTATACTCCCCCGGGCCGGCCGGGACGGCCCCCGCCGCCAAGCAGGCCTCCACCAGGCGGTGAGCCACCGCGTCCCCGCCGTGGCAGGACAGCTCGACAACATCCTCGCCGGTATAACTGCGGGGTGCGCGGAAAAAGAGGGCGATGCCGTCGTCAAACAGCTCCCCCCCATCGACAAATTGGCCATAGAGGGCGGTATAACCCCTGGCCTCCGTCACCTTTTTGCGGTTGTCCATCGGGCGGAAAACCTGCCCGGCCACTGCATAGCTCTCGGGCCCCGACAGCCGCACCACCGCGATGCCCCCCTGCCCCGGCGGCGTCGCCACCGCCGCAATGGTACTGTTTTCGATCATCCTGCGTCCCTCCTTGTTGTGCTGGTGCTATTGTACCATGTTTGAACGGAAAAGAAAATATGCGCCCGGTTTTCCATCCTTTCCCCGCAAACCGTGGAAAACCCCGCGCATACAAAAGGCCCGTCCGAAGGCAAACCGGGCGGGCCATTTTTTGTGTATCAGGTCACTGACGGACGAAAGCGTCGTCGTGGGCGGAGAAGCCAGCGTCGTCCGAGAGGTAGCGCTCGACCTTCATGTGGAGGTCGTACTTGTCCCGCAGGGCGGCGATCTCGGCCATCATGGGGGAAGCGTGGTGGGTGTCGATTGCCTGCTGGTCGGCCCAGCTGTCGATAAGGAGGACGGTCTCGGAGTCCTCCATCGGGAAGAAGTAGGCATAGCGGAGGTTGCCCGGCTCGGCGCGGATGCGGGCGACGGTGCCGCCGGCGGTCATCTCCTCGGCAAACTTGCGGGCGCTGCCTCCCTTACCGGTGTAGTAGATGTTCACGGTGATAGCCATACAGATTCCTCTCTTTCTCTACAGGGCGGACAAGCCGTCCAGGATTTCCACATTTTCCTGTATTCCCGTTGAAAATCATTTACCCGTTTTTCGTCAGAAAAACGCAGACAAACAAACAGCCTTGCAACAGAACCCACGGGCTTCACGCCTTGTAGGACTTTGGTTGTCAAAAAGTCTTTTGCCTACTTTTCTTCAGAAAAGTAGATTAAAGTTCGATTTTGCCGAAGTCGAGGTCGGCGAAGTCGTCGACACGCTGGGTCCGCTTGGGAGCCACGGGCGCGGCGTCGGCGGCGTCCACCGTCACATAGTTGCGCTCGGGTACGCTGGAATAGCGAGGCCCGCGGTCGTTCCGGGGCCGGCTGCTCCGCTGTCCGCGGTCGCCGCGGCTGTTCCGGTCGCTGCGCCCACCGGTGCGGTCACTGCGGCTGCCGCCTTGCCGGCGGTCGTTCCGGCCGCGGGGTCGGCGCTCGTTGGCCTCGGTCTGGGCACTCGGCTCGGTGGAATAGATCACGACGTGGCGGTCCTTCCCCTCGCCCTTGCTCTCACTGCGCAAGCCCTCCATCTGGCTGATGGCCGAGTGGATGATCCGGCGCTCGTAGGGGTTCATCGGCTCCATCGAGAAGCTGCGGCCGCTCCGGCGAACCTTCTGGCCGATCTTCTGGGCCAGGGCGGTCAGGTCGTTCTCACGCTTGCCGCGGTAGCCGGCCACGTCCAAGCCCAGCTTGATGTAATCGCCCTCCATCCGGTTGGCGACCAGGCTTGCCAGATAGGACAGGCTCTCCATCGTCTCGCCGCGGCGGCCGATCAGGGTGCCCATCTTCTCGCCGTCCAGCCGGATGATGGTGGCCTCGCCCTTCTGGATGGCGCTGAAGGTCACGTCCTTCACCCCCATCAGGGCCACGACTTCCTTCAGGTAGTCCACGGCGGCCTTGACCTTGGGGTTGGAATCGATCTCGATGGGGACCGGGGTCTCGTCCACCGGGGCGGACTTGGCCGGGGCGGCAGGGGCCGCAGCGGCCTTGGGCTTTTCGGCAGCGGGCTTCTTGGCCGGCTCCTCAGCGGGAACGGCGCCCGCCTGCTGGGGCTGGGCCGTCTCGGTCTGCTCGGCGGGTTCGGCAGGCTCGGCCTTTTCGACCTTGACCGCAGGTTTTTCGGCCGGGGCGGGGGCGGGGGCCTCCTCCTCGACCATGACCCGCACCCGGGCGGGGATCTTCTTCAATCCAAGAAAACCGGTGCTCTGGGGCATCTCCAGGACTTCGTAGCTTACATTCAGATCGTCTTCGTTGACACCAAGCAGGGCGCAGGCCGCTGCACGGGCCTCCTCCACCGTCTTGCCGGTGGCTTCCTTGGTACGGATCATTTTCCTCACTCCTCCTTTGTCTTGTTCAGCTCGGACAGAGGCACAGTCCTCTCGTCCTTGTATTTTTCTTCGTCCAGCTTGCGGGCGTACTCAAGACGCCGCTTGTTCATCTCACTGGCCGAGATACTCTTTTCTACCGTCTTGCCAGTCTTTTCGTCCACCACTTTGATGGTGGTGTTCTTGACGCCGCGGCGCTGCTCTTTCCGTTTGGCCTCAATCTCAGCGGCCACCTCGGCCTTAACCTTCTCGGGGTCGTAGATCTTCTTCATAACAATGCTCTGCAGGACCATGACGACGTTGGAAACAACGTAATACAGGGAGAAAGCGGTGGGGACAGTGAAGCAGAAGAAGATATACATCAGGGGCATGAGGTACATGGTGACCTTCATGCTGCCCTGCAGCTTCTGGCCGCTGCTGTTCATGCTGTACCAGGTGGAGATAAAGCTGGTGATGACCGACAGGATGGGGAAGACCAGCAGGGGCAGGTTCTCGGCCGAGAGGTTGTACTGGGGCACCCGGGTCAGGTCGATGCCGAAAAAGGTCATGTGCCGGCTGAATTCGGTGATGGTCTCGAGCTGGCTGGCCGAGAAGATGCTGGTGATGGTCGGCTCGCCCGCCAGGACCTGTTCGATGATGAGGTTGTCCCGGGTGATGGTGGTGAACTGGATGCCCAGGGCGGTCAGGGCGTCGCCGGCGGTGGTCAGCAGGTCGCTGCTGATGTGGAAGATGCGGTTCAGCGGCTCATAGACGACGCCGATGACGCCGAACATTACAAAGAGGTTCAGCAGCATGGGCAGGCAGCCGGCGGTGGGGCTGTAGCCGAAGTCCTGCTGCAGGCGGAGCATTTCCTCCTGCTGCTTGTCCGGCTTGTCCTTGTACTTTTTCTGGATCTCCTCGATCATGGGCTGGAATGCTGTCATCCGGACCATGTTCTTCTGCTGCTTGAGGCTGAGAGGGATGCTCAGCAGCCGGATCAGAAGGGTAAAGATGATGAGGTCCCAGCCGTAATTGGGGATGAGGTTGTAGATCAGCTGCATGACGTAGCCGAGCGGCCAGGCGAGAATGTAGAGGAAATTCATATGCGCTTCCATTCTGTCCCGCCTGTGAGCGCGGAACGTTTGATCTTTGCGTAGGACAGCCCACTCACAGCTGCCGGGCCGTCACGAGAAGCATAATTATTTTTTGCGGGCGCGGGGCGGATAGAGGACCCGTTTGGGACTCTTCCACCGGCCGGGCGGCGGCACCGGGTCAAAACCCCAGCGGCCCAGCGGGTTGCAGCGGGCCAGCCGCCAGGCGGCCAGTGCCAGCCCCTTGATGCAGCCATGGGTCTGGATGGCCTGGACGGCGTACTCGCTGCAGGTGGGGGTGAAGCGGCAGTTCCGCCCCAGCCCCGGGCTGATAAAACGCTTGTACAGCCGGATGGGGGCGCAAAGGGCGTCCCGGCAGAGCTTTTGCAGCCGGTTCACGGCGCGCCCTTCTCCTCTGCCGTCGGGCCGGCCTCCCTTTTGCAGGGCGGGCGGCTGGTCGGGGGCGGCGCGCCGGGGGCCAGGGCCTTGTCCGGCAGGCCAGCGGCGCGGAAGAGCCGGGCCACCGCCCGGGACACCTGCCAGCTCTTGAGTTTGGGGGTGGCGGTCCGCGCCACAAAAACCAGATGATAGCCGCCGATGTTGTAGTCGAGGTGTTCGTCGATGGCGGCCTTCATGACCCGGCGGGCGCGGTTGCGTTGGACGGCGCCCCCCACCTTTTTGGTGGCGGTCAGCCCCATCCGGGTCTGTTTGGTTCGTGTTTTGAGTATATAGAGCACAAGGGCACGGTCCACATACGCCTTGCCGCGCGCATAGACCCGCCCGAATTCACTGTTGCGCCGAAGCGGACGGTAACGCATCTGCCGGCCTCCTATTCCCTCTGTGGGATCGTTCCGATCAAGCTCTACCTTGTCAGTATAGCAAAAAACGGACGGCTTTGAAAGACCGCCGCCCGATTCTTTCACAAGATCCCAGTTTTTCTGAAAAAACAAGGCCACCAATTCCATCAGCGGCCTTTTCGTGCGCATCCTTTGATTGTCAGGCCGGCGCATCCAGCCCGGACCGGCAGGCCCGGCGGACAGTGCGCGGCATCCCCCGCCGGATGCGGGCGGCGGCGCTGCATCAGACAGTCAGGCTCTTGC
>CAZEIG010000049.1:0-989 GCA_964511805.1 uncultured Faecalibacterium sp.
AGGGTATTCAGGCGGATGCCAGGACCCATGGTGGTGGCGATGGTAGCGCTCTTGAAGTAGGTGCCCTTGGCGGCGGCGGGCTTGGCCTTGGCGATGGCGTCCATGACGGTGTCGAGGTTGGTGTAGAGTTTCTCTGCGCCGAAAGAAGCCTTGCCGACGGGGACGTGGATGATGTTCTGCTTGTCGAGACGGTACTCGATCTTACCGGCCTTGGCCTCCTTGACAGCCTTGCCCAGGTCGGGGGTAACGGTGCCGGCCTTGGGGTTGGGCATCAGACCGCGGGGTCCGAGCAGCTTACCGAGGCGGCCGACCTTGCCCATCATGTCAGGGGTGGTGACCACGACGTCGAAGTCCATGAAGCCGCCCTGAATCTTGGCGATCAGATCGTCGTCGCCGACGATGTCAGCGCCGGCCGCCTCGGCTGCGGAAGCAGCGGGGCCCTTGGCAATGGCGCAGACCCGGACGGTCTTGCCGGTGCCGTTGGGCAGGACGACGGCGCCGCGGACCTGCTGGTCAGCGTGACGGCCGTCAACGCCCAGACGGACGTGCAGCTCAACGGTCTCGTCGAACTTGGCGGAAGCGATCTTGCAGGCCAGCTCCAGCGCCTCGGTCACATCGTACAGTTTGGTGGAATCGACCTGCTTGGCAGCGTCGACATAATGCTTGCCGTGTTTCATTGTTTATCCTCCTATGTGGTCTTGCGGGCGCTGCGCCCTCCCACTGTCTATCTCTATCAGCCCTCGACGGTGACGCCCATGCTGCGGCAGGTACCGCGGATCATGCTGCACGCAGCCTCGAGAGAGGCGGCGTTCAGGTCGGGCATCTTGGTCTTTGCGATCTCCTCGACCTGCGCTGCAGTCAGGGAACCGACCTTTTCCTTGTTGGGCTTGCCGGAAGCGGTGGTCAGGCCTGCTGCCTTCTTGATCAGAACGGCGGCCGGGGGGGGGTGGGGGATATAGCTGAAGGAACGGTCAGCATACACAGAGATG
>CAZEIG010000049.1:999-11478 GCA_964511805.1 uncultured Faecalibacterium sp.
GCCGATGTCGTTTTTGGTGCGTTCGTTGAATTCCTTGGTGAACGCCATGATGTTGACGCCCTTCTGGCCCAGGGCTGGGCCGACAGGAGGGGCCGGGGTTGCCTTGCCGGCCTCGATTTGCAGCTTAATGTAGCCAGTTACTTTCTGTGCCATGATAAATGCACCTCCAAAAATCTGTGGTGAGTTGCGGCCCGCTGTCTGCGAGCCTCCCACGAGCATATCCTGCGCGGACACGCTCTATAAGAACCGCACGCGGTCTTACCTAAAACATTCTGCCATGCGGCTGTCACAGCCGCTCGACCTGGGCGATGTCCACCTCTGCGGGGGTCTCCCGGCCGAACATATTCACCTTGAGCTTCACCTTGAAGGTCTCGGTGTTGATCTCCTCCACGACGCCCATAAAGCCTTCCAGCGGGCCGGATTTGATCTGGACGCTGTCCCCTGCGGCGAAATCCACCGTCAGCGGGGCCTTGACCTCTACGCCCATCTTTTCCACTTCCTCGGGGGTCAGGGGGACCGGCTTGGAAGCGGGCCCAACGAAACCGGTGCAGCCGCGGGTGTTCCGCACCACATACCAGGTGTCGTCGTTCATTACCATTTTGACCAGCACGTAGCCGGGGAAGAGCTTGCGCTCGACCATCCGCTCCTTGCCGTCCTTGATCTCAGGCACCATCTCGGTGGGCACCTTGATCTCGCAGATCAGATCCTGCAGGCGGCGGTTCTCCACCATCTTTGCAAGATCGGTCGCCACTTTGTTCTCATAGCCGGAGTAGGTATGCACGACATACCACAAAGCTTTATTCGACTGGTCTTCCATCTGTGGTTAAGCCTCCGTTTCCTTCCAACAAGATCATCAGCCGCCAATCACCAGGCCCAGGATGCCGCCAAAGACGGCGTCCAGGACGAACAGCACCACGGCGGCGATCACAACGACCACCAGCACGACGATGGTATTCTTCTTGGTATCCTCCCGGCTGGGCCAGACGACCTTCTTCAATTCGCTTCTGGTATCGCGGAAGAACTTGGCCACACCGGCCACAAAGTTCTTCACGGCGTTTTTTGCTCTGGCCACAAAGCCCGGCTTCTTATCGGTTTTGTCTGCCATTGTGCTCCGCCTTTCTTACTTGGTCTCGCGATGAGCCGTGTGCTTCTTGCAGAAGCGGCAGTACTTCTTCATCTCCAGCCGGTCAGGGTTGTTTTTCTTGTTCTTGGTAGTATTGTAGTTGCGCTGCTTGCACTCGGTGCAGGCCAGGGTGATCTTGACTGTCATTTGTTGACACCTCCATAGTTAACGGTTGAATGAACCTCCCTCGTTCGCCGGGGCGGCCCCAAAAAAAAGGGGCGCACTGAACAACCCCGCAAAAGAGGTATTACCATACTATCACGCTTTGGGCGCGGCGTCAAGCATTATTTTGCCCGCCGGCCGCCCAAAATCGAAGTTTTTTTGCAAAAGCCGAGGCCTTCGGGCAGGGAGCCGCCGCTGCCCTTCGCCGGACAGAACAGGCATTGACATCGTGTCAAATATCTGGTGGTATAGTATGTATGTTGACACAGTGTCAACATACCGTGTGATCCGGCGGGCCAGCGATGGACCCACCCTATCCCGCCCTATTGTTGAAAAGAGATTGGAAGGATGGTCGTTTTCTATGAAGAAGAACATTTTGCAATACCGCAACAAAAAAGTCAAGCGCAGCACAGCCAAAAGTGATATAATAAAGACATGGATAAGCAAATGACAATGTTCGCGCTGGCGAATCTGCTTCTGGCCGGCAGACTCTGCCTGGCGGCTTAAGTTTGTATGCCTCTGTGAAGAAATTTACCATGAATCCTATGTTTTTACGTCCATTGTGGAATCTCGCAACGATTCTTGGGTGATTGTACGGGAGTGCCCTAGCCCAAGGCGGAACCCAAAAAAGCAGCGCCCAAAAAGAGCGCAGAAAAGGAGATTTGAAATGGGAAACTTCACCTTCGAAGAAATGAACCTGCTTTGCATCTATAACGCCAACACTGGCAACCGCACCGAGCTGATCGAGGCTCTGACAGAGATGCGCGGCGAGCTTTCGCCGGAGGAAGCCGAGCTGGAGCTGTACCCGGATTTCGACAAGTAAGAACGACACCAATTTTATCTTAGGGCACCCCCTCACAATTACCCAAGAATCGTTGCGGGATTCCTCATTGGACGTAAAAACAAGGGTGCCCCCGCGGAGCAGCGGGATGAGGGCTGTCAGCCAGGACAGTCCATAGGCCAGGACGACAAACAGGAGCACCCTCTTCTTCTGCATCTTGGTCACCTCCGGATCAGCCTTCCCTGGCATTGCAGCGGGCCGACAGCTCGGCGTAGAGGGCCTGGGTGGCCGCCTCGTCTGGGCCGTTCAGAACCACTGTTTCACCGCCGGCGGTGGTCACGACGATGCAGGCGCCGCAGGAAGTGTGGGTATAGCGGGTGTAATCCCCGTAGGCGTCGTTGGAGAAGATCCCCATCAGCGCCCGCAGGTTCCCCACGCCGAAGATGCGGATCCCCGCCTCGGGCGCCATGTCGGCAGGCAGGTATTCGACCGTCTCGATGCCGCTGTAGGGGACGGTATAGTCCCTCCAGCCGGAGGCATCGATGGTGAGGGCGTCCGCCCCGCAGGTCACATCCATCTTCCCCGCAAACACCAGCGCCCAGACCACAAAGAGGGCGATCAGCACCAATGACACCGCCGTCACCTTGGCCGCGCGGGGGTCAGGCCGGGTCCTGGAGGGGACGGCGGTCCCCTTCCGGAGCTGCTTTTTGTGGTACCAGTAGGAGTAGCCGCAGGGCGCCGCGACCATCAGCAGGATGGCGGCGGGGATGACTAGGGCCGAAAGCTGTTGGTTGGGCAGCAGGCTGCCGGCCATGCAGAGCAGCCCGCATACCACCATCACCTTGCCACCGAAGCGGTGGGTAGCCCGCCAGTTTTCTTCATCTTCCAGCGTCCACTTGATCCGGATGCCCATGGTCCGGTTTGGCCGGAACTTGGGCATATAGTTGCCGAGGACCACGAACAGCAGCCCCAGCCCGAAGCAGACCAGCGGCCAGACGACCGTCCTGCCCTGGGTGCCGCCCCGCTGGACCAGCACCGCCGCCAGGCCGACAAAGACCGAGATGGCCGGCACGATCCAGAAGAACACCCCCATCGCCTTTTTGCTCTGGTCCCGGCCGCGCTGGTCGCTGAAGGTGATCAGCAGGCAGGCCCAGTGGACGAGCAGGAAAAGCAGCGCCTCCCACCCCATCTGCCAGCCCAGCAGCCCGGGCAGCAGGACGGCGAGGGACGAAAGGATCAGCTTGCCCTTATTCTCCATGATCTGTTTTTTCATCGTCAGATCCTCCTTTCAGGTCCGCGACCCAGAGGATGACCTCCTCCAGGACCGAGGCGTTCAGCTCATAATAGATGAATTTGCCCTCATGGGTATTCCGGACCAGGTCGGCATCCTTCAGCACCGACAGGTGCCGCGAGATAGAGGCCGCCGTCACCGGGAAGTGACTGGCGATCTCCCCGGCCGAGAGCCGCCCGCCCTTGAGCAGGTTCAAGATCTCCCGCCGGATGGGGTCGGCCAGGGCCTTCAAGGTATGCTGTAAACTCAACGCTCTGCCACATCCTTTCTCTGTGTTTATTAACAATTAGCCTAATTGTCAATAATAAGATACCACAAATCCCCCGCTCTGTCAACAGGCAGAGCGGGGGCGCGCTCAGAGCTCCTTCTTCATGCAGACCGAGTCAGGCATATTCTTTCCTGTTCATCGTTCCAGCAAGCGGGTCTCGGTCCGAAAATACTGTTCCTGAAACCGGACCTGCCGCTCGATCTCCTCTTTGGTGCAGGCGTAGCCCGCCGGGGCGGCCACCCACTTCTCTTCCAGATCGTCGAAGCGGTGGATCACCGCGATCAGCTCGCCGGTGAACCGCTCCAGCGGGACGTCCACCCCCAAAATGTAAACGTCCTGTTCCTCACCGTCGGGCGCGAAAACGCCCTCGATGTACCCGTAATTGACGGTGTAGCGGATGTCCGGGTGGGATGGGTGGCGGCTGCCCAGGGGACGGTCCACCACCACCGTGACCGTCTGCCGTCTTGTGGGGTCGGCCATCTCAGAACCACCTCGCTTTCTTACAGATGCTTCTCATAATACAGTTTGACAAAAATTTCAATGATGAGGAACAGCGATGAGGAACAGCCCCAGCAGGACGCCGGGAATGGTGAAGATAAAGGCCCAGGCGATGTTCCCTGTCAGCCTGTAGCCCACCAGTCCGCAGAGCATCACCACAAACAGGACCCCGCAGACGATGTGCAGCATCCTGGCCTGGCTTTTCAGTTCGACCAGACGGTTCCGCTCGTCGAGTTCCTCTACAATGTCCTCCCGGGTTGCCTCTTTGGAAAAGGCACGCCGGAACAACCGCACTCCGAGGGACAGCAGGACCAGCGAGAGGATGAAACCCCTGATTTGGACCGCCATATCCCCCTCCTGGACGAAGAAGTCGTGGAGCAGGTTCCAGACAGCCAGCACCGTCCAGAAAATGCCCAGGATCAGCCCTTTTTTGTTATAGACCTTTATAGTATTTACCTGTCCTCCAACGCCTTGTTTTCTTCCAGACAGCACAGGTCCTCGACCGTCACGCCGAACACCTGTGCCAGCCTGTACGCCAGCATGAGCGACGGGCTGTACTGTTCCTTCTCGATCGAAATGATGGTCCGGGAAGAAACGTGCACCAGCTCCGCCAGCTGCTGCTGGGTCATTTTTGCCGCTGTGCGCAGCTCTTTTACCCGCGTTTTCATCTTTCACGCCCTGTTGATGTGAAGTTTGCTTCTGGTGAAGCCAACTTCATATTATCACACTGCTATCATCCCGTCAAACCTACCGGCCCGTCGCGCATTTCCGGCCGGTCCGGTATACTTTGCCCATCGACACAAACCGCATCAAAAGGAGAGCCCACGCCATACGAGCTGACCGACCCGCGCCATCCTCGCCTTTTACGGCCCGCGTGGGCGGGCAAATCGCCGAAATGTCGGATACTTTTTTAGATAACCTTGACAAAAGCTCAGCTATGATTTACACTTAGACGGTTGAGAGTTCCGTCATAGAAACATGTCGTTCGTACAAATAGAGAGGTTTGATTTTTATGGTTCGTAACGATTTGCGCAACGTAGCCATCATTGCCCACGTCGACCACGGCAAGACCACCCTGGTCGACGCCATGCTGCGGCAGAGCGGCGCTTTCCGCGACAACCAGGTCGTGGCCGAGCGGGTGATGGACAGCGGCGATATTGAGCGGGAGCGCGGCATCACCATCCTTGCCAAGAACTGCTCCTGCAACTACAAAGGAGTCAAGATCAACATCGTCGACACCCCGGGCCACGCCGACTTCGGCGGCGAGGTGGAGCGGGTGCTCAAGATGGTCAACGGTGTGCTGCTGCTGGTGGACGCCGCCGAAGGCTGTATGCCCCAGACCCGCTTCGTCCTTCAGAAGGCCCTGCAGCAGAACCTGAGCCTGGTAGTGGTCATCAACAAGATCGACCGCCCCGACGCCCGGATCAAAGAGGTGGTGGACGAGGGGCTCTACCTCCTGATGGACCTGTGCGCCTCGGACGGGCAGCTCGACTGCCGGATGGTCTTCTGCTGCGGCCGGGCCGGCACCGCCAGCCTCGACCCCGACCAGCCCGGCACCGACCTTGTACCCCTCTTCGACACCATCCTGGACACCATCCAGCCCCCCGAGGGGGATCCGGACGCCTCCTTCCAGATGCTGGTGTCCTCGGTGGACTACAACGAGTTTGTCGGCCGGATCGGCATCGGTCGGATCCAGAACGGCACCTGCCGCGTCGGCGAGGAAGTTGTGGTCTGCGACTGGCACGACCCCTCGGTCAGCATGAAAGGCCGGCTGACCAAGCTCTATGACTTCCAGGCCAACGGCCGGGTCCCCTGCGACAACATCACCGCCGGCGACATCGTGGCCTTCTCTGGCCTGCCGGACGTCACCATCGGCAACACCCTCTGCGACCCCACCAAGGTGGAGCCGCTCCCATTCCTCAAAATCAACGACCCCACCGTCGAGATGACCTTCTCGGTCAACGACAGCCCCCTGGCCGGCCGTGAGGGCAAGTACGTCACCAGCCGCCAGATCCGGGATCGCCTCCACCGCGAGCTGCTCAAGGACGTTGCCCTCAAGGTGGAGGACTCGGCCACCACCGATTCCTTCCGGGTGATGGGCCGCGGTGAGATGCACCTGTCCATCCTGATCGAGACCATGCGCCGGGAGGGCTATGAGCTGCAGGTCTCGCCCCCGCACGTCCTGACCAAGGTCATCGATGGCAAGACCTATGAGCCCATGGAGCAGGTGGTCATCGACGTACCCACCCAGTACCAGGGCGCAGTCATGACCGGCCTGGGCCAGCGGAAGGCCGTCCTCCAGCAGATGGACGCCCTGGGCGACAGCCGGGTGCGGCTGGTCTTCCGGATGCCCAGCCGCGGCCTGTTCGGCTACCGCAGCCAGTTCCTCACCGACACCCACGGCGAGGGTGTCATCAACCAGATCTTCGACGGTTACGACCTGTGGGCCGGCATGATTGCCAACCGCTCTTCCGGCTCCCTGGTCAGCTTCGAGACGGGCGAGTCGGTCACCTACGGCCTCTACAACGCCCAGCAGCGGGGCACCCTGCTGATCGGCCCGGGCGAGAAGGTCTATGAGGGTATGGTCATCGGCTACACCCCCACCGGCGAGGATGTGGACGTCAACGTCTGCAAGACCAAGCACCTGACCAACACCCGCGCCTCCGGCTCGGACGACGCGCTCCGTCTGGTGCCGGTCAGCCGGCTGAGCCTCGAGGGCTGCCTGGAGTTCCTGGCGCCCGACGAGCTGCTGGAGGTCACCCCCAAGAGCCTGCGGATCCGCAAGCAGATCCTCAACCATGAGCAGCGGATGAAGGCCCGCAGCAAGAACAAGTAAGCGCCGGCTTTTCCATCATGTTATTCCACACCGGGTCCCACCGCGGGGCCCGGTGTTTTTATATCCGGGTCGCCAAACAACAAAACCCACCCGTCCCCGAAAGGACAGGTGGGTGAAGTCAGAGAATTACGCTCACTGCGCGAACGTGCTGCCGGCGGTCCAGGGATTATCGGCGGCGTAGACGGTGTGGCTACGCAGGTAGTTGACCCAGGCGCCGTAGCCGTTGCCCGCCGACAGGTGGACGCCGTCCGGCGCGGCGCAGACTTCTTTCAGGTTGCCCTCGCCGTCCGCCAGGGCCTCCCAGAGGTCGAGGTAGACGCAGCCCTTGCTGTCGGCCAGCTGGGCCAGCCGCTCGTTGACCGCCCGCAGATTGTCGCTGGCAAGGCCAGGGCGCTCGGCGACAGTCTCGGGCCGGACCGGCGGCACCGATTGAACATAGATGATGCAGTCCTCCCCCAGCAGGCTGCGCAACTCGTCCAGCATGGCGCCGTAGTAGGTCAGGAAGCGATCCTCCGCGCCGGCGGTGGTCAGGGTGTTGCTGCCCAGCAGGATATAGAGCTTTTTAGGCTGGGCCGCCGCCAGGACGTCCAGGGCCACCTCGTCCCCGCGGGTCATGTGGGTGACAGTGGAGCGGTTGACAATGGTGTCAGGCCCCACCCCGATGTAGCCGCAGATCAGCGCACCCGACAGGTTGATGTTGTAATCGGTGAAGCCCACCGTCAGGCTGTCCCCCAGGAAGGCCGCGTCCGAGAAATAGGACAGATCCACCTGCCCCACGGCCGGCTGCCGGATGACGCTGCTGTCGTAGGCCAGGACGCTGTAGCCGCCGGCCGTCTGGCGCACCGGCCCGAAGGTGTGTACCTCCCCTGCGGCCGCCCCGTCCGTCTGGCCCGGCTGGCCGGGCAGCGGCGCCAGGATGCTCTCCACCGTGCCGGTGGGCAGGGGCGTCTCGGCGGGGGCGCTCTCCTGCTGGGCGGTCTCCAGGATAGCGGTGATGGCCAGGGAGAGCAGCAGGATGGCCACAGCCGCCGCCGCAAACCGCAGCGGCCCCTGGCGCCTGCCGTTCTTCCGGACCCGGCGGGCGTGATCGTATTCTCTCGAAATTCCCATATCTTGACTCCAAGGGGGACCCATTTCTGCCTGTTGCGCAGCTCAGAAATGTTCCCCCCTGGTATCCCCCTTTCCGGCAAAATTTCCCGGCGAACCGCGCACTCGCTGCGCTTGCACTGCCCCTGCTCCGCCTCGCCTGCATTGTCCACAGGACGCGTCTCGGCTACGCAGCCCGCCGGAAAATTTCCCTGTATGTGTCCGGCCGGACGCACATGTCATCCGGCCGGATAGATTTTAAATAGCCGTTCAGTCCGCTTTCGGTACTCTGAACACAATACAATATTGATTTTATCATAAATTTTTGCCCTCTGCAACCGATTGGGGCTTGCATACAACGAAAGAAACGGTTACAATAGAACTGGAACGAAAATCAGGCAATTTACAAAAAGCTCTTCCACCCAGGAAATCTTTTTTGTGCCGGTTGCGCGTTCCCTCTGTGCGGCGCAGTGCAGGGCCCGCGCGGGTGCTGTCCGATTTTTTCTCGCAGTGGATAAGAAGGAGCTTTTATGACAATGAATGTGATCGTCGGCCAGTCCGGCGGCCCCACTGCCGTCATCAACTCCAGCCTGGCGGGGGTCTACAAGACCGCCCGCAGCTTGGGCGCCAACAAGGTGTATGGGATGAAGTACGGCATCGAGGGCCTGCTCAAGGATGAGCTCGTGGATCTGAACGCCCTGTTGGACGACCGGATGAGCATCGAACTCCTCAAGCGCACTCCCTCCAGCTTTCTGGGCAGCTGCCGCTACAAGCTGCCCGACCCCGATGCGGACGCTGCCCCTTATGTCAAGCTCTTCGCCCTCTTTGACCGGTACGACATCAGCGCCGTCTTTTATATCGGCGGCAACGATTCGATGGACACCATCGCTAAGCTCAGCCGGTACGGCGCACGGGTGGGCAGCAGTGTGCGGTTCATCGGGGTGCCCAAGACCATCGACAACGACCTCTGCCTGACCGACCATACCCCCGGCTACGGCTCGGCCGCCAAGTACATCGCCACCATCCTCAAGGAGGTCATCCGGGACTCCTCGGTCTACAACATCCGCAGTGTGACTGTGGCCGAGATCATGGGCCGCCACGCCGGCTGGCTGGCGGGGGCTGCCTGCCTGGCCGCCGGGGAGGACTGCGACGGGCCTGACCTCATCCTTCTGCCCGAGGTCCCCTTTGGCCAGGAGAAATTCCTGGCCCGGGTGGACGAGCTGCAGCGGCAGAAGTCCAACGTCATCATCGCCGTCAGCGAGGGGGTACGCACCGCCGACGGTACCTATCTGTGCGACCTAGTCTCGACGGCCGGCCAGCTGGACGCCTTCGGCCACAAGGCCATCCTCAGCGGCACCAGCCGCTACCTGTCCGAGCTGATCCACAAGCACCTGGGCTGCAAGAGCCGTGCCATCGAGTTTTCCACCCTCCAGCGCTGCGCCAGCCACCTTGCCAGCCGCACCGACGTTACCGAAGCCTACGCGGTGGGCGGCGCGGCCGCAGCCGCGGCCTTTGCCGGCGAAAGCGGCCGGATGATCGCCCTCAAGCGGCTGACCGGCTACCCCTACCAGTGCGTTACCGAGTCGGCGAACGTCCAGCAGGTGGCCAATCTCGAAAAGAAAGTCCCCCTGGACTGGATCACCCCCGACGGGATGCAGGTGACCGCCGGCTTTGAAGAGTACGCCCGCCCCCTCATCCTGGATGAGCTGACCCCCATCTATGTAAACGGCACCCCCCGGCACGTCCACCTGTGAGGGGTGCGCACTGAACGCTTCGATGTTCTTTCCTGCAAGGGGCGTCCCCCGTGCAGCCAAGATAGAGTCCGCAAAAGACAACGTGTAAAGGAGAAAAAGAACATGGGTAAAAATGCAATCGTCGGCCAGTCCGGCGGCCCCACTTCCGTCATCAATGCAAGCTTGGCAGGCGTCTTTGAGAGCTGCAAGAACCGCGGCGCCGAGATCGTCTACGGGATGCGCAACGGCGTGGCGGGCCTGCTGGAAGAGCGGGTCGTCGACCTGAGCACCGTCCTGAAAGACGATCTTGACATCGAACTGCTCAAGCGCACCCCCTCCAGCTTTCTGGGCAGCTGCCGCTACAAGCTGCCTGATTGGCACGCAGACGAAGCCGTCTACAGAAAGCTCTTCGACATCCTTGAAAAGCTGGACATCGGCTACTTCTTCTACATCGGCGGCAACGACTCGATGGACACCATCGGCAAGCTGGCCGACTACGGCGCCCGCATTGGCAGCGACATCCGGTTCATGGGTGTGCCCAAGACCATCGACAACGACCTGATGGTCACCGACCACACCCCCGGCTACGGCTCGGCCGCCAAGTACATCGGCGTGGTCATGAAGGAGGTCATCCGGGACGCCACCGTCTACGGCACCAAGTACGTCACCATCGTCGAGATCATGGGCCGGAACGCCGGCTG
>CAZEIG010000050.1:0-1894 GCA_964511805.1 uncultured Faecalibacterium sp.
GCATCTTCCCCCACCGGGTCACCCGGCCCGCCAACCCCCTGGTGCGGGGATTTGACGAGGTGTTCTACGCCCCCCACAGCCGCCACACCGGCATCTGCGTGGCCGACGTGGCCGCCTGCCCGGCCCTGCGGGTCCTGGCCGAAAGCGACGAGGCCGGGCCCTTCCTCCTCAGCACCGAGAACGGCCGGCAGATCTTCGTCACCGGCCACCCCGAGTACGACAAGCTGACCCTCGACGCCGAATACCGCCGGGATGTAGCCAGGGGGCTGCCCATCGCGCCCCCCAAAAACTACTACCCCGACAACGATCCCTCCCGCAGCCCCATCTTCCGCTGGCGGGGCCACGCCCACCTGCTCTACTCCAACTGGCTGAACTACTACGTCTACCAGAACACCCCCTACGACCTGGACACGCTGGACAGCGTCTAATGCACCCCAAGGGGCCCGGCCCGGCACAGCCAGCGGCAGGGCCCCTTTTCGTTCTATCCTCTTCCCGACAGGAGGTTTTGCCTATGGGCATTGAATCCGGCTGGGGGTTCCGGGTGGGCAGCCTGCCCCCCGGCCCCCGCAACAAGATCAGCGACGTACCGGGGGTGACGGTCGGCCACTGCACCCTGGACCACGGCGGCGTCCAGACCGGCGTCACCGCCCTGCTGCCCCACCCCGGGGACACCTTCCACGAAAAGCTGCCCGCCGCCTGCCAGGTCATCAACGGCTTTGGCAAGACAACAGGGCTGGTCCAGATCGACGAGCTGGGCGCCCTCGAGACCCCCATCCTTTTCACAAACACCCTCAGCGTGGGGACGGTCTGGACCGCTCTGGTAAAGTATATGCTGGACCGCTGCCCCGACATCTGCGAGACCACCGGCAGCGTCAATCCGGTGGTCTGCGAGTGCAATGACAGCGGCCTGAACGACATCCGGGGCCTTCACGTCACCGAGGCCGACGCCCTGGCCGCCCTGGCTGACTGCCGGGCCGATTTTGCCGAGGGCGCGGTGGGGGCGGGCCGGGGGATGCGCTGCCACGGGCTGAAAGGAGGGATCGGCTCGGCCGCCCGCCGCCTTGTGCTGGACGGCCGGAACTACCATCTGGGCGTACTGGTCCTCTCCAACCACGCCCGCTTCGATGACCTGGTCGTCGCAGGCACCCCCATCGCCCGGCTGTTGGCCCAAAGCCCCGCCCTGTCCCCTCACGAGGACAAGGGTTCCATCATCACGGTGCTGGCCACCGACGTCCCCCTGACCGCCCGCCAGCTTGGCCGGGTGGCCCGCCGGGCCATTGTGGGGCTGAGCCGCACCGGCTCCTACTGCGGCAACGGCAGCGGGGAGATCGTCATCGCCTTCTCCACCGCCTGCCATATCCCCCACGACCCCCAGGGCGACATTCTGCCCCTGCAGGCCCTGGCCGAAAACAAGATCGATCTGCTGTTCCGGGCGGCGGCCGAGTCTGTCGAGGAGAGCGTCCTCTCCTCCCTCCTCCACGCCGAGACGGTGACCGGGCGGGGCGGCCTGACCGTCCGCTCCCTGGCCGACCTGCTGCGGAACGGCCCATCCGTGAAAGGAGACTGAACCGTTATGGACATCATGGAACTGCTTGCCACCCGCCGCACCTACCGCCGCTTCACCCAACAGCCCGTCCCCGCCGGCGTCATCGCCGACATGGTGGAGGCGGTGCGGCTGTCCTCCTGCGGGGCCAACCGCCAGGCCGTCCGGCTGGTGGCGGCCACCAGCCCTGAGATGGTGGCCCGCATCCAGCCGCTGGTCAAGTGGGCGGCCTACCTCCCGCCCGAGCAGAGCGCCCCCAAGCCCGGCGAGGAACCCACCCTCTTTGTGGCGGTGGTCCAGGACACCGCCATCCCCGGCGACCTGGCCACCGACACCGGCATCGCCCCGGCC
>CAZEIG010000050.1:1904-11356 GCA_964511805.1 uncultured Faecalibacterium sp.
GGCAGCTGCATCATGCGGGCCATCGACCGCCCCCGCCTGACCGAGCTGCTGGGCCTGGCCCCCACCGAAAAGCTCCACACCATGGTGGCGCTGGGCTACCCCGCCCACGCCTCCCACATCGTCCCGATGACCGCCGGGACCGGCGTCAAATACTACCTGGACGAGAAGGGCGACTACTGCGTCCCCAAGCGGGACGCGGCTGACATCGCCCGGTATCTCTGACCCGGCCGGGGCCACAAAGCTGCATATATACGCTGTTTTTGTCGGATTTCTGCATAAGTTATCTCAAATTGGTTTCAATTTGCCTGCTTTTCTGCACAAAGCTTGACTTTTCAATTTGTACAAACTATACTACAGGTTGTTCTCAGGGGCCGCCCCCTGAAAGGCGCCGCAGGGTCTGTTGCGCGGCGCGCGGGCCGAAAGGCCCGTTCTGCAAAAGTGTGTATCAGAGGAGTGTATTGATATGAAGAAGATTTCCCGCCACAGCTTTATCCTGGCTGCCGGTGTGTCCGCCGCCGCTCTGGCGCTGACCGCCTGCTCCAGCTCGTCCTCGTCCACTGCCGCCAGCAGCGCCGCTTCCATCGCCGACAGCGCCGCCGCCAGCGAGGCTTCCACCCAGGCCATCACCTCCCTGGAGGACCTCGAGGGCAAGACCGTCGGCGTCCAGCTGGGCACCACTGGCGACATCTTTATGTCGGACGAGATCGGCAACACCGAGAGCCTGAACATCGCCGGCGTCGAGCAGTACAATCGCGCCGCCGACGCCGTCCAGGCCCTGCTCATCAACCGGATCGACGCCGTCTGCATCGACGACCAGGTGGCCCAGCGCTTTGTGGACGCCAACCCCGACACCCTGACCATCCTCGAAACCCCCTACGCCACCGAGGAGTACGCCATCGCCATCAGCAAGGACCGCCCCGAGCTGACCGAGGCCTTCAACCAGGCCATCGCCGAAATCGAGGAGGAGGGCATTCTGGACGCCGTCCTGGACAAGTACATCAACCAGACCGAGGGCGCTGAGGGCTACGTCAGCCCCGAGGGCACCGAGTACCCCAACGGCACCCTGGTCATGGCCACCAACGCCGCCTTCGAACCCTATGAGTACTACGCCAACAACGAGATCGTCGGCATCGACGCCGAGCTGGCCAAGGCCCTGTGCGACAAGATGGGCTATGACCTTGAGATCCAGGACATGGAGTTCGACGCCATCATCGCCTCCATCCAGAGCGGCCTGTCCGACTTCGGTATGGCCGGCATGACCGTCACCGAGGAGCGCCTGCAGCAGATCGACTTCACCGACAGCTACTGCACCGGCGTACAGTCCATCATCGTCCTGAAGTAAGGGCGGCGAAAAAAGCAAAAACCTCTTTACAAAAGCCGGTTTTTGTGGTTCTATAGAGTATAGTGGACAGAGCGCAGGTGCGAATCCCGGCTCTGTCCTTTTCTTTTGTGCATATATGCATAAAAATGCGACATTTTTGCATATGCGCCGTCCATACACCCCGCAAGGAGGGATCTCATGTCATTTTTCCAGAACCTGTGGGATGAGCTCTCAAGCGAATTCATCGCCACCTTCATCACCGAGGACCGGTACGTCCTCTTCATCAACGGTCTCAAGACCACCCTCACCATCACGATCGGGGCGGCCCTGCTGGGCGTGGTGCTGGGCTTCCTGATCGCTTACGTCCGCACCACCCATGACCAGACCGGCCACCTGCGCATCCTGAACGGGCTGTGCAAGCTCTACCTGACCGTCATCCGGGGCACCCCCAGCATGGTGCAGCTGCTGATTATGTACTACGTCATCTTTGCCTCGGCGCGGCTGGGGCAGGTGCCGGTGGCCATCCTGTCCTTCGGGATCAACAGCGGTGCCTATGTGGCCGAAATTTTCCGCAGCGGCATCATGAGCATCCCTCCGGGACAGATGGAGGCCGCCCGCAGTCTGGGCCTCACCTACACCCAGGCCACCTGGAAGATCATCCTGCCCCAGGCGGTCAAGAACGTCCTGCCCACTTTGGGCAACGAGCTGATCGTCCTGCTGAAGGAGACCTCGATCACCGGCTACATCGCCCTGCAGGACCTGACCCGGGCCGCCAGCATTGTCCAGAGCCGCACCTACAGCGCCTTCTTCCCCTTTGTGTCGGTGGCGCTGATCTACCTGGTGATTGTGCTCTTCCTCGAGAAAGTCTTTAGCCACATGGAAGGGAGGCTGGCGCGCAGTGACCGCTAACGCTGAAAAGATCATCGAAGTCCGTGGGCTGAAAAAGACCTACGGCGGCGAGAAGAAACGCGGCTACAAGGGCCGCACCCCCACCCTGGACGTCCTGAAGGGGATCGACATCGACATCTACCGGGGGGACGTGGTCTGTCTGATCGGCCCGTCGGGCTGCGGCAAGTCCACCTTCCTGCGGTGCCTCAACCGGCTGGAAAATCCCACCGGCGGCAGCATCAAGTTTGAGGGGGTTGAGGTGGACGAGGCCCACATCGACAAGTTCCGTCAGAAGATGGGGATGGTGTTCCAGCACTTCAACCTCTTCCCCCACATGACGGTGAAGGAGAACCTCTGCATGGCCCCGGTCCTCCTCAAGCTCAAGAGCAAGGAGGAGGCCTCCAAGCGGGCCGACGAGCTGCTACAGCGGGTCGGCCTGTCGGACAAGGCCGACGTCTACCCCGCCAGCCTGTCGGGCGGCCAGCAGCAGCGGATCGCCATCGCCCGGGCCCTGGCCATGGACCCCGACGTCATCCTCTTCGACGAGCCCACCTCCGCCCTCGACCCCGAGATGGTGGGCGAGGTGCTGGCCCTGATGAAGGAGCTGGCCACCACCGGCATCACCATGCTGGTGGTGACCCACGAGATGGGCTTTGCCCGGGAGGTCTCCAACCGGGTCATCTTCATCGACGAGGGGGTCATCCAGGAGGACGAGCCCCCCGCCAAACTCTTCGAGCATCCCAAAAACGCCCGGTTACAGGCTTTCCTCTCGAAAATGTTATAAAAAGCGCCCGGCAGGTTTGTGCGTCATGCACAGCCCGCCGGGCGTTTATTTTGCTTATTTCCTGCTGAGGTACTTTAAGAAGGCCAGGATGCCGAGGATATAAAAGGCATACTGGATGCCGGCCAGGACGGCCGAAAAAAGGATGGACACAGCTTTCACCTCACTTTACGCACAGATACTTGATGCAGGCCGCGATGACCACGACGTGGAAAATCAAAGTCGCCGTGCTGGAAATGATGTTGAACGCTACGTCAACGTAGATCATGGTGGTGTCTTCCTCTGTGCAATTCCTGTTCCGTCAGGTCTTCGACTTTAGTATAGCACACCGCCAAAAGGCGAATCATGGTGCAATAGGAAAAAAATGCCCGGCAGACTGTGCAGGGTGCATAGATGCCGGGCAGAACGTTTTCTTTGGCTGGGGGCGTTACAGGTTTTCGCCGGTGTCCGGGCCGCTGGCGCCGGCGTCGCCGCCCTCGCCGGTCTGCTGGGTGTAGAGGACCATCAGATGGCTGGCGCTGGCCTCGAGGGCCTCCTTGGCCTGGCGGAGGGCGGTCTCTTCGGCGTCGTTCATCTTTTCTGGGTGGTCCTTCCGGATGCACTTGCGGAGGGCGGCCAAGTCGGACTTGACCCTGGCCTTCTCGTCCTTGTCCAGCTCCTTTTTGCACTTGGAGAGGGCCTCGTCCACCTTGTAGGCGAGGATCTCGGCCTGGTTGTGGAGTTCGAGCCGGCCCTTGCGGCGGCTGTCCTCCGCCTCGTCAGCGGCGGCGTCGGCCATGGCCCGCCGGATCTCGCTCTCGGAGAGGTTGGTCGAGCCGGTGATGGTGATGTTCTGCTCCCGGCCGGTGCCCAGGTCCTTGGCCGAGACCTTGACCACGCCGTTGACGTCAATGTCAAAGGTGACCTCGATCTGGGGCTTGGAGGAGAAGCCGGCCCGGATGCCCCCCAGCTTGAACTTGCCCAGGGACTTGTTGTCCTTGGCGAAGCGGCGCTCCCCCTGCAGGACGTTGATCTCCACCGAGGTCTGCATGGGGCGGGCGGTGGTGAAGATCTGGCTCTTACGGGTGGGGATCATGCTGTTGCGGGTGATGAGGGGGGTGGCGATGCCGCCCAGCGTCTCGATCGAGAGGGTCAGGGGGGTGACGTCCATCAGGACCAGCCCCTGGGACGCCGCGCCGGTGGCGCCGGCCAGCTTGCCGCCGCCCGCCAGCAGCCCGCCCTGGATGGCGGCGCCCATCGCCACGCACTCGTCGGGGTTGAGGGTGTGGCTGGGTTCCTTGCCCAGCAGCTCCTTGACCTGGCGGGCCACGGCGGGCATACGGGTGCTGCCGCCCACCAGCAGGACCCGGCCCAGCTCAGACGCCGACAGGCCGGCGTCTCGCAGGGCGTTGTTGACCGGCTCGATGGTCCGGGCCAGCAGGTCGCTGGTCATCATCTCGAACTGGGGGCGGGTGATGGAGACGTCCAGGTGATGGGGCCCGTCCTTCCCCACCGCGATAAAGGGGAGGTTGATCTGGGCTGACGGGGCGCTGGACAGCTCCTTCTTGGCCTTTTCGGCCTCCTCTTTCAGCCGGCCCATGGCGGCAGGGTCCCGGGTGAGGTCGATGCGGTCGCTCTTCTTGAATTCCTGCACCAGGTAGTCGACGATCCGGGCGTCGAAGTCATCGCCGCCCAGCCGGGTGTCGCCGCCGGTGGCCAGCACGGTGAAGGTGCCGTCCTCGATCTCGATGATGGAGACGTCGAAGGTGCCGCCGCCCAGGTCGTAGACCAGGATCTTCTGGGGGGCCTCGTGGTCCAGGCCGTAGGCCACCGCCGCGGCGGTGGGTTCGTTGATGATCCGCAGGACGTTCAGCCCGGCGATCCGGCCGGCGTCCTGGGTGGCCTTCCGCTGGCTGTCATCAAAATAGGCCGGGACAGTGATGACCGCGTCGGTCACCTTTTCGCCGAGATAGCTCTCGGCGTCCCGGCGGAGCTTGGACAGGATCATGGCGCTGATCTCCTGGGGGGTCAGGTCCTTGCTGTCAATCCGGACGCGGTAGTCGCTGCCCATCCGGCGCTTGATGCTGGAGATGGTCCGTCCGGCGTTGGTGGCAAGCTGGCGCTTGGCCGCGCCGCCCACCAGACGCTCACCTTCCTTGGTGAATGCCACCACTGAGGGGGTGGTGCGCTCGCCCTCGGCGTTGGTGATGACCACGGGCTTGCCCCCCTCTACCACTGCCACGCAGGAATTGGTGGTGCCCAAGTCGATCCCGATCACTTTACCCATAGGTGAAATCCTCTCTTCTCTGTTTCAAAGCGGGGCGGGCGGGCCGCCCCTGCTGTCAAATCCGGTTTCTCCCCTATCATACCGTAGGAATATGGCTATTTTTCAGCTTAAAAGTAAAGGTTCTGTGTTGCCAGCCTCCAACTGGCGGAGCAGAGCCTCCAGGGGGCCGGCGTCGGCGTTCTTCCCCCGCAGACAGTCGGCCATCAGCCCGGCGGCGTCCCGCAGCTCCGCCCGCAACGTCTCCCGCTCAAGGGGCAGATCCTTCTGGTCGGCCCGGCAGAGGATGAGCAGCCCCTGGACCGCCTCGCCCAGCAGGCAGACCGCCCGGTCGGGGTCGGTGAAGCTGGCCTCGGCCTGGGCCAGCCGGAGGCAGACCAGCGGCCAGGAGCCGATGTCCAGTTCCAGCTCACCCATGGTCCGGGCCTTCCGGTAGGCCATCAGGGCCCGGCCGGGGTCCCCGGGGGTGCGGGCGGTGCCGGCGGCGTAACTGTCCCCCAGGGCGACCATCGACAGGACGTCCCCCAGGGCGGCGGCCTTCTTCCACCAGCTGACGGCCTTCCGGCGGTCTCTGGACACCCCGCGCCCCGCCTGGCAGCAGCCGGCCAGCAGCCGCATCCCCTCGGGGCTGCCCTGGCCGGCGGCGGCTGCAAAGGCATCGGCCGCTTCCTCCCAGCGGCCTTCGGCGGCCGCCTGCTTGCCGCAAGCTGCGTCCGCCTCGCCCGGCTCGTTGTCGGGCGGGCCGGCGTAGAGCAACGCTTGCAGCAGGCTGCGGTCCAGGGTAGCCGACCGGCCCCATGGGTTGAGAACCAGGCCGCTAAGCTCCTCCCGCGCCAGGACCTCCTCCATCGCCTGCTGCAGGGGCAGCTCGACGACCGGCAGCCCCTTGGTGACGTCGCTGGCGTCGGCCTCCTTCCAGAAGGTGAAGGCCGGCAGCAGCTTCTGCCCCTTGGGCGCGGTCAGGACCCAGTGAGACAGGTCCTTTGCGCGGTCGGGCGGGATGGGCGCCCGGGCCCAGCTGAGCTGGTCCTGGTGGCCCCGGGGTTCCAGCTCCACCGGCACCAGAACCCTGGTCTCCATCTGCAGCGCATAGTTCAGCCCCTTGACCAGGCCCCAGAAACGGGTCTCCTTCTCCTGGTCAGGAGCCTGGTAGAAACGTTCCACCGCCATCTCCAAAGCCGGGCAGCCGGTGTAGAGGGGCCCGTACCGAAAGGCCGGCGCCTGCCCTTTCTTCTGCCTGCCGGCCAGTCTGTACCGGGTATGCTTTTTCCTGCCGCTGTTCATCCTGCGTCCCTCCTGCTGCATTTGTTTCAGTATAGCAGGATTTTCCCGTTTCGACAACATCCTGCGACAGAAAAGTGCCCCCGAAAGCCCGCTTCCATCTGGTAATTCGGCCGCCGGCGTGTTATCATAAGATGCGAAGCCGGGCCGGGGTCTCTGCTCCCTGCCCCCTGAAAGGAGCGTTACTCGATTTGAAACAAATGCTTGCCTATCTCAACGGCTATAAAAAGGAGAGCGTCATCGCCCCCCTCTTCAAGATGCTGGAGGCCGCCTTCGACCTGCTGGTCCCTCTGGTGATGGCCGACATCGTCAATGTGGGCATCGCCGCCCGGGACGCGCGGTATATCCTGGTGCGGTGTGGGCTGCTGCTGGTGCTGGCCATGGTGGGCCTGGCCTGCAGCGTGACAGCCCAATATTTTTCGGCCAAGGCGGCGGTGGGCTATGCCACCGCCCTGCGGCACGCCCTCTTTGCCCACATCCAGTCCCTGGGCTTCTCCGAGATGGACACCATCGGCACCAGCACTCTCATCACCCGGATGACCAGCGACATCAACCTGGTGCAGGGCGGGCTGAATATGTTCCTGCGGCTCTTCCTCCGCAGCCCCTTTGTGGTGATCGGGGCGATGGTCTGCGCCTTCACCGTCAACGTGCGGGCGGCACTCATCTTTGTGGTGACCATCCCGGCGCTGTCGGTGGTGGTGTTCAGCATCATGGCGGTGACCGGACCCTTCTATAAGCAGGTGCAGGCCCGGCTGGACCGGGTTCTGGGCCTGACGCGGGAGAACCTGACCGGTGTACGGGTGGTCCGCGCCTTCGGGAAGGAGCAGGCCGAGACCGACCGCTTTGAGGAGGCCAACGGCATCCTGACCACCCTCCAGCTCAAGGTGGGCCACCTGTCGGCCCTGACCACCCCCCTGACCTACGTCCTCATCAACCTGGCCATCGTAGCCCTGCTCTACACCGGCGCCATCGAGATCGACCTGGGCGGGATGGCCTCGGGCGACCTGATCGCCCTGGTCAACTATATGAACCAGATCCTGGTAGAGCTGGTCAAGCTGGCCAATCTCATCGTACAGATCAGCAAGGCGCTGGCCAGCGCCGGCCGGGTCCAGGCCGTCCTGGCCACCCGGCCGGGGATGGCCTTCCCCGATTTCGTGCAGGGGAAGATCCCAGAGGAGCGCGCCGGCGAGGCCGTCCGCTTCGACCATGTGGGCCTGATCTACGCCGGGGCGGGCGCCCCCAGCCTGACCGGCATCACCTTCACCGCCCGCCGGGGGGAGACCATCGGGGTGATCGGCGGCACCGGCGCGGGCAAATCCAGCCTGGTCAGCCTCATCCCCCGCTTCTACGATTCCACCGAGGGCGGCGTCGAGCTGTTCGGCCTGCCCGTCTCGGCCTGGCCCCGGGAGGCCCTGCGCAGCCGGGTGGGGATGGTGATGCAGAAGGCCCAGCTCTTCACCGGGACCATCCGCTCCAACCTCCTCTGGGGAAAGAAGGACGCCACCGACGCCGAGCTCTGGGCCGCCCTCGAGACGGCCCAGGCGGCCGAGTTCGTCCGGGCCAAGCCTCTCGGCCTGGACGAGCCTGTGGAGCAGGGCGGCCAAAACTTTTCGGGCGGGCAGCGCCAGCGGCTGACCATCGCCCGAGCACTGGTGGCCCAGCCCGACATCCTCATCCTGGACGACAGCGCCAGCGCCCTCGACTTTGCCACCGACGCCGCCCTGCGGAAGGCCATCGCGGCACTGCCCGGCGGGATGACCGTCTTCATCGTCAGCCAGCGGGCCGCCAGCCTCCAGCACGCCGACCGGATCGTGGTGCTGAACGACGGCCACATGGTGGGCTGCGGCAGCCATCAGGAGCTGCTGGAGCGCTGCCCTGTCTACCAGGAGATCTACGAGAGCCAGTTCAAGCGGCCCTCTGAGCTTGTGAAAGGAGGCGCACCCGCATGAAAAAGGAGAAAAAGCAGAACCCCCTCTCCACCGCCGAGAGCCGGGAGGCCCTCCGCCGGGTGCTGGCCTATATCCGGCCCTACGGCCCCTATGTGGCGGCCAGCCTGGCGGTGGCGGCGGGAAGCGTGGCGGCCCAGCTCTACATCCCCCTGCTCTGCGGCGACGCCATCGACCTGATGCTCGGCCCCGGCCAGGTGGACCGGGGTGGGGTCTGGCGTATCATCATCGAGATCCTCATCGTCATGGCGCTGGCGGCTTTGGCCCAGTGGCTGCTGAACGTCTGCAACAACAAGATCACCTTCTCGGTGACACGGGACCTGCGGAACGACGCCATCCGGAAGATCCACACCCTGCCCCTGTCCTACCTGGACAGCCACCCCGCCGGGGACATCGTCAGCCGGATGGTGGCCGACGTCGACACCTTCGCCGACGGGCTGCTGATGGGCTTCACCCAGCTCTTCTCGGGCGTGCTGACCATCTTCGGCACCCTGCTGTTCATGTTCCGTGAGAACGTCCTGATCTCCCTGGTGGTGGTCCTGATCACCCCCCTCAGCCTGGTGGTGGCGGCCTTCATCGCCAACCACAGCTACGGCTACTTCCACCGCCAGAGCGCGGTGCGGGGCCAGCAGACCGCCCTGGTCAACGAAATGATCGAGGGCCAGAAGGTGGTCCAGGCCTTCGGCCACGAGGCCGAGAGCCTGGCCGCCTTCGACGAGGTGAACGTCCGCCTGGCCGACGCCAGACTGAAGGCCACCTTCTTTTCCAGCCTGACCAACCCCGCCACCCGCTTTGTCAACAACATCGTCTACGCCGGCGTTGGGCTGGTGGGCGCCTTCTACGCGGCGGCCGGCGGGATCACCATCGGCCAGCTCAGCGTCTTCCTCAGCTACGCCAACCAGTACGCCAAGCCCTTCAACGAGATCTCCGGCGTGGTGACCGAGCTGCAAAACGCCCTGGCCTGCGCGGCCC
>CAZEIG010000051.1:0-11000 GCA_964511805.1 uncultured Faecalibacterium sp.
CCAGGTAACCGCCGTTGACGCTGGCTGCGATGGCGGTGCAGACCTGCAGGGGGGTGACCGCCATCGACTGGCCGAAGGCCGAGGAGGCCAGCTCCACCTCGCCCATGTTCTGGTCGGTATAATACTGCATATAGGCGGTCTCATTGGGCAGGTCCACCCCGGTCCGCTCGGTGAAGCCGAAAGCCTTGAAGTATTCGTAGAAGGTGGACACCCCGATCCGCTGGCCCAGCTGGATGAAGTAGATGTTGCAGCTGTTCAGCAGGGCCTGGGCCAGGTTCTGAGTGCCGTGGCTGTGGCGGCCGGCGCAGTGGTAGGTCTCCTTGGCGACGCCGTAGGCGCCCGAGCAGGTGAAGGTGGTGTTGTAGGTGGCGTTGCCCGAGTCCAGCCCGATGGCCGCAGTGATGACCTTGAAGACGCTGCCGGGGTAGTACAGCTCGGTGATGGTCTTGTTCTTCCACATAATATCCCGGAAGTAGCCCGAGTAGTCGGCTTCGGGGTCGAGGACCCGGTTGCCGTTCTCGTCGGTGACATAGCTGCCGTCCTCGTTCTGGAGGTAGATGCCGTAGAGTTCGGGCTCGGCCCGGACCAGCTCTTCCAGGTAAGCCTGGTTGGCGGAGTAGTCATTGGGGTTGTTGGGATCAAAGTCGGGCTTGGAGGCCATGGCCAGGATGGCGCCGGTGTTGACGTCCATGACGATGGCGCAGCCCCGGTTTTCCACCGTATTGGCCGCGATGGCCTCGTTGAGGTACTTCTCCACCACCTCCTGGACGGTGGTGTCCAACGTCAGCACCAGGCTGTTGCCGTCCTTGGCGTCGTAGGTCACCGCGCCGCTGTCGGCGATGGCGTTGCCCCGGGCGTTCCGGATGGTGACGGTCCGCCCGTCGGTCCCCGACAGGACGTCGTCGTAGCTCTTTTCCAGCCCGTAGAAGCCGTCCCCGTCGGCGTTGGTGAAGCCCAGCACCGCCGCCGCAAAGGCCCCGTAGGGGTAGTTGCGCTGGTAGGTACGGGAAGAGGACACCGACAACCGGCCCCGCTTGGTGTCGTCGGCGGCGCGGTCCGAGACGTACTGCTCGATGGACTCCTTGACGGCGTTGTTGACCTTTTCGGCCAATACCTGGTAGGAGGAGTCGTTCTTGGACAGGGCGTTGTAGATCTTCTCATACTGCTGGACGTAGGCGTCGGAGGTGGTGTCCACGCTGTCCAGGCTGACCCCGTCCCCCGACAGAAGGCGGACGGTCAGCTCCCGGCTGATCTCGGCGCAGGCCGCCGCGTCCAGGGTGCGGACGGTGGACTCGACCTCCTCGCCGGTGTCGGGGTCGGTGGAGGTGATGGTCTGGCTGTTGTAGAGGGCGGTGGAATAGCTGGGGTCGCACCAGATGTCCCAGACCACGCTGGTGGAGGCCAGCACCTTGCCGGTGGCGTCGTAGATCTCCCCCCGGGTGGCCTGGATGGTGGTGTCCAGCAGCTGCTGGCCGCTGGCGTACCGGCTGAACATCTCGCCGTCCCGGATCTGAATCCGGTAGAGGCTGCCCACCACGATGGCGGTGGCGACCAGCACCGCCCCGATGGACACCCCCAGCCCGATCCGCCGGGTCCTGCGGGGGATGGGCGCGATGTCCGGGTCGCGGCGGAGGACCCAGCCGCGGCGCGGCTTTTTATTTGATGATGCATTCATTTGCTTCTCCTGTCGGCGCACTGTGTGGACGCGCAGCCGCCGGAAACCGAAGAAGCGTGCGCTGCCGCACGCTTCTTCGGTTGATTCTTCTGTTATTCAGAGGGCGGGGTGATCGTCTGCAGCAGGGACGAGACCCCTGCCTGCAGGGTATCCCCCCACCGCTCCACCACTGTCTCCCGGCGGGTGAGGACGCTCTCGTCGTTGAGGCGGACGTAGGTGATCTGGCTTTCGTCGATCTTCATCAGCCCCAGGCGCCCCGCCACTTCCTCCACATTGTTGATGCCGGTCTGGACGTTCAGGATGGTGGTGTAATAGTCGTTCTGGCTTTGGGCCGAGACCAGGTCGGCCTTAGCCTGCCGGATGTCGCCGCTCAGCTCGACGATCCGCGCCTCGCTGAAGAGCAGCGCCACCGCAAGCCCCACCAGAACCCCCAGCGAAAGGATCTGTGCGCCGTGCTGCACGGCCGCGCGGAACGGCGAAACGTTCTGTTTGCCGCCCTGTTCGACCCGCAGGAGCTCCCGCCGCTCGGGCTGGGGGGCCGGGCGGCGGACTGTCTGTGCAAAAGCAGACCCAGTGTAACGATCGTATGCAGGCTGACCCATAAGTCTATCTCTCCCCTTCTGTGCGCACCCGCCGCGGGCGCACGCTTATAATTTTTCCAGAATCCGCAGATGTGCCGAGCGGCTGCGCCGGTTGCCGGCCAGCTCGTCGGGCTTGGCCTCGATGGGTTTGCGGGTGATCAGCTTTGCCTTCGCCTTGCCGCCGCAGACGCAGACCGGGAATTCCGGCGGGCAGGTGCAGGCGGTGGCCCAGCGGCGGAACTTGTTCTTCACCAGCCTGTCCTCGAGGGAGTGGAATGTGATGACACAGAACCGCCCGCCGGGCGCCAGGGCGGCAAAGATGGCCTCCAGCCCCTCCTCCAAGGCATTCAGCTCATGGTTGACCGCGATCCGCAGCGCCTGGAAGCTCCGCCGGGCGGGGTTCTTGTCCTTCCGGCGGACCGCCGGGGGTACCGCCGAGGTGACCAGCCCCGCCAGCTGGAGGGTGGTCTCGATCGGGGCCGCAGCCCGGGCCTCCTCGATCTTGCCGGCGATCTGCCAGGCGTAGGGTTCTTCGCCGTAGTCCCGCAGGATGCGGGCCAGCTCCTCCCGCGGGAGGGTGTTGACCAGGTCGGCGGCGGTGAGGCCCTGCTGGCTCATCCGCATATCCAGCGGCGCGTCGGCCCGGTAGGAAAAGCCCCGCTCGGCGTCGTCCAGCTGGTGGCTCGAGACGCCGAGGTCGAGCAGCGCGCCGTCGATCCTGGCCACCCCCAGGGCGGCCAGGGCGTCCGCAGCATAGCGGAAATTGGTCTGGACCACTGTGACGGGCAGCCCCGCCAGCCTGGCGCGGGCCGTCTGGACCGCATCGGGGTCCTGGTCCAGGGCGATGAGCCGGCCGCCGGCGGCGCCGTCCAGCCGGCTGGCGATGGCCCGGGAATGCCCTGCGCCCCCTGCCGTGCCATCGAGATAGATCCCGTCCGTCCGGATGGCCAGCCCTTCCAGGCATTCGTCCAGCAGCACGGGCAGGTGTGCGAAGGAGGCCGGGTCGAATGCCTGATGTCCTTGTTCAGCTTCCACAGGCCCCGCCCCCTCTCAAAAATTCGTCAAATTTGTTTTGTTTTGCCCGCCGCAGCCTGTCCCCTGGTCCCGCGCCCTTACGGCAGGGCGGGGCCGGGGCCGCCACGAGACCCGGCTTGCGGGCAAATTTTGCCGGCCGCGCCATGCGCTCCCTCTGCGACCGGCCGCAGGTGGGTCAAATGTGCAGTTCCCGCAGGCGCGCGGCGCGCTCTTCGTTGGTGATGGCGGCGCGGCGGGCATCCCAGCGGGCGGCGTCCCAGATCTCCACATGGTTGCGGTTACCGATGACGGCCGCCGTCCTGCCCAGGGCAGCGTACTGCCGCAGGCTGGCCGGCAGGAGGATTCGCCCCTGCTTGTCCGGCGCGACCTCGCACGCTGTGCTGAACAGGACCCCCGTGATCTCCCAGCTGGCCATCAGCTCGTCCGCGCCCAGACGCTCCGAGATCCGCTCGACCTCGGCCATCGGCAGCGCGAAGAGGCACTGATCCAGCCATTCCATCACGACGAAGCTCTCGCCCATCCCGTCCCGGAACTTTGCCGGGAAATTCAGGCGGCCCTTGGCGTCGATGGCACAGTCATACCGTCCAAAGAACACCCTGACCGCCTCCTTTGATGAAGCCGGGCAGGATTTTTCAACCACTTTGCCCCACTTCAACCCACTGATACAAGATTATTGTAACAAAACCAGTCCCCGAATGCAATAGTTTTCGCCCGACTTTTTCCAGCAATTTTCCGCAGAATACCCAAATCCTCGCCGCAGCTCCCCCAAAACGCAAAAAATCCCGTCCGTCTGCAAGATACAGGCGGGCGGGCAGGGCCGCCGGGGCAGCCAAAAACCCCCTGCCAAAGGCGGCAGGAGGCGGGGTGGTTCCAGCTTACTTTTTGCTGCTCTGTTTGCCGGGCTGGCGGAGGTTGGCCCGGACGTTCTTGACCTGGGATGCGTTGGCCAGCATGGCCTCCTCGGTGCTTTTGAGCATATTGTCGCAGTAGTCGGCGGTGGTCTGCCGCAGGGTGCGGCTCTCGGTCTGGGCCTGGGCGACGATCTCGGAGGCGCGCTGCTGGGCGCTCTTGACGATCTCCGACTCGCTGACCAGGACCCTGGCCCGCTCTTCCGCCTTTCGGACAATGGCCTGGGCCTGGGCGTTGGCCGAATCGACGATCTGGGCCCGGTCGTTCACGATAGCCTGGGCCTGGCGCAGCTCGCCGGGAAGGTTGGCCCGCACCTCGTCCAGGTAGTCCCGTATCCGGTCCACATCCACAATCCGCTTGCCCCCCGACAGGGGCATATTGGCGCTCTCGTCCAAGGCATCTTCGATGGTATCCAGCAGTTCATTGACATTCATATGGTTTCTCCCCCTTCCGGTTCCGGGGCGCGGGGCTTTGTGTACCGCCACAGCAGCACCCGGCCGTACCGGTATTGCTTGCGCAGGGTCAGCTGCCCCACCCGGGCGGGCAGAACCAGCTTTGCCTCGCTTTCACACAGGACGGTGCCGCCCGGCGCCGTCACCTTTTCCACCGCCGGCAGGATCTCTTCCAGCATCCCCTGGCGGAAGGGCGGGTCCAGCAGCACCAGGTCGAACTGCTCCCGGCAGGCGGACAGCCAGCGGGCCGCGTCCCCGACGCTGACCCGGCTGCGGTCGAACATCCCGCAGGCCTTGCAGTTGCGGATCACCACCGCGGCGGCCTCCCGGCTGGCGTCCAGAAAGACGCAGCGGGCCGCCCCCCGGCTGAGTGCTTCGATCCCCAGCTGGCCGCTGCCGGCAAAGAGGTCCAGCACCCGTGCGCCGGGCAGGTCGAACTGGACGATGCTGAACATCGCCTCCTTGACCTGATCCAGCGTGGGACGGGTTATGTCGGCGCCGGGCAGCGCCTCCAGACGGCGGCCCCGTGCCTCACCTGCGATGACACGCATCTGCATCCGCTCCTTTCCCTGCCGCAATGGCGGCACATCGTTCTCTTCATTATGGCAGAGCGGGCCGGACTTGTCAAGCCTCCCTGCGCCGGGTTTGCTTTTTCGTCAAAAAATCTGTCCGGAAGCGTCCGAAATTCTTTATTCGTTCACATCTTTGTGCTAGGATAGAGCTGTATGATTTTGTGAAGTCCGGTCCTGTCCGGACCCAGAGGAGCTTTACCATAGATGGAACGCATCGAACACTACGACTGGAACGACGGCTGGCTCTTCACGCCCCAGTTCGACACCGCCCTGCTGGGGCCTGACTGCGGCGGCCTGCCGCTGGAGCCGGTGCGGCTGCCCCACACCGTCCGGCGGCTGCCCTTCAACTACTGCAACGAAAACGACTACCAGCTCGTCAGCGGCTACCGGCGGGTCTTCACCGCCCCCAAAAGCTGGGAGGGGCGGACCCTGCTGCTGACCTTCGGGGCGGCGGCCCACGACGCCACCGTCTTCTGCAACGGCCAGCGGGTGAGCCACCACGCCTGCGGCTACACCGCCTTCACCGTCAACCTGACCGGCGCGGTCCGGCCGGGGGAGGAGAACGTCCTGGCCGTCCGCTGCGACAGCCGGGAGACGCTGGACATCCCCCCTTTCGGCGGCCAGACCGACGGACTGACCTACGGCGGGCTGCACCGGGGCGTCTGCCTTGACGTCAAAGAGAACGCCTGGCTGCGGGACGTCTTCATCCAGGCAGAGCCGGACGGGGCGTTCCGGATCTACTCCGCCGCCGAGGGGGAGACGGTGGGCTACGCCCTTGAGGCCGAGATCCGGGCCCCGTCGGGCTGGCGGGCGGCTTATGTGGGGGAGCTGTCTCTCCCCATCACCGGCACCCTGAACGGGGTGCAGCCCTGGAGCTGTGAGCGCCCCACCCTCTACACCCTGACCGTCCGGCTGATCCGGCCCGGCACCAGCGGCCTGCCCGACCGTGTGCTGGACCAGAAGACCCTCCGCTTCGGCTTCCGGAACATCCAGTTTGTGGCCGGGGGGCTCTACCTCAACGGGACCCGCGTCCCCCTGCGGGGGCTGGCCCGGGTGCAGAGCTACCCCTACCAGGGCTACGCCATGCCCGACAGCATCCAGCGGCTGGACGCCCAGATCCTCCACAAGGAGCTGGGCTGCAACGCGGTCCGCTGCCCGGCCCCGCCCAGCCCCGCCTTCCTGGACGCCTGCGACGAGCTGGGGCTGCTGGCCTTCGTCGAGATGCCGGGCCAGCGCCATCTGGGCGGCCCCGCCTGGAAGGCCCAGGCCCTCCAGAACTGCCGGGAGATGATCTGCCAGTACCGCAACCACCCCAGCGTTTTCCTCTGGGGGGTGCGGGTGTCCGGCAGTGCCGACGACGAGGCCTTCTACAAAAAGACCAACGAGGCGGCCCACCGGCTGGACCCCACCCGGCCCACCGCCGGGGTCCACCGGGACAAAAAGGGCCAGCTGCTCGAGGATGTCTACGCCTACGACGACTTTTCCTTCGCGGGGGCGGGTCCGGGCTGCCTGCCCCGCAGCACCGTCATCCCCGACATCCACCGCAGCTACCTCATCAGCGGCTATGGCGGCCCGATGTACCCCACCAAGAGCTTTGACAGCGGGGCCAACCGGCTCAGCCAGGCCCTCCGCTGCGCCGCCGTCCTCAACGACGCGGCCGCCCAACAGGGGGTGGCCGGCAGTTTCGGCTGGTGCATGGCCGACTACAACACCCACCCGGCCTTCGGCAGCGGGGACAAGGTCTGCTACCACGGCGTAATGGATATGTTCCGGAACGACAAGCTGGCGGCTGCCGTCTTTGCCAGCCAGAAAACCGCCCGCATCCCCTCCGAGATCGTCTTTGTGGTCTCGCCGGCGGCCGACTTCGGGGATATGCCGGGGGGCTACCCCGGCGGCTGCTGGACCTTCACCAACGCCGACGCGGTCCGGCTCTACCGGGACAGCGACTTCATCGCCGAGTTCACCCCCGACCGCCACGGCCGGTTCGCGGCGCTGGCGCATCCTCCCATCCAGATCGACGACTTTGTGGGCGCCCTGCTGGAAAAATACGAGGGGCTCGGCCATAGCGAGGCCGTCCAGCTGGCCGCTTGCCTCAACGCCCTCCGGCGGGCCCCATCGGTCCCCTCTCCCCTGCTGCGGGCCCGGCTGGGCCGGCTGCTGCGCACCCTCCGGATGAGCGAGTCCACCCTGGCCCGGCTCTACCAGACCTACATCGGGGTGCTGGGCAGCCCGCCGTCCCGCTTCCGCTTCGAGGCGGTCTGGCGGGGACGGGTGGTCCGCACCCTCATCCAGGAACCTGCCCAGCGGGTCCGGCTGGAATGCACCGTCCGCAACGGTATCCTGACCGACGGCCCCAGCTGGGACTGCGCGGCCGTTTCCCTGCGGGCCATCGACCAGAACGGCTGCCTGCTGCCCTATTGCAGCGAGGCGGTCCGGCTGTCGGTGGAGGGTCCGGCCGTCCTGATCGGGCCATCGGTGATCCCCCTGCGGGGCGGGATGGCCGGCGCCTACCTGGCCACCACCGGGGTGGCCGGCCGCGCCACCCTCCGTTGCCAGATGGAAGGCGCGCTGGACACCGAGGTCTCGGTCATCATCCGCCGGCGGGAATCCTGAGCGGCCGCGCCCATTTCCCGCCCTTTTTTACGATTGTTTTGCAGTCTGTTCAAAGTTTGGCCACGTCCCGCTGGCATACTGAGAGCGGACAGAAAAATTGCGTACCGATACCGATAGGGAGGCGCCTTCGTTTATGAGAGAGAAATTCCGCAGGTTCATGGCGGGCCGTTACGGCACCGACGCCCTGAACCAGTTTTTGAGCATCTTTGCCGTCGTCCTGCTGCTGATCTCCCTGGTCAGCGGCTGGGGGCTGTTTACCCTGCTGGGGCTGGTCGCCCTGGTCTGGTGCTATTTCCGCACCATCAGCCGGAACATCTCCCGCCGCACCGAGGAGAACTACAAGTTCTACACCATGCAGGAGCGGGTCACCGGCAAGTTCAAGGGGGTCAAGCGCCGCTGGGATGACCGGAAAACCCACCGCTATTACCGCTGCCCCAAGTGCCGCCAGCTCCTCCGCGTCCCCAAGGGACGGGGCCGGATCGAGATCTCCTGCCCTCGCTGCGGCACCCAGTTCATCAAGAAGAGCTGACCGATGTTTGGCTACATCATCCCTGACCAGCAGGCCCTCAGCCCCGAAGCGCAGGACCGCTACCGCACCGCCTACTGCGGGCTCTGCCGGCGGGCATCGGCCCTCCACGGGATGGCCGGGCGGCTGACCCTCAGCTACGACCTGACCTTCCTGGACCTGCTGCTCTGCAGCCTCTACGAGGGCGAGACCTCCGCCGTCACCGAGACGGGACGCTGCCCGGTCCACCCCCTGCGGCCCCGGCAGTGGCGGTACAGCGGGCCCACCGACTACTGCGCCGACGTGGGGCTGATCCTCCACTATTACAGCGCCAGGGACAAGTGGGAGGACGACCGCAGCCCCGCCGGCCTGGCCTATATGAAACTGCTGGAGCAGCGCCGCCGGGAGGCCGAAGCTCGCTGGCCCCGGCAGACGGCTGCCATCACCGGCGGCCTGGCCCGGCTGGCCGAATACGAGGCCGCCGGTAGCGAGGACCTGGACCTTGTCTCGGACAGCTTCGGCGGCCTGATGGCCGAGTTGTTCGACTACAAGCAGGACCGCTGGGCGGACGAGCTGCGGACCATCGGCTACAGCATCGGCAAGTATATCTACCTGCTGGACGCCTGGGACGACCTGGACCGGGACGTCCGGCGCGGCGCCTACAACCCCCTCAAGGGCCTTTCGGCCGAGCCGGACTATGAGGAACAGATCCAGGAGATCTTTGAGCTGCTGCTGGCCCAGGCGGCCGCCGCCTTCCGCCGGCTGCCCTGCGTCGAGGACGCCGACCTGCTGGAAAACATCCTGTATTCCGGCATCTGGCTCAAATATCATCTCAAGAACAGGAAAAAGAAGCCCCAGTGACCCCCAAAAGAGGACCGGGGGCTTGCTTTTTGGTCCTGCTTGGGATAGAATGGATTGAATTATTGAGGGAAAAAGGAGCAGCGGCCCCTTTCTGAGCATTGATAGAGACGTGAGGAAGTTATCCGATGAGAGATCCCTATGAGGTCCTCGGCATCCAGCGTGGTGCCAGCGAGGAAGAGATCAAGAAGGCCTACCGCGCCAAGTGCAAGCGCTGGCACCCCGACCTGAACCCCAACGACCCGACGGCCGAGGAGCACTTCAAGGAGGTGCAGGCCGCCTACGACGCCATTATGAAGGGCGACACCGCCGGCCAGCAGACCGGCGGCTATAGCCAGCAGGATTACGGCGGGTACAGCCAGCAGAGCTACCAGCAAAGCGGCGGCTACGGCCAGGGCGGCTTTGACGGCGAGTTCTACGGCTTCGACCCCTTTGGCTTCGGCTTTGGGGCAAGCTACGGCGGCTACGGCCAGCAGCGGGGGCCCAGCAGCAACAGCAGCGACCCGCCCGAGCTGCAGGCGGCCCGGAACTTCATCGTCAACCGCCGCTACGCCGAGGCCCGCCGGGTCCTGGACGACCAGAAGGAGCGTTCCGCCCGCTGGTATTACCTGTCCAGCCTGGCCAACCAGGGCCTGGGCCGCAGCATCGACGCTTTGCAGGACGCCCGCCGTGCCGCCCAGATGGAGCCGGGCAACACCGAATACCGCAGCCATCTGGACCGGCTGCAGAACCCCGGCCAGACCTACCGCACCCAGACCACCTATTCCAACAGCGGGGGCGGCATCATGCGCTGGTGCTGGTCGCTGATCTTACTCAACCTTCTCTGCAACTGTTGCTGCGGCAACCGGTTCTTCTTCTACCGGCCCTTCTAAGGCGTGCCGCTTGCAAAAGCCGGAGTTCTGCGCCAGCCGTGTTTTCGCTGTTTCACCCAGCCGGGACGGGAGCCGTATATGGCGGCGGAAAAGTGCCGGTCCTCGTCTTTTTGCGCACAACCACACAAACAAAAAAGAAAGGGCCTCGTCCCAAGGAAGGGACGAGGTCCTTTTATATGTTCTGTACAGATTCAGTTTTTGGGCTGGTCCTTCTTCCCCTTTTTGCCGAAGCGGTACTCCTCCCCTGCGAGGATCCGCTTGAGGTTGGAGCGGTGCATGTAAAAGATCATCGCACCCATGATGGCCGCCCCGATGGTGGTGACCGCCAGGTCCCGCCCGGACAGCCCGGTCAGCAGCCCGTAGCCCAGCGTCAGGAAGGGATAACAGACCGCCATGACGATGCTGCCCAGAGACACCATCCCGGTGGGGATCAGGCAGACCAGGAAGATGAGGAAGAGGAAGGGCAGCAGCACCGGCTGGACCGCCAGGATGGTGCCGCCCGCCACCAGGACGCCCTTTCCCCCTTTGAAGCCAAAATAGAGGGGCTTGAGGTGGCCCACCACGGCCAGGATGGCCGCCAGGTAGACCCCCAGGTAAGGCGAGAAGGTCCCGCCCGACAGATGGCCGAACAGCCACCGCCCGATGCAGACCGCCAGCACCCCTTTCAGGACGTCGCCGACCGCGGTCATAGCCGCCGCCTTCTTGCCGAAGGTCCGCAGCATATTGGTCATGCCGGCCGCGCCGCTGCCGTGATTCCGCACGTCGTCATGATAGATAAACTTGGATACCAGAATGCCGGTATCAATGCTGCCCAGCAGGTAAGCCTGCAGCGCAGTCGCCAGCACGATCAGTATATCCCACAGCATAATAATTCCTCCTCGTATAATAAGATTTGCAGAGAGTTTTAAGTGAATCTGCTTAGTTCACT
>CAZEIG010000052.1:0-10939 GCA_964511805.1 uncultured Faecalibacterium sp.
AGGGTCCCTCTGCGGGGGCTGGCGTAAGCCGGCACCCGCATTGCTTTTTGCCCTCGCAGGCGCGCCGTGACTGAGAGGGCAGAGAGCTGCCACCGCAGGCAGCTGAGATCCCCTTTTTCACACCCCGCCCTTCCCCTGCATACTTTGGGGGTGTCACAGGAGGGATGCGGGATGATGGGTGAGAAGTGGTTTGCAGTGGTGGGGGAGGACGCGCGGCAGGCGGCCGCGGGGCGGGCGCTGGCCCGGGCGGGCTGCCGGGTGGGCGGCGTGGAACAGATCGGCCGGGCCGATTACATCCTGCTGCCCCTGCCGCTGGACGCACGGCAGGCAGGGCTGGCCGGCCTGCTGCGGGCGGCGAAGCCGGGGGCGCTGGCCCTGGCCGGCAAGCCGTCGGCGGAGGCAAAGCGGCTTGCCGCCGCGGCCGGCATCGAGATGGTGGACTACTTCGCACGGGAGGAGCTGGCCATCTTCAACGCCATCCCCACCGCCGAGGGCTGCATCGGCATCCTGCTGGCCCGGCGGAGCCGGACCCTCTGGGGCGCACCGGTCCTGGTAACCGGCTATGGGCCGGTTGGGCAGGCGGTGGCGGCGCGGCGGGCCGCCCAGCGAGCGCTGGCCCGGAGCCAGGGCGGGGAGGCCATCCCGCTGGAGGGGCTGGCGGCGGCGGCGCCGGGGTTCGACACGGTGGTCAACACCATCCCCGCGCAGGTGGTGACCCGACCGGTGCTGGCGGCCATGGGCTGGCAGGTGCTCCCGATCATGAGTTTTGCGGCGGCCGGCACCGACACCCGCTTTGGGAGTGCCGCCGGCTGGAAAGCCAAGCTGGAGGCCGCCGCCGGCCGGTGCTGGACACCCTGGCCGGGGTCGAGCCGCTGGGGCCAAAGAGGATGGCCGACGCCCTGGTCATTGCGCCCTGCACCGGCGCCACCCTGGCCCGGCTGGCGGCGGGGCTGTCGGATACGCCGGTGGCCCTGGCCGCCAAGAGCCTGCTGCGGGTGGGCTGCCCGGTGGTGGCGGCAGTGTCCACCAACGACGGGCTGGGGGCGTCGGGAGAGAACATCGCCCGGCTGATGCAGCGGAAACACTTCTACTTCGTCCCCTACGCCCAGGACGACCCCGCCGCCAAACCTCAGAGCCTCAAGGCCGACCTTGCGCTGATCCCCGAGACCCTGGAGGCGGCGCTGGAGGGCCGCCAGCTCCAGCCGGTGCTGCTGCAAAGACCTCTTTCACCTCAATAAAAAGTGTGCTATACTATAAAAGATTTCAGAGTACACGGCGGCCTGCCGCCGGGAAGAGGAACGAATGAGGAAAAAATGGAAGCTGTTGCTGGCCGTCTGGCTGCCGGTGCTGGCCCTGGTGGTGCTGGCCCTGCCGGCGTCGTCGGCGGGCCCCCAGTTGGCCGCGACCGAGGCCTACTGCATCGTGGATGCGGACACCGGGCTGGTGCTGGCCCAGCAGAATATGGACGAGGAGCTCCACCCCGCCTCCATCACCAAGATCATGACCCTGGGGCTCGCCTGCGAGAAGGCTCAGGGCGATTGGAGCGGGATGGTCACCGTCAGCCATGAGGACGTCTATTCCCTGGTGGGGACTGGCTCGAGCCACATCGCCCTGCTGGAGGGGGAGCAGGTGTCGGTGGAGGCGCTGCTCTATGCCACCATGATGGCCAGCGCCAACGACGGGGCCAACGCCCTGGCGGAATACTTCGGGGGCGGGTCGATCGCCGACGGGGTGGCGGCCATGAACGCGCAGGCCGCCGAGCTGGGCCTCGCCCACACCCACTTCGCCAACCCCCACGGCATCAGCGACGACGACCATTATACAAGCTGTTATGATATGGCCCAGATCCTCCGCTGGGCGCTGGAACAGCCCGGCTTCGAGGAGCTGTTCACCAACAACCAGATGTACGTCATGCAGCCCACCAACCTCCAGCCGGTGACCCGCTACTTTTCCCAGCAGGATTCGATGCGGATCGGCTCCAGTATGTTCTACGAGCCCACCATCCTCGGCTCCAAGATCGGTTACACCGACCTGGCGCGGCAGACCTATATCTGTCTGGCCGAGCAGGACGGTGTCCGGCTGATCTGCGTGACCATGCGCAGCGAGAGCCGGGCTGACCGCTACGCCGATGTCCGGACGCTGCTGGATTACGCCTTCGCCACCTGGACAGGTTATACCGAGATCGCCCCCACCTCCGGCGCGGCGACGGTGGCGGCCCGGGGCGGCGGTGAGGTGCTGGGCGAGCTGACCCTGACGGCGCCGGGGATCACCCTGCCCCTGGCGTCGGGGCTGACGGCCGCCGACGTGACCGTCCAGATCGAGCTGCCCGAGGTCTACACCCTCGGCAGCCCGCTGGAAGGCTGGGCGGTCTACACCGTCAACGGCCGGGACCTGCAGGAGACGGCCAGCGTCCGGGTCCCGCTGGAAGTGGAGGACCTGGCGGCTTTGCTGGAGGGCAGCCGCGGGCTGGTCCACCCGGCGGCCGGCGATGTGGCCCCCGGCGGCTACCTCAAGCTGGTGCTGACGGTGTCGGCGGCGGCGGTGATCCTGACGGGGGCAGGCGCCCTCCTGTATGGGTTCTGGCGCGGCCGCCTGGCCCGCAGAAAGGCAGAGCCCGACCGGGCATGACGCCCTGTCGGCCGATGATGGGACAAACAAGAAATACAGGAAGAGGAGAAAGAGAAAGTTATGGGCAAGTTCACATTCATCCAGACCGAGATTCCTGGCGTGGTGGTCATTGAGCCAGAAGTGTTCGGCGACGACCGCGGCTATTTCATGGAGACCTACAAAAAGACCGATTTTGCGGCGGCGGGCATCCCGGCCGAGTTCGTCCAGGACAACCAGAGCCGCTCCACCCGGGGGGTGCTGCGTGGGCTGCACTTCCAGAAGGAGCACACCCAGGGCAAGCTGGTCCGGGTGACCCTGGGCGAGGTGTACGACGTGGCCGTCGACTGCCGGCCCCACAGCGCCACCTTCGGCAAGTGGGTGGGGGTGACCCTGTCGGCCGAGAACAAGAAGATGTTCTATATCCCCGAGGGCTTTGCCCACGGCTTCCTGGTGCTGAGCGACGTGGCCGAGTTCTGCTACAAGTGTACCGACGTCTACGACCCCACTGCCGAGGGCGGCATCCCCTACGATGACCCCACCGTCGGGGTGGTCTGGCCCGAGTGTGGCTGCGCACACAAGACCAGCGCTAAGGACAAGCAGCACCAGCCCTTTGCGGCCCAGACCTTTGACTTCTTTGAAAAATGGTGACAGCTGTGGCAAAACTGAAAGGAATCTGCGAGGCCTTCTGGCGCTACCGCTACCTGCTCTACAACCTGGTCAGCCGCGACTTTAAGCTGAAATACCGCCGCAGCGTGCTGGGCGTTGTCTGGAGCGTCCTCAACCCCCTGTTGATGTGCCTGGTCTACTGGGCAGTCTTCAGCAGCCTGATGGATATGCGGGGCAGCGGCATCGACAACTTCCCTGTCTTTCTGATGTGCGGCCAGCTCTTGTTCAACTTCTTCAACGAATCCACCTCCACCAGCATGGGCAGCATCCTTGCGGCGGCGCCCCTGCTGAAAAAGGTCTATATCCCCAAGTATATCTTCCCGCTGGAAAAGTGCTGTTTTGCGATGGTCAACTGTGTGTTCAGCTTTGCGGCGCTGCTGCTGGTGATGATCTTCACCGGCAGCCCCTTCCACCTGACCCTCGTCCAGGCGGTCTACCCCCTGGTGACCCTCTTTTTCTTCAGCTTGGGGATCTCCCTCTTCCTGGCAGCGGGGACCGTCTTTTTCCGTGACATCCAGCACATCTGGAGCGTCTTTATCACGGCGCTGCTCTACTTCTCGGCCATCTTCTACGACCCGGCCCAGATGACCTTCTCGATCGGCGGCTTCAATATGCAGCAGGTGATCGCCCTCAACCCTATCTACTGGTATATCACTGGCTTCCGCCGCACCGTCATGTGGGGCATCCCGCTGGATCTGCGGATGATCGAGGTCTGCGGCCTCTGCGCTGTGCTGTCCATGCTGGTGGGGCTGCTGACCTTCCGCCGCACCCAGGATCGCTTTGTGCTTCACATTTAAGGGGAGGAAAGACGATGGACGCATCCAACACCCAGCCGATCATCGAGATACGGGATGTCTCGATGTGCTTCAACCTCTCGCGCGAGAAGCACGAGAGCCTGAAAGAATACTTCCTCGCCATGGTCCAGGGCCGGCTGCACTATGACGAGTTCTACGCCCTCAAGGACGTCAATCTCGACATCATGCCCGGCGATTTTTACGGCCTGGTGGGGCTGAACGGCTCCGGCAAGTCCACCCTGCTCAAGATCATCGCGGGGGTGTACAAGCCCAGCCGGGGCCAGGTGACCGTCCGCGGAACCATCGCCCCTCTCATCGAGCTGGGGGCCGGCTTTGACATGGACCTGACCGCCCGGGAAAACATCTACCTGAACGGGACGGTGCTGGGCTTCTCGCCCAAGTACCTGGACGAGAAGTTCGATGAGATCGTCGAGTTCAGCGAGCTGCAGGACTTCCTGGATGTCCCCCTCAAGAACTATTCCTCTGGCATGGTAGCCCGGATCGGCTTCGCCATCGCCACCATCACCAAGCCCCAGATCCTCATCGCCGACGAGGTGCTGTCGGTGGGCGACTTCCTCTTCCAGCAGAAGTGCGAAAAGCGGATGCAGGAGCTGATGGCCGGCGGCACCACCGTCATCCTGGTCTCTCACTCGATTGAGCAGATCGAGCGGATGTGCTCCAAGGTCGCCTGGCTGAGCCACGGCCACCTCAAGATGAACGGGGACACTAAGACGGTTTGCGACGCCTATAAGGCGGTGCAAAGCGGGCAGGCATAACCCCCCACCCACCCGCCCATAGAGGAAGCCCCCATCCGGCGGCTGCGCCGCCACCTTCCTCCGTTGGGGGAAGGTTTTGCGTCGGAGAGGCTCCGGCGTTCGTCCGCAGTTGGTTTCATCCGCAGGACGCGCGGCGCGGCTGCGCAGTCCCATAGGGAGTTCTGCCGGGAGACAGCAATACCATCCGGAGATCCGGGCCAGAAACGAAAGGAACATTTGCATGAATCAGCACGTCAAACGGATGCGGGAGCTGGGCCGGTATTCGGCCGCGGTCGCCCGGGAGGAGGGCTTGCCGGCCATGGCCCGGCGGACCGCCGGCTTTATGCAGCGGCGGTTCTTTGGCAAAAAGGCCCGCTACCTCCCCGGCAAAAAGGTCCTGGCCGCCCAGCGCGCCCTCTATGCGGGGAAGACCCGGGAGGACTGCGGCCTGCCCACCATCAGCATCCTGACCCCGCTGTATAACACCCCGCCCGCATACCTGCGGGCTTTCCTTGCATCCTTTGTGGAGCAGACGGCCCCCAACGGCCAGCTCTGCCTGGCGGACGCCTCCGGCCCGGATCACCCCGAGGTGGAAGAGATCGTGCGGGAATACCAGGCGAAAAATCAACATATCGTATACAAAAAGATAGAAAACAGGGGGATCGCGGCCAACACCAACGCCGCGGCCGCCCTGGCCGACGGGGAATACCTGGCCCTGGCCGACCACGACGACGTCCTGGCGCCCCACGCCATGCAGGCCATGGGGCAGGCCATCCTCGACCTGCGGGCGGCGGACCAGCCGGACGGCTTCCTCTACAGCGACGAGGCCCTTTTCAGCAGGGACATCCGGCGCCCCTCGGCGGCCCACTTCAAGCCGGACTACGCCCCCGACTACCTCCTCTGCTGCAACTATATCTGCCATCTGGCGGTCTTTCGGCGCTCCCTCTACCAGGAGGTCAGGGGCGAGCGGAGCGAGTGCGATGGCAGCCAGGACCACGACCTCTTCTTCCGGCTGGCCGAGCGGGTGGGGGGCGTGGCCCATCTGCCCCAGGTGCTCTACTACTGGCGGGTCCACGCCGGGTCCACCTCGGGGGGCACAGAGGCCAAGCTCTATGTGACTGCCGCCGCCAAACGGGCCATCGCGGACCACCTGGCCCGCACCGGCCGGAAGGGGACGGTGGAAGATGGGCTGTTCCCCAGCACCTACCGGGTCAGATGGGAGATCGAGGGGACGCCGAAGGTCAGCGTCCTGATCCCCAGCAAGGACCACACCGACGACCTGGAAAAGTGCCTCCACAGCCTCTATGCCAGGACCTTCTGGGAGAACTATGAGGTCATCGTCATCGAGAACAACTCCGAACAGCCCGAGACCTTCGCCTATTATAAGGAGGCGGTCCGCCGGTACGACGGGCTGCGGGTGGTGAAGTATCCGGGCAAAGGGTTCAACTTCTCGGCTATCAACAACTTTGGCCGCCGGTATGCGTCGGGCAGCTACCTGCTGCTCCTCAACAACGACGTCGAGATCGCCGACGGCGACTGGATGACCGAGCTGCTCCGCCAGTGCGCCCGCCCGGGCGGCGGGGCGGTGGCCGGCGCCATGCTCTACTACCCCGACGACACCATCCAGCACGCGGGGGTCATCACCGGGCTGGGCGGCTACGCAGGCCACAGCCACAAGTACAAAAAGCGGGGCGGCAGCGGGTATATGTTCCGGACCGCCACCGTACAGGACCTGTCAGCGGTGACCGGTGCCTGTATGCTGGTCCGGACCAGCGTCTGGGACAGTCTGGGCGGCCTGGACGAGCGGTTCGCGGTGGCATTCAACGACGTTGACTTCTGCCTGAGGGCCCGGGAGGCGGGGCACCGGATCATCTGGACCCCCTACGCCTGGCTCTACCACCACGAGAGCAAGAGCCGCGGCCTGGACGAGAAGGACCCGGTCAAGGCGCGGCGGTTCGCGGCCGAACAGCAGCGGCTCTACGACCGCCACGGGAAGGAGAACATCCTCGACGACCCCTATTACAACCCCAGCCTGACCCGGGACCGGGAGGACTTCTCGGAGAGCGCCGACCTCAAGGCCCTCCAGGCGGGCGGGCTGAAGGTCCGCTACAGAAGCTGAAAGAGGGAAAATACCATTCCAAATTGGAATCAAACGCAGAAATAAGACGAAAAGGAGAGAACGGCATGAACATCCGGGGCCATTTTGACACCATCACCCACCACAAACTGCTGGTGATGAAATACTGTTTCGCCTGCGGGCTGTACCGGCAGGGGCTGGCCCACGACCTGAGCAAGTACAGCCCCACCGAGTTCATACCGGGCTGCATCTACTACCAGGGGGACCACAGCCCCAACGAGGCAGAGCGGCAGGCCAAAGGGTACACCGCGGCCTGGCTCCACCACAAGGGCCGGAACAAGCACCACCTCGAATACTGGATCGACTACGGCACCGGCAAGGAGGGGCTGACCGGGATGAAGATCCCCCTGCGGTATATCTGCGAGATGGTCTGCGACCGGATCGCGGCCAGCCAGATCTACCTGGGGGAGAAGTACACTGACGCTGCCGCCTGGAACTACTACCAGCGGAGCAAGAGCCACTACCTGATGCATCCGGCCTCCCGTGCCATGCTGGAAAAGCTGCTCAAGATGGTTCGGGACAAGGGCCAGGACGTCGCCTTCGCCTACATGAAGGCGCTGCTGGGGCTGCACCAGGAATATTAAAGCTGTTAGGGGGGCATTTCTGCCCCCATAGAAAAAGCCCGTCGGGGAGGACCCGGCGGGCTTCGTTTTACCTATGGATCGTGGGGACGGCGGGCTTACTGCTCGGCGGCGTCCACGACGGCGGCAATGTAGTTGGCAGTGTCGGCCAGGGTCGCGCCAGAGACGGCATCCACAGCGTTGTCGCTCTCGGCCAGGGCCTGAGCGTCGGCGATGCTCATCCCGTTGATGTGGTTCTGGATGGCGTCATAGTTGGCGTCGATGGCGACGGTGGAACCGGCGTGGTCGGCCATCAGGGCGCTGTAGTAGTCGGTGTTGACCCGCTTGGAGCAGAGGACCATCCCGTCGACCACGTTCTCGCCAAAGCCGGCGTCGCTGTTGGGCACACCGGTAACATCCTCGTCCGAGCTGATGAACTGGAACTCGTCGATGTAGCTCAGGATGATGTTCTCGCCGTCGGTCAGGGCGGCGGCGGTGGCAAAGCAGCTGGTGCCGTGGGCGGCCTCGTAGACGACCTTCAGCTGCAGGCTGTCCGAGTCGCCGTTGAATTCGACGGCCTGGTTCTGCTGGGCGTTCCGGGCGGCCTCAGCGATGGCCTTCAGGTAGCCGGCGGTGTCGGCCAGGGTCGCGCCCGAGACAGCGTCCACGGCGTTGTCGCCGTTGGCCACGGCGTCAATCTCGTCGATGGTCTTGCCCACGACGTAGTTCTGGATGGCGTCGTAGTTGGCGTCGATGGCAACGGTAGAACCGGCGTGGTCAGTCATCAGGCTGCTGTAGTAGTCAGCATTGACCCGCTTGGAGCCCAGGACGTAGCCCTCTACGACGTTCTCGCCGAAGCTCTCGTCGCTGTTGGGGACGGGGGTGACGCCGGTGTCGGTGCCGAAGAACTGGAACTCATCCAGATAGGCGGCGACGATGACGTCGTCCTGGACCACGGCGATGGCCTCGGTGAAGCAGCTATCGCCGTGGGCGGCGGCGTAGGCCTGGCCGATCTGCAGACCGCCCTCAATCTGGACGTTCTCAGCCTCGACGGGCTCGGAGCTGGCGGCCTGAGAGGAAGAGGCAGACTCGACCTCCTCACCCAGGGCGGCGGCGACGGCCTGGCGGACGGCGTTGCTGGTGACAGTGGCGCCGCTGACGCCGTCGATGTCATAGCCGTTGGCGGCAACGACCTGCTGCTGCAGCTCTTCCAGGGCGGCGCCGCCGATCTCGGCGGTCTCGCCGTCGCCGGTCAGGGTGCATGCGGTGATGGTGCCGTCCTCGACGGTCAGGGTGGCGGTCACTTCGCCGCCGAAGCCTTGGGCGGTGCCGGTCAGGGTCTCAGCCGAGGCGGCCGTGGACGAGGACTGTCCGCCGCCGCAGGCTGCAAGCCCCAGCGCCATGGCACCGCAAAGGGCAAAAGAAAGAACACGTTTCATTTGGTTTGCCTCCGTATGGAAAAATGGCCTCTATTCAACATATCGGTCTTCTGAGATTATACCATGTTTTTGAGGGACAGACAAGCATCAATCGAGCCGAAACGTTTATTTTACCGGTATTTCTGCACCAGGTCCAGAAAGGCCTGACCGTAGCGGGCGGCCTTCACTTCGCCGATGCCGCTGATCTGGAGCAGGTCGGCGGTGGTTTTGGGGCGTTTGGCGCAGATCTCCCGCAGGGTGGCGTCGGGGAAGATCAGGAAGGCGGGCAGCTTCTCCTTCCCGGCCAGCTCTTTCCGGAGGGCGTAGAGGGCGGCCAGCAGCTTTTCGTCCTGGGGAGCCAGGTCGTACTGGGCGGCCTGGCGGCGGGCCTTCCGCTGGGCGGGCGCCGGGCGGGGGGCCTGCTTTTCGGGGCGGCGCTCGGGCAGAGGAAGCTGGGGGTGGAGGCAGTTGGAACAGTTCCCGCAGGCGGCAGAGGCCTTTTCCCCGAAGTAGTGAAGGAGGTCGGCCCGCAGGCAGCGGCGGGTGGTGGCGTAGAAGGTCATGTACTTCAGCCGCTCCCGGGCCTGCTCGGCGACGGCCTGGCGGACCTCGGGGGGCTGGTCGCTCTCCGACTCCTCCTTGTCGATGAAGTACTGGGCGGTGCGGACGTCGCTGGGGGCGTAGAGGAGGACGCAGCGGGCGGGCTCCCCGTCGCGCCCGGCCCGGCCGGCCTCCTGATAATAGCTCTCCAGGTCCCGGGGCATATTATAGTGGATGACCATCCGGACGTTGGGTTTATCGATCCCCATCCCGAAGGCGTTGGTGGCCACCATCACCTGCACCCGGTCGTAGAGGAAGTCCTCCTGGTTCTTCTTCCGGGCGGCGGTATCCATCTGGCCGTGATAGGGCGCGGCGTCGATCCCTGCCCGGTTGAGCATCGCGGCACTCTCCTCCACCTGGCGGACGGTGCTGCAATAGACGATGACGGCCCCGTCCCCCGCGTCGAGCAGGAGGCCGAGCAGCTCGTGGGGCTTGTCGCTGGTGACCACTCGCCGGGTCTCGAAGCAGAGGTTGGGCCGGTCGAAGCCGGTGGTCATCCGGAAGGGGTCCTGCAGGGCCAGCTGGGCCTCGATGTCGGTCCTGACCCGCGGGGTGGCGGTGGCGGTAAAGGCGCTGAGGACCGGCCGCCGGGGCAGCTGGGCGACGAACTGACGGATCTGGAGGTAGCTGGGGCGGAAATCGTTCCCCCACTGGCTGATGCAGTGGGCCTCGTCCACCGTCACCATGCTGATGGGTTGCTCCTGGGCAAAGCGGAGGAAGCCGGGCATCTGGAGACGCTCGGGGGCGACGTAGATGATCTTGTACCAGCCTTCTTGGGCCCGGTGGAGCATCAGGGCCTTCTGGTTGTCGGTCAGGCTGCTGTTGAGGTAGGCCGCAGCCACACCCGCCGACACCAGGGCCCGCACCTGGTCCTGCATCAGGCTGATGAGGGGGCTGACCACCAGGGTGATCCCCGGGAAGAGAAGGGCGGGTACCTGGTAGCAGATCGACTTGCCCGCGCCGGTGGGCATGACGGCCAGCACGTCCCGCCCGTCCAGGATGGCCGAGACGATCTCGGTCTGGCCGGGGCGGAAGCTGTCGTAGCCGAACACCTTTTTCAATATGCTGTACTGGTCTTCCATGGGGTAGCCTCCTGTCTGTTCTGCGCAAAAGTATACCACATTTCGGCCTGCTTGTCCCGTCCGGATAGCTTTTTGACGCGGGATATGGTACAATATGGGAAAACAGGGCCGTGCGGCGGCCCTTCAGACCAACAATAGATCCAATCGTGAGGTTAAATCGTATGGAACAAAAACTCATCACCTTCGCGGTGCCCTGTTACAACTCGGCGGCGTATATGCGCCACTGCATCGAGACCCTCCTCACAGCGGGGGAGGATGCCGAGATCATCCTGGTCGACGACGGCTCCACCAAGGACGACACCCCCGCCATCTGCGACGAG